>NZ_JALQCK010000029.1:0-120777 GCF_030464835.1 Paraburkholderia sp. WS6
GTCAGGCCATACATGCTCGGCGACGTGTACACCAGCGAGTTATTCACGCGGTACAGCGTATCCAGCGAATCGATATCGCCCGGGTGTGCGCCGTACGCGCCCGTCAGCCACGTGGTCGGGCTATAAGGCGACAGCAGCGTGTAGTACGACGTGTATTGACGGCCGGCCGTGAACGAGCCGTAGGTGGCGTTGGCCACGCCGACGTACGCCTGCCGGTTGAACGCCAGACCGGAGACGGCCTGTGCGCCGGTTGCACTGTTAAAGCCTTCTTCCAACTGGAAGATCGCCTTCGTGCCGCCGCCCAGATCTTCGGAGCCCTTCAAACCGAAGCGGCTGCCCGCCCAGATGCCGTTCACCATCTTGATCACCGAGCGGCCGCCACTCGTTGAACCAAGCGACGTCTGGCTGCTCTGATAACCGATCCCCGCATCGACGATCCCGTACAGCGTCACACTGCTCTGGGCGTGTGCGCCGAGGGCGACCAACCCAAGGGCCGAGGTTGCTATTACCTTTTTCATTTCTGCTCCTCTTTAAAAATCTTTTCTCAATCTCTAACACCCGTAATCGCCCCGCTAATCCAAGGTGTGCAGAGCTAGCCGGCTCAGCATGCCGGTGCAAATGCGAAGAGGGGTGAGCACTGAGTGACGCCTGGATCTCCAAACCAGCACGAAGTGTCGTTCAAACGCGATCCGATGTCTTTCGGGGTTTATACGCATTTGTACGATCTAGTTAGTTTTTTTCTGGTGCGATTTTGATTGAGTTAGCGCGGCCGGCCTGATCAGCCCGAGGTTCCGAACAACTGCACCACCAGACCACGCAGCCAACGGTTGCCCGCTTCGTGGTGATATCTGGCGTGCCAGTGCTGCCGAACGGCAAAACCATCCACAGGAACCGGACACGGATGGACCGCCAGATCATTGACCTTTGCCAGCGTCTCACCGATGTGTCGCGGCAGCGTGGCGATCAGGTCGGTACTCTTGATGATCGCCCCGAGCCCGAGGAAACCCGGTAACTCCAGCACCACGTCGCGATCGATATGCTCACGGATCAGCGCCTGTTCGAGCAGTTGCGCTCCCGTCCCCGCAGTGATCGTGACATGTCCCTCCACGCGATAGTGCTTCAGGCCGAGTTTGGTGCCTAACCTCGGGTGACGGCGATTCGCCAGACAGACCCAGTCCTGCAGGTATAGCTGCTGCTGGTAAATCCCACCGCCAAGCCAGGGCACATGGCCGATCGCAAGGTCGGCCTCACCGGATTCCAGCGCCCGCTCCGTATTGCCGTCAATCCTCGTCGCTTCGAGGCGCAGGCCCGGCGCCTGCACGCGTACGTGCGCCAGCAATCGTGGAAGCAATGTTATGTGGCTGGCGTCGGTCATGCAGATGCGGAACCGCCGCTTCGCGGTGGCTGGATCGAACGCGATCTCCCACGCAGCGAAGCGTCGCAGCGATTCGAGAATCTCCCGGCACGGACCGATCAGCGCATCGGCTTGCGGCGTCGGCGCCATACCGCCAGATGTACGTATGAACAAGGGGTCCTGCAGATGCTCCCGCAAACGCCCGAGCCAGATGCTAATCGTCGGCTGACTTTGTCCGAGCTGCTCGGCCACACGCGTGACGCTGCGGGCGTCGTACAGAAGGTCGAAAAGTTGTAGAAGTTTCAGATCAGGAAGTTCGGTCGAGTTCATAGGATTATTGCCCTCCGCAATGACATCATTGTATTCATTGCATTGCCGATATGAGCGTCGGCCCGTATCTTGGTCTCCAAGTTAAGGAGACGGCAGTGAAGATTGCGATTCTGGGTGCTGGGGCGCTGGGCTGTGCCATTGGCGCGGCGCTGACCGAAGGCGGCAACGAGGTCTGGTTGCTGAACCGTTCGGTGGTGCATGTGGAGGCGATGAGGTGTGACGGACTACAGGTGGACGATGCGGAGGGTTCTCGTCGCGTGAAGGTCCGCGCGGCGACACAGGCGGCCGAGGCCGGTGTCGTCGATCTGGTCGTCGTGCTGGTCAAATCGTTTCACACCGATGCCGCGATGCGCGGCGCACTGGAGCTGATCGGACCCGAAACGCTGGTCCTGTCGTTACAGAACGGCCTGGGGCACGAAGATGTGCTCGCCGGCATCGTGGGGCGCGAACGCGTGCTGGCTGGCAAGACGTACGTTGGCGGCGTGATGCGCAACCCCGGCCACATCGAGTCAGGCGTCGCCGGCAAGGCCACCTACATCGGCGAACTCGACGGCCGGATTACCTCCCGCGCGACGGCGCTCGCCGACACCTTCAACGCTGCCGGACTGGCCACCACGGTCAGCGACAACATCGTCGGCACGATGTGGGACAAGCTGCTGGTCAATGTCGCGACTGGCGCGCTGACCGGCATCACCGGCCTGACGTACGGCCAACTCTACGACGAAGCGCTTCTGAAGACGACCGCGCTCGCAGCGGTCGCCGAGGCGATGGCGGTCGCTCGCGCCGCCGGTGTGAAGCTCTCCACCACTAATCCCGAACGCCCGTGGACGCTCGCCGGAGAAGGACTCTCCCCTGCCTTCAAGACCTCGATGTTGCAAAGCCTCGAGAAGGGCTCCATCACCGAAATCGACTTTATCAACGGCGCGGTCGTGTGCTGGGGACAACGGCACGGCGTCCCGACCCCGGTCAACGCGACGCTGGTGACCTGCATCAAGGGCATCGAGCGCGCCATGACCGACCGACAACATAGGGAGACAACCGCATGAACGGCAGCAAGGCCTATCTGGAGCACGTCGCCATCTGGGTGAAAGATATTCACTGGCATATCCGTTTTTTCGAGGACGTGCTCGGCATGACGATGCGCGAGGTCGACGGCACGGTCGAGGAACCCCGGCAGTACTGGACGCTCGGCGGTCTGCAACTCATCCATAACCCCAACCATGACGCGCCTGAAGGCCGGCTCGGCCATCTCGGCGTGATGTGCGAAGACATGGAGGCGGCGCTCGCCGCCGCGCATCGATACGACGTCAGCGAAATGCCGCAGGGACGCAACTGGTTGCGCCTGCCGGACGGACTCGCCGTCGAACTGATTCAGGCCAGGCCCGCCTCGTGCGTGGCGCGGGCACTGGACATCAATCCGCGCGCGGAGGTGTGACATGACGATCGTCGATAAATACTGGGACGATGCCCGCGAAGGCGACGAATGCGTGAGCCCGACTTACACGGTGACCAAAGAACGCATTCTGGCCTACGCCGATCTCACTGGCGATCACACGCCGGTCCACGTAGACGAGGCATACGCGAACGCGAGCCACTTCGGCTCGATCGTCGCACACGGCCTGTTCGGCTTGTCTATTGCCGATGGCCTCAAGACCCAAAGCACTTATCGCTTCCTGCCCGGCATGTCGCTCGGCTGGACGTGGGATTTCAACCTGCCGATCAAGGTCAACGACGTACTGCACGTGAAATTCCGCGTGGGCGCGATGCGCGCGAGCAAAAGCCGTCCAGACTGGGGCATCGTCGTGCTGCCCTCCGATCTGATCAATCAGGATGGCCAGGTTGTCCAGCACGGCGAACATCGTCTGATGGTGCCGCGCCGGCCGGGAGCGTTCTGATGCAAGCCCGTCCTCTCGAAGGTATTCGCGTCGTCGACTACAGCCATTTTCTGGCTGGCCCGTACGTCGGGCGCTGCCTCGCAGCGCTCGGCGCCGAAGTCATCAAGGTCGAACGTCCGGTCAGCGGCGACGCTGGACGTCAGCACGCCACCGTGCTCGATGATGAGCAAAGCGGCTACTTCCTGCAGCTCAACATGGGAAAACGCGGTGTTAGCGTCAACATGAAGGACTCGCGCGGCAAGGAATTCATGCAGCGTCTGTGCGACTCGGCGGACGTGTTTGTCGAGAACTATCGGCCCGGCGCGCTGAACAAGCTCGGGCTCGGCTATGACGAATTGTCCGCGCGCAATCCGGGCCTCGTCTACTGCTCGATCTCTGCATACGGCCATACGGGGCCGGACGCGCATCGCGCCGGCTTCGGCCTCATTGCCGAAGCGAAGAGCGGGATCATGCAGATGATCGGCAATCCCGGCGAGCCACCGCCGCTGATGCGCATCTCGCTCGGCGACATGTACACCGGCATTCACGCGGTGGCGGCGATCAACGCAGCGCTACTCGGCCGCGTGACGAGCGGCCGGGGCCAGCACATCGATATGGCGCTGTACGACACGCTGGTGTCGATGCACGAATACGCGGTGCAGTGCTACACGATGCAAGGCATCGTCCCCGAACAGACCGGCCACGACATGCCGACGTCGACGCTCTACGGCGTGTTCCGTGCCGCTGATGGCGACCTTGTGATCGCCGCGCAAGTAGACGACGCGTGGAAGCGTTTCGCAGCGCTGATCGAAGCGCATGGCGGCCCCGCTGGTTTCGGCACTGACACGCGTTTTCACACCGTCGCGGGACGCAATGCGAACCGGTTGGAGATTCTGTCCATCGTGAAGCCCTGGGTGGCCAACCAACCGGTCGCACAGGTGCTGGACCTGCTCGATGCCATTGACGTGCCCTGCGCGAAGGTGCAACGCATCGACGAAGTGCTCACCGATCCGCAGATCGTCGCGCGAGGCATGGTCGTCGAGCAGGAGCACCCGCGTTACGGGAAGTTGCGTCTGCCGAACCTGCCGTTCCGGTTCTCCGACTGCGACACGACGATTCACGAGGTCGCGCCCGATCTCGGTCAGCACAACGCGGAAGTCGCGCAGTCGCTCGGCTTCGGTGCCGCCGAAATCGACGCAATGCAAACCGATGGTGTGCTGTATTCAAAGCTGAGGCCGTGATGACTGACCAGTACGCCGTGATCGGCAACCCAATCGGCCATACGAAATCTCCATTGATCCACGGCCTCTTTGCGCAAGAGACGCAGCAGGATATGTCCTATACGGCCATCGAGGGTCCAGTCGAGCCGCAGGATGCCTTCGCCGGGACCGTACGTGCGTTCGTTGCGGGGGGCGGCAAAGGCATGAATGTGACCGCGCCGTTCAAACTGAAGGCGTTCGCGATCGCCGATGAGCGCAGCGAGCGCGCCGCACTCGCTGGCGCGGCCAACGCGTTGAGCTTCAAGGATGGCCGGATCGTTGCCGAGAACTTCGACGGTGTCGGCCTGGTGCGCGACATCGAAGTTAACCTGAGCCTGCCGATGGCCGGCAAGCGCGTGCTGGTTCTTGGCGCGGGGGGCGCAGTGCGTGGCGCATTGCTACCGTTCATTGCGGCGCGGCCTGGTGAACTGGTCATCGCAAACAGGGACGTCTCCAAGGTAAAGGCGCTGGTAGCGCAAGTCGCGGCCGGAAGTCCCCTGGTCGCCTGCGGCTACGGCGAGCTTGAAACGATGGGACGCTTCGACCTGGTGGTCAATGCGACATCGGCCAGCCTCACCGGCGAGTTGCCGCCGGTTCCGCCGAGCGTTTTCAGCCCATCGGGTGTGGCCTATGAACTCGCCTACGGCAAGCGACTGACGCCTTTCCTGAGGCTCGCACGCAATGCGGGCGTGGCGGGCGTCGCGGACGGTGTCGGCATGCTGGTGGAGCAAGCCGCGGAAGCATTCGCCTGGTGGCGCGGCGTACGGCCCCAGACGCATGCCGTAATCGACAGGCTTACCGTTCCGCTCGATTGAGCTTGAACCGACACCATATCGGGGAAAAGACGCGCCTATGAATTTTTTCTGTCGCCCAAGACAATTTTGTGGATATTAGCCGGATACACCCAGTCGCGGGCCTGCCGCTCGATAAGATCCATAAATGCTGGGGGGCCACTGCAGTAGATCTGAGTGTTCGCATGTGCCGGGCTCATCGCGTGCGAAGTGGTCTGCTCCAATCGGTCAGCATTCAAGCCAAAATGGTGATGGATCCCACCTTCCCTTTTAAGCGCGTCGAGTTCTTTCCGAAAGACTGCACGTTCAGGTGATCGAGCGAAGTTGTGCAGCTCGAATTTTTGACCTGCCAAGGCAAGCCGATTCGCGATTCCCGCTATCGATGCGGCGCCAACGCCTCCAGCAAAAAGAATAGATCGTGTGCTATCGTCTAAAACAACCGTAGGACTCCGTGGCGTTACGATGAACGCCTCGTCTCCTTGACTCAGTGAGATGTCAGCCGTTTCTGCGTCCGTATCGTCATCATCCTGTCGCACAGCGATCACATATGCGCTCGGCCGGGACGTAAAACAGCACAGCGGATATATTCTTTCCTTGCAGATGACGTTGTCCCGAACAAGGGTGATGCAAGCGCCATCGTCAAACGACGGAAGCTCCGATCGGGACCTGGCTTGAAGTTCGACGGCATGGTAACTCTCGGCAAGTTGCCATTTCCGTGTGATGATGACCGGGAGGAGGTTGTCGTGCATGTCTTCTCCAATAGGATCTTCGTCTTCCGAAATCGGGAGTTCGTCGATGTATGGATTGCATGAGATGGCCGGCCCAGGAAACTGTTCGAAGGACCGCTGAATGTCAGATTCAGGTTAGGGCGCGAGAAATCCACCAGCAAGGCGTTCAACGCGCATACCACGTATACAACCATGCGGATAAAGGTGGCCGTTGGCTGGTTTTCACCCTTCGCTTAGTTCAACCGCGCCTCAGGCGCCAAAGTGTGAGTGCACCGTGAACCTCGAATGCGGCCACACCTTCTCTTTCAGCCCCGACGGCGAACACTTCCTGCTCGACGGCGAGCCGTTCCAGATTCGCAGCGGCGAGATGCACCCGGCCCGCATCCCGCGCGAGTATTGGCAGCATCGAATCAGGATGGCCAAGGCGATGGGGATGAACTGCATCGCCTTGTACATCATGTGGAATTACCACGAGACACGTCCGGGCGTGTTCGATTTCCGCAGCGGCAACCGCGATATCGAGGCCTTCATCCGGCTGTGCCAGTCCGAAGGAATGTGGGTGCTGCTGCGCCCCGGGCCCTACGTCTGCGCCGAATGGGATCTGGGAGGGCTCCCTTCCTACCTGTTGAGCGATCCGGACGTCCAGTTGAGGACCGACTCGGCCACCGATGCTCGTTACATGGCGGCGGTGGCTCGCTACATCGAGGAACTGGTCCCACGTATTAAGCCGTTGCTGACCCAAAACGGCGGACCGATCCTGATGATCCAGATCGAAAATGAATTCGGTTCGTATGCGAGCAATCCGGCATACCTCGAAGAGCTCAGGCAGCTTTGGCTCAAAGGAGGTGTAACCGGGCCGTTCTACACCGAAGATGGCCTCCTGCAACTCGAACGCAATCGCACCACGGTAAGCGGTGGTGCGATTGCGTTGAGCAATGGCGATGCGGCGCAAATCGCAACCGTCCGCCGGGAATTCCCCGCGGTGCCCGCGATGGCCGGTGAGGTGTACCCAGGGTGGCTCACTCATTGGGGTGAACCGGGTTTCGCAGGGTTGAACTACGACCTCTCGCACACCTTGACCGCGTTCATGCAGTCGAAACGGTCGTTCAATCTGTATGTCATTCACGGCGGTACGAGCTTTGGTTTCTATGCCGGCGCGAACGTGGATGATTCAGGCAACTATCAGCCCGACATCACCAGCTACGACTATTCGGCGCCGATCAACGAGCAGGGCGCGGCGACACCGAAGTATATGAAGTACCGCGACATCATCGGCGGCTACCTGCCTGCGCCGTTGCCCGATGTCCCTGGCGCCATCGCCACGCTCGAATGCACAGGCGTCGATGCTTTGATGCCAACCCTCTACGCGTCGATCTGGGACAACCTGCCCGCGGCGCTGCCGCGCGAACAGAGCATCGATCCACAGTCCTTCGAGAGTTATGGTCAGGCGTTTGGCTTCGTGCTGTACCGCAAGCAGTTGCAAGAGTACGCGAGTGGTGTGCTGGATATCAGCAGTGTTCATGACTATGCGACCGTTTTCGTCGGCGAACGCTACGCGGGCGGCGTGTCGAGGGCGCAAATACCGCCGGAGTACGCACAGCCGCTCCACGTGATGCATCGCACGCCACTCGCGCTACCTTCGACGTTGCCGGAGCGCGAGTCGAACTCAGGTGGCCCAGTATCGTTAGAGATCCTCGTGGAGGGCATGGGGCGGGTCAACTTCGGCCCCGCGCTCGTCGACCGCAAAGGACTGGTCGACCCGGTCAGGATGAAAATCGCCGATGGGTCGTTCGCCATGCTCAAGGGCTGGGAAGTCTTCCTGCTGCCGATGGATGAAACGTTTATCGCCAACCTGAAGGGAAGCTGCGCGAACCCGCTGAAGCCCGGGCTATTCTTCAAGGCAAGCTTGCGGCTGGATGAAGTCGGCGACACCTGGCTTGACATGAGCAACTGGACCAAGGGCGTCGTCTGGGTCAACGGGCACAATCTCGGACGCTACTGGAATATCGGTCCGCAAAAGCGCCTGTATTGCCCCGCGCCGTGGCTCGTGCGAGGTGACAACGAGGTGCTTATCTTCGACTTGCACCAGATCCAGGCGAAGCCGGTGGAACTGGCGGATACGTTGTCCTAGCGGGAGCGCCGTGGGCCGATTCCGGGCATGCGGCAACAATGCGGCCACATCCGCATCACTACCCCGCTTCAACGATCGGCAACAGTTCCAGCGTAAGCACTTCGAACGGCGCGAGTTGGACTTCCTGCGGCACGTCAGCGTCTAGCAAAGCTGGAATATCGGAAACCCCTCCATGCCAAATGCTATGTGCATTGAAGCGCGCCGCCGCCGCGGCCGGCAACTCCAGGTGTCGCCGCAGATCCAGCGTGAAGCGTTGCGCGCGGCTGTCCGGATTGCGAAGCGTCACGATCGACTTGTGCTGCGCCCACGCTGCCCAACCGTAGACCGCTAGCTGGTCAGGTGCCCCGCCGATCCAGTGGCTGTCGCGCAGTACATCGCCGTTTTCGCGCGCCCATCTGGCGGCCTCCGCGAGCACATCCCAGTCGGACTCGCCCAGCAGCACCGGCGTAATGTATAGCTCCTGCAATTGCGTGCCGCTGCCGAAGTAGGAACGCACCTCGTTGGCGAAATCATCGCCTGCCGACGTGTTGAGGCGCGGATTGCACTGCGCGAAGAGGATGCCGTGCAGCATCAGCGAATTGAGCGGGAAGAGCGGACTGCGCACCACGACGTTGTGGTACGTCTGCGCGTCGCGGTACGTAATCCAGCGCTCACGGTTAGTGCCGGTTCCGGCCAGATCGTCGTCCCTGCCACCGCGCCAGATGGAGTCCGCGTAGCGCAACCAGAACGGCGACGGATGCGTCCCTGTAGTGAGATTGATGAAGGTATCCGGTTTGACCGCGCGGATGTGCTCGATGAGCTGGATCGCCGCGTCCCAATCGCTATCGAAGAGGCTGCCTGGAAACACCGTGTCGGCGTTGCCTGTCCCGTCGAACTTGAACTGGTTGACGCCGTCCTCATCAAGCAAGGCCATCACGACTTCGTGAAAGCGTCGATAGTAATTCGGCCCCGATAGCGCGAGTCCGTTATCGATGACCTCATATCCGGCGGCACGGCCGCGCGCTACGCGCTCCTGTTTCGGCGCTCCGTAGCCACCCCACGGGGACAGCCATACGCCGGGCGCGGCGCCGTATCGTGCTGCAGCGTCGCGCAGCGGAACGAAGCCATGCGGAAAATCCTTGCTGAAATGCCAGCCGCCGCTAAGGTCGTCCCAGCCGTCGTCGAACAGAAACGAATCGATCTGCACGCCGCGCGCTTCATGCAACTCGCGGCCGATTGTTTCGATGCGCTCCAGCGCTTGCTGCTGTGTGTACGGCGTGAGGTAGCCGATGTCGCCCCAACTGTTGTAGTGCAGAAACGGGCGGTACGGGTGAGCCCGCTCCCGTTCCAGATAGGTGGCGAAGTCGCGCCGCAACTGGCCGTCGCGCACGACGCCGGCCACGGCGGAGTAGACCAGCGTCCTGTTCTTTTCCAGCGGCAATGCGCGTTGCAGAGTAAAGCTGACGCTGTCGCCGTCCACATGACTTTCCGCCAGCGGCAGCTCGAAGCCTAGGAAGAAGTTGCCCGCGATGACAGGCGTGCCCTTCAGTTCGCTGCTGGCCTGCGCGTCAGCAGCACGCGTCTCCAGCAATGAAACGACGGCGATATTTTCGTCCCGAAGAAGCGCTGTAATCGCTAGCTTTTCGCGCAGGTATCGTGAGCCTTCGCGCTGCTCCACACTCCACTCCACCTTCAGACGGCCTTGAGCGTCGACGAGTGTGGCACTCACGCGTCGGCCTGCGATTCGTTCAGCCAGGCGGGACGCGTGGGGGTTGGGTGCGAGCGCGGTTTCGTTCAGCGGCGCATGGATTCTCAGCTCGGCCACGCCAACAGACCTTCCGTCATCGAGCAATAGCGCGAATGGCGCCACGATGGGCAGCGTGCGTTGCCCCGCGAAATCCATCAGTGAGAAATCGGCGAGACGTTCGTCCCTGACGGTCCAGCGCAACGCGAGCGCGTCGTTACCGAATGAGCAGGCATCACCCGTCGTCTGGAACACGGGCATGCCGGCTTGCGTGGGGAAAGCATCGTTGACGCGCATTGAGAGGCCTGTCTCGAGCAGGAGCAACGTCCATAGAGTACCGGCAACGGCCCAGCGCGTCCAAGCCTGCCGGCGAACCCGGCTCCGGCCTAGTTCGCCAGGGCGTTCTGCTCAGGCGGCTCTAGCATGTCGTCCTCGTCGACATCGCGCGTGACGCCGAGCAAGCCTTCCGACTTGGCCACCACCACGGTGGCGATGCTATTGCCGATCACGTTGGTCGCCGTGCGGCCCATGTCGAGAAACTGGTCGATGCCGAGGATCAGCAGAACGCCGGCCTCGGGCAGCTTGAACATCGGCAGAACGGCAGCCACCACGACGATGGACGCCCGCGGCACACCGGCGATGCCCTTGCTCGTGATCATCAGCACCAGCAGCATGGTGATCTGCTCCGTCAGGCTGAGCTGGATGTTGTAGGCCTGGGCGATGAACAGCGACGCGAAGGCGGAGTACATCATCGAGCCATCGAGGTTGAACGAATAGCCGAGCGGCAACACGAAGCCGGTGATCTTGTCGGGTACACCGAACTTCTTCAGTTGCTCCATGACCGAGGGATAGGCGGCCTCGCTGCTGGCGGTCGAGAAAGCCAGGATGGTTGGCTGCTTGACCAGCTTGAGCAGCGTAAATACGCGTGCGCCAAGGAACAGATAGCCCGCTCCGATCAATGCCGCCCACAGCACCAGCAGGGCCACGTAGAACTCGCCGATGAACCTGCCGTAGGTCACGAGCACGCCGATGCCCTGAACGGTGATCGCGGCGGCCACCGCCCCGAATACGCCGAGTGGGGCAAAGCGCATCACGTAGTCGGTAACGCGCAGCATCGTCTTGCCCAGGTCGTCGATCGGCGCGAGCAGATGCTGGCCGGCGCGGCCCTTGAACGACGCGATGGCGAAACCGAAGAACAGCGAGAAGACCAGAATCTGCAGCACCTCGTTCTGGGACATCGCCTCGAACACGCTCCTGGGGAAAACGTGGGTGACAAAGTCCTTCAGGTTCAGCGTGGAGGTCTGCAGATTGGTCGTGGCGGCGATGTCCGGCAGAGGCAGGTTAAGCGCGTGGCCCGGCTGCAGGACGTTCACGAACAGCATACCGAACAGCAGCGATACCACCGAGGCGGAGATGAACCACCCCATTGCCTTGGCGCCCATGCGACCGACGGCGGACGAGTCCCCCATGCTGGCGATGCCCCCCACCAGGGTCGCGAACACCAGCGGCGCGATGACCATTTTTATCAGACGCAGGAACACATCTGTGGCAATCGAGAAATAACCGGCGATCGCCTTGGCGGCCTTTGCGTCGGGTGCGTTGATGTTGCAAAGGTAACCCACAGCAACACCCAGAACCATGGCGACCATGATCCACGTCGTAAGCTTGTTCGTCTTCATGAATTCCTGTCTCCGGCAACTGCGCTAGATCGTGGGTTGAGCATCAATCAATTAGTACCTGGGCAACGCGTCGTCTCCCGGCTCGACACCGGGTGCTTCATACGGTCAGATCGCTTTTACTGCTTCGGCGGGATATGAAGCGGCGTGGGCTGCGTGAGTACCTCGGGCTTGAGGATCTCGTCGAGCTGTTGCTCGGACAACAGCCCCCTCGCGAGCACGATGTCGTAGACGCGTCCGCCCGTGGCATGTGCCTCCATCGCGACGGATGTCGCGTTGGCGTAGCCGATGTACGGATTGAGTGCCGTCACGATGCCGATCGAGTTCTCGACCGACGCGCGCAAGTGCGCCTCGTTGGCGGTAATGCCTTTGACACAGCGCTCGGCGAGTGTCAGGCAGCCGTTGCGCAGGTGGGTCACGCTCTTGAACAGGCTGTGCGCGATGATCGGCTCGAACGCATTCAACTGGAGCTGACCTGCCTCGGCCGCGAAACTCACGGTGACATCGTTGCCGATGACCTCGAACGCAATCTGGTTCACGACCTCGGGAATGACTGGGTTGACCTTCCCTGGCATGATGCTCGAGCCAGCCTGCATGGGCGGGAGATTGATTTCCCCAAGACCCGCACGGGGACCGCTGGAGAGCAGACGCAAGTCGTTGCAGGTTTTTGAAAGCTTGACTGCCACGCGCTTGAGCACGCCGGACAACTGAACGAAAGCGCCACAGTCCTGCGTCGCTTCTATGAGGTTGGGTGCCGTGACAAGCGGAATGCCGGTAATTTCCTTGAGATGCTTCAGGATCAGCGGTGCGTAATCGGGATGCGCGGTAATGCCCGTTCCGATCGCGGTCGCGCCCATGTTGATTTCACAGATCAGCAGCGCCGCCTCCCGAAGCCGCTCCTCATCCTCTCCGAGCATCACGGCGTAGGTGCTGAACTCCTGGCCGAGCGTCATCGGCACCGCATCCTGCAATTGCGTACGTCCCATTTTCAGAACGTCCTTGAACTCCAGCGACTTTGCTTCGAAAGCGCGCCGCAAAACGGCCATCGCGTTGATGAGACTCAGAATGCCGAACCATGTCGCGACTTTCAGGGCCGAAGGGTACACATCGTTGGTGCTCTGGCCAATGTTGACCTGCTCATTCGGGTGCAAATACTGGTATTCGCCTTTCTTCTTCCCTAACAGTTCGAGCGCGCGGTTGGCAATCACCTCGTTCGCATTCATGTTGGTCGATGTCCCCGCGCCGCCCTGAATGACGTCAACCACAAACTGATCATGCAGCTTGCCTTCCAGCAATTCAGCGCAGGCGCCGACGATGGCGTCACAACGCGTCGCGTCGAGCAGACCCAGTTCATGATTCGCCTGTGCGGCGGCCTGTTTGATGCAAGCCAGTGCCTTGATCAACTCCGGGTATACCGAGATCGGCGAACCGGTAATCGGGAAATTTTCCAGCGCGCGTAGCGTGTGAACCCCATAGTAGACGTGAGCGGGAACGTCACGATCGCCAAGCAGATCATGTTCGGTTCTAAAGAAGATTTCAGCGGCCATAGACATGTTCCTCACGCGGGATGGAGGTTGAAGACACCCTTGCACCTATATGGAGGAAACAAAAATCCAGCGCGACCGTCATGCTAATTTTTCATGACCCGCGCCAGTCCACGCATAGGTCAGCCGGGTTTGTCGGAAATTACATGATGGCGAAACCGAAATCAGGCAGAATTCGAACACGAATGCCGGTTTGTGACGCGGCCGGTGACATCCAAAACAGGTTTCCCGATCTTGAGGCAAGCGATGAGCACCCAGCAACCGACAATCATCTACACCCTGACCGATGAGGCCCCGCTGCTAGCGACCAGCGCCTTCCTGCCCGTCGTCCGCACGTTCACCGCGGCGGCCGGCATCGACGTCACCACCAGCGACATCTCCCTCGCGGGCCGCATCCTGGGCGAGTTCCCCGAATTTCTGACCGAGGCGCAACGGGTGCCCGACAGCCTGTCCGAACTCGGCCGCCTCACCCTCCTGCCCGACACCAATATCATCAAGCTGCCCAACATCAGCGCCTCAGTCCATCAGCTGGTCGGCGCGATCAAGGAGCTGCAGGCCAAGGGCTACGCGGTGCCGGATTTCCCTGAAGAGCCGAAAACCGACGTTGAGAAAGCCATCCGCCAACGCTATTCCAGGTGCCTCGGCAGCGCTGTCAATCCGGTACTGCGCGAGGGCAACTCGGACCGCCGCGCGCCCGCCGCCGTAAAAAACTATGCCCGCAAGAACCCGCACAGCATGGGCGAGTGGAGCATGGCTTCGCGCACCCACGTGGCTCACATGAAGCACGGCGATTTCTACCATGGCGAAAAGTCCATGACGGTGGACCACGCCCGCGACGTGAAGATGGAATTGCTGACACAAAGCGGTAAAGCCATTGTGCTCAAGCCCAAGGTGTCGCTGCTGGACGGCGAGATCATCGACAGCATGTTCATGAGCAAGAAGGCGCTGTGCGACTTCTACGAAGAGCAGATGGAAGACGCCCGCAAGACTGGCGTCATGCTGTCGCTGCACGTCAAGGCGACGATGATGAAGGTTTCGCACCCCATTGTCTTCGGCCACGCGGTGAAGATTTTCTACAAGGAAGCCTTCGAGAAGCACGGCAAGCTGTTCGACGAACTGGGTGTGAACGTCAACAACGGTCTCGTCAATTTGTACGACAAGCTGGAAAGCCTGCCCAGCTCGAAGCGCGAAGAAATCATCCGCGATATGCACGCCTGCCACGAGCATCGCCCCGAACTGGCGATGGTGGACTCAGCCAAGGGTATCTCCAACCTGCATGCGCCCAACGACGTGATCGTGGACGCCTCGATGCCGGCCATGATCCGCATCGGCGGCAAGATGTGGGGCGCCGACGGCCGTCCGAAGGACACCAAGGCGGTGATCCCGGAAAGCACGTTCGCCCGCATCTACCAGGAGATCATCAACTTCTGCAAAACCAACGGCAACTTCGACCCCGTCACGATGGGCACGGTCCCCAATGTCGGGTTGATGGCCCAGCAGGCCGAGGAATACGGCTCGCACGACAAGACCTTTGAAGTCCCCGAAGCGGGCGAAGCGCGCATCGTCGACCTCGCCACCGGCGAAGTACTGCTCACGCAGAACGTTGAGGAAGGCGACATCTGGCGCATGTGCCAGGTCAAGGACGCGCCGATCCGCGACTGGGTCAAGCTGGCCGTCACGCGCGCCCGCAACTCCGGCATGCCGGCCATCTTCTGGCTGGACCCGTACCGCCCGCACGAAGCCGAGGTGATCAAGAAGGTCGAGGCCTACCTCAAGGACCACGACACCACGGGCCTGGACATTCAGATCATGTCGCAGGTGCGCGCCATGCGTTACACGCTGGAGCGTGTCATTCGCGGCCTCGATACCATCTCGGTCACGGGCAACATCCTGCGCGACTACCTCACCGACCTTTTCCCTATCATGGAGCTCGGCACGAGTGCAAAAATGCTATCCATCGTTCCCCTGATGGCAGGCGGCGGTATGTACGAAACCGGTGCCGGCGGCTCGGCGCCCAAGCATGTCAAGCAACTCGTGGAAGAAAACCATCTGCGCTGGGATTCGTTGGGTGAATTCCTGGCACTCGCCGTGTCACTGGAAGAGTTGGGCATCAAGACCGACAACGACAAGGCGAGAATTCTGGCTAAAACGCTGGATGCGGCCACGGGCAAACTGCTGGACAAGAACAAAAACCCGTCGCCCAAGACCGGTCAGTTGGACAACCGCGGCAGCCAGTTTTATCTCGCCCTGTACTGGGCTCAGGAATTGGCGGCGCAAACCGAAAGCGCCGCGCTTGCCGCACAGTTTGCACCGCTGGCCAAGCAACTGACTGACAACGAGCAGATCATCGTGGACGAATTGTCAGCCGTGCAAGGCAAGCCGGCGGACATCGGTGGCTATTACCGGCCTGACGCCGAAATGCTGGCCGATGTAATGCGTCCGAGCAAGACGCTGAACGCCGCACTGGCGGCTACGCAGGGTTAAGAGGGTCCGGTCGCCCTGTCAATCAGGGCGACTCGACGGATAGATGTGCCGGTAACCCGGCGGACTATTTTCGACCGATCAACAAACCGATCAGTACGCCGACACCCAGGGCCACACCGGCCGTCGTCCACGGACGGTCATGCGCATAGTCGTTGGCAGCCCGAGCAGACTTGCGCCCCGTCTCGATGACGATGACCTGCGCATCGGCCGCCTTCTGTTTCGCGCGCTTAAGACGCGCGCGCACCTTGCCGGACACCGGCTCCGCGTCCACGCTGGAAGCGTGTGCGACGTCTTCCGACGAGCCATTGATGTCGCTCACTGCGCTACCGAAATTTGACATACTGCCTCCCTGCAAGCGTGGTTAAGAACATCTACGCATTCCTTATCAGCGCGACCGCTGATGAGGCGTTACATCGGTCCGTCAGCTTTGACTCTGACTCTGGCTTTGACCCTGGACCGGCAAAACGCTGAGTTCGACAGTAAGCGTCTCAGCACCCTGCCCGGTGCGAATACCGGATACGGGCATCGCGTCGCGATAGTCGAGGCCAGTGGCGATGCGCACATAGCGCTCATCCGGACACGTATTGTTGGCCGCATCGAAGCCCACCCAACCGAGTCCGTCGAGATACGCCTCCGCCCATGCGTGGCTCGCCGTCTGCATCGCGACACCGTCCATCAACAGATAGCCCGAGACGTAGCGGGCCGGCATATGGAGCGCTCGCGCCACGGCGATAAAAACGTGCGCGTGGTCCTGACAGACCCCGTGGTGGTTGAGCAAAGCCGTCTCTGCATCCGTGCTCACGTCGGTCATGCCGGGCTGATAGGCGATCCGGTCGTGGATCGTATTCATCAACGCATGCAGCGACTGGAGCGGCTCGTCTTCGGTGCGCAGGTCTGCGGCCAGCGCCTTGATTCGTTCGCCAGCCCGCGTCAGCGGCGTCTCCCGCTCGAAGACCCAAGGCGGGGTAAGGCCATCGACCGCGCCGAAGATGCCGGCCCGGTATTCCGTGTCGATCGTTCCCTGCGCCACGATGACGATCTCGCGCTTGTTGCGCTCGTGCCGCACGAAATCGACATGGTTACCCAGACCGTCCACGTAAGAGACGTTCGGCTCGACGCCGTCGACCGTGACCTGCCAGTCGATAACGGTCTGCCCAGGGCAAGACTGCGGACGCAACCTCAGACGTTGCAACGCATAAGGGACCGGCTGCTCGTACTGATAGTGCGAGGTGTGGCGAATAGCGATACGCATGGCCGGTCTCAATCGAAGTTGTAGGTTTCGGCGATTTCAAAACCAAGCCGGTTGTTCTGCCCGATGAAGCCCTCGAGAAACTCGTGCAGGCCCTGCGCGAAGATCTGCTTGACCGTATTGTCGCGGAGCGTGGCGAGCGTAATGTCGGCGGTCTTATGGCAGGCATGGGTGACGCCATAGTCTTGCGCCAGATACGCGAGGTTCTCGACGATGTTCAGGTAGCAGAAGTTCAGCGAGCGCGGCATGCGGCCGTTGAGGATCAGATAGTCGGCGATATTGGTCGGCTTGTACTGGACGTCGTACACCCAGCGGTAGGATCGATGCGCGTCGACCGAGCGCAGGATCGATTCCCACTGGTAGTTGTCGAGCGTCGTGCCCACATAGAACACCGCGGGCAGCAACAGGTGGTATTTGACGTCGAGAATGCGCGCGGTGTTGTCAGCGCGTTCGATGAACGTGCCGATGCGGGCGAAATCGAAAATCTCGTTTCTGAGCATCGTGCCGTGGAAGGTGCCGCGAATCAGCGCGGTCTGGCGCTTGATCTGATCGAGCACGACCGGCAGTTCACTCGCCGCCACCGGCGTTGCGAGCACACGCCTGACCACCATCCACGCTTCGTTCACGCTCTCCCACGCCTCGCGGGTGAGCGCCGTGCGAACCATGCGGGCATTCGAGCGCGCCGCTTCGATGCACGACAGCACGCTCGACGGATTGTGGCCGTCGCGCAGCAGATAGTCGGAAACGGTGGCGGCGCTATAGGCGTCGTGTTTCTCCCGGAAACCCTCTTCCGTGCCGGATGTCACCACCACGGACGACCAGGTTGCCTGCGCATCGGACGTTCGGGTCAGCGCCATACGCAGCCCGGCGTCGACTATCCGTGCGATGTTTTCCGCGCGTTCGATATAGCGGTGCATCCAGTAGAGTCCGCTTGCTGTGCGTCCGAGAAGCATGTGCTGTCCAATTCCAGTGTCTGTTCTTTTCCGTGTGCCAGCTCTGTATCAGGCTGGCGTTCTGTGAGGCTCGCCACCGGCCCTCGGTCGGCCCTCAGTCAGCCAATACCCAGGTGTCCTTGGTGCCGCCGCCCTGGCTCGAATTGACCACCAGCGAGCCTTCTTTCAAGGCGACGCGCGTCAGACCGCCCGGCGTGATGCGAATGCGGTCCGACACCAGCACAAAGGGCCGAAGATCCACGTGGCGTGGCGCGAGACCTTTTTCGGTCAGGATCGGTGTGGTCGACAGCGCCAGCGTTGGTTGCGCGATGTAGTTGTTCGGACGGGTTTTGAGCTTGGCTGCGAAATCTTCCCGCTCCTTCTTCGACGCGGCGGGCCCGACCAGCATGCCGTAACCACCCGACCCGTGGACTTCCTTCACCACCAGTTCTTCGAGATGATCCAGCACGTATTTCAGGCTGCCCGGCTCGGAACAGCGCCAGGTCGGCACGTTCTCGAGGATCGACTTGCGCCCCGTGTAGAACTCGACGATTTCCGGCATATAGGAATAGATCGCCTTGTCGTCGGCGATGCCGGTGCCCGGTGCGTTGGCGATCGTGATGTTGCCCGCGCGGTAGACGTCCATGATGCCGGCGACGCCAAGCACGGAATCGGGCCGGAAAGTCAGCGGATCGAGATAGGCGTCATCGAGCCGGCGATACAGCACGTCGATGGCGCGGAACCCTTCGGTTGTGCGCATTGCCACGCGGCCGTCCACGACCTGGAGATCGCTGCCCTCGACCAGATGAACCCCCATCTGGTCGGCGAGGAACGCGTGCTCGTAGTACGCGGAGTTGTGGATACCGGGCGTCAGCACCGCGATGGTCGGATTGTCCTGGTTGCCGCCGGGCGGACACACCGCGGCAAGCGACTCGCGCAGCAGTTGGGGATAGGCTTCGACCGGCCGCACCTTGACCTGCTGAAACAGCTCGGGGAAAAGCTGCATCATCGTCTCGCGGTTCTCCAGCATGTAGGAGACACCGGAGGGTGTACGGGCATTGTCTTCCAGCACGTAGAACTGATTTTCGGCCGTGCGCACGATGTCCACGCCGATGATGTGCGTGTAGACGTTCCCCGGCGGCCGGAAGCCGATCATCTCCGGCAGAAAGGCCTCGTTCTGGGCGATCAGTTCCTTCGGGATACGCCCGGCGCGCACGATCTCCTGACGATGATAGATATCGTCGAGAAAGGCGTTGAGGGCGATCACGCGCTGTTCGATGCCTTGCGAAAGGCGCGTCCATTCCGAACCGGAAATGATGCGCGGGATGATGTCGAACGGAATCAGACGCTCGGCGGCCTCTTCTTCGCCGTACACGGCAAACGTAATGCCCGTCTTGCGGAACACGCTTTCCGCGTCATCGGCTTTCTGCGCGAGATTCGCAGGATGCTGCGTATCGAGCCATTGCTTGAGCAGTTCATAAGGCGCGCGGACCCCGTCAGCGGACGTCAGCATCTCATCGAATGGCTTCACTTCGGTTCTCCGTCGTTATTGCTGTTGTTACTGTTGTTGTCGATGCAACAGGGAGGCGCTGCGCGCCGCCGCATTAGCCCGCATTAGCCCGCGTTGTCCTCGAGCACGCTCTGAGTCAGGGTGACCGACGGGATCGTCGGCTTCATCATCGCATGCGCGCGGCGGCGCACCCCGTACCAGCCGGCAACCAGGATCAGAGCCACGACCGGAATCGCGGCAACGGTCCACGTGCCGTTCGGATAGTCGAATGCCATCAGTACCAGCACCCCCACCAGAAACGCCAGTGTCAGCCAGGACGTCACCGGCGCGCCCGGCATTCTGAACGTCACCGGCTCAGCCTCACCACGGGCCACCGCCTGCCGGAGCTTCATCTGGCAAACCACGATGAATCCCCAGGTGCTGAGAATACCGAGCGAGGCCATGTTGAGCACGATTTCGAACACGCTCGACGGCACGAAATAGTTCAGCACGACACCCACGATATAGATCGCGACCGTGACCAGAATGCCGGCGTACGGCACCGACTGCGAGCTCATGCGGGACAGGAAGTGCGGCGCGGACCCGCCCATCGACAACGCACGCAACACCCGCCCGGTCGAATACAGCCCCGAGTTCAGGCTCGACAGCGCCGCCGACAGCACGACGACATTCATGACCGAGCCGACACCCGGCACGCCGAGCGCGGCGAAGAACGTGACGAACGGGCTCTGCCCCGCCTTGTAGGCACTCCACGGCAACAGACAAACCAGCAATACCACAGCGCCCACATAGAACACGGCGATGCGCCAGATCACGCTGTTGATGGCGCGCGGCAGCACCTTGCGCGCGTCCTTGCATTCGCCCGCAGCCGTGCCGACCAACTCGACGCCAGCGAACGCGAACACGACGCCCTGCACGAGCACCAGCGCAGGCAGCAAACCATGCGGGAACAGCCCACCGTTCTCGCTGATCAGATGCACGCCCGTGGTGTGCCCGCCGACGTGCGTCCCGGTGCCAAGAATGATCGAGCCGATCACGAGGAACAGCGAGATCGCGGCAACCTTGATGAGCGCGAACCAGAACTCCATTTCGGCAAACCATTTCACGCCGATCAGGTTCATCGCCGCGACGATGCACAGCGCAATCAGTGCGAAGACCCATTGCGGCACGGACGAGAACGCCGCCCAGTAATGCATGTACAGCGCGACGGCCGTGATGTCGACGATGCCGGTCATCGCCCAGTTCAGGAAGTACATCCAGCCGGCGACATACGAAGCTTTTTCACCGAGGAACTCCCGGGCGTATGACACGAAGCTGCCGCTGCTCGGCCGATGCATCACCAGCTCACCCAGCGCGCGCAGGATCAGAAACGAGAAGACGCCACAAACCAGATAGACCACGGCAAGCGAAGGACCCGCTATTTGCAGGCGCGCACCCGCGCCGAGAAAGAGGCCAGTGCCGATCGCCCCGCCAATGGCAATCATCTGAACCTGACGATTACCCAACGTTTTGTGATATCCCGCTTCGTGCGACTCCAGCCAGCTTTTCTTATCTACGTCGCCAGTGGCTGCCGGGGAATTTGGGTTGTGCAGTGTGGACATAATCAGTTCAATCCTTTTAATGCGGGCACTTGACTTCGCAATCCCGGGGACATATACGGAAGGATGTATGCGCGATGGCGCGTCGATTAAGCTGCAAATCAACAACTGACATTTCAGAACGGTCGTTCGTTTTTAGCACCGGACCAAGGGCAGTTTGTATCGGGTCACCGAGGGCAGGCAGACAAAAGGTATGTAGCCCAATTTATGGGGGCAACGCTCATGCATATTTCGACTAACACCTATCGAAAAAAAACATCGGTATTCTTGCAATGAGGAACGGTAGGCTAGCGTTGCCGCGTCGCGCAGACGCGGTTGTCGATTGACCCAACACAAGTGATCAATATGGAAGCAAAGTGGTTGGAAGACTTTCTTAGCCTTTCGGATACGAAGAGTTTCTCCCGGTCGGCGCGCAGCCGGCATCTCACCCAGTCAGCTTTCAGTAGACGGATCGTGGCGCTCGAAACGTGGATGGGCACGAAGCTCGTCGATCGCAGCGTCAATCCGATCACCCTCACGCCCGCCGGCCGGATGTTTCGCAGTCTCGCGGCGGACATCCTGCGCAGCATGCATGCGGCACGCAACCTGGTGGGCGGATATGAACAGTTCGCGGAAAACGACCATGTGGTTCATTTCGCGGTTGCCCATACCCTTGTCTTTACGCTTTTTCCCGACTGGCTCAAGCGCCTGACCAGCGAGTTCGGCCACATCATGGCCCGGGTTCAGGCCGTCAACGTGCCCGAGGGTGTGCAACACCTCGTGGCAGGCGACTGCGATCTGCTGATCGGCTATCACCACCCGCAATTGCCGATCGCTCTCGATCCCAATCACTTTCCATTCCTTACACTCGGTGTCGAGCGCATCGTGCCTGTCTCGGCAGCAGGCAGTGACGGCAAGCCTCTCTTCGAACTCCCTGGCAAGAGCAGCAGACCGTTGCCCCTGCTCGCCTATTCATCCGGTGCATTCCTTGGCAACGTTGTCGAAATGCTCTTGATGAACGCGACGGAACCGTACTCCCTGTTCCGCTGCTTTGAGACTCACATGTCAGAGGCGTTAAAAGGCATGGTTGTAGCCGGCCACGGGATCGGCTGGCTTCCAGAGAGCTGTATCACCAAAGAGTTAAACGAAGGAAATCTGGTTCGTGCAGGCTCGGACACTTGGGCGACTGAGTTGGAGATACGCCTGTACCGTCCGGTCAAGGAGCGGGGCAAGGCAGCCGAACAGCTCTGGGCTTTCATCAGCTCCCAGTTGATTGAGCCGCGGGTGGATCGGTTACCAGACATCCTGACCGCGGCGTGAGGCCAGTCGGTGCGCAGCTATAAGGCGACCTTCGCCAATTCACCATAAGCGCGATGTAGCCACACTTTGACGCGTTGCCGCTCGAGCATACCCAAGCCTGCGGCGGCGCGGTCATGATGATTGACGGCTGCCCAAAAGCTTGCGCTTTGCCGATCGATCTTCTGCATCGTCGCGTCGGGCAGACGGCGCAGGGTGATCACGCTCGCGCCGAGCGCTTCAGCACGCGCGAGTTCACCGGATGCGTCCAGGATCTCGAAGCGGTCACCGCGAAGTTCGTTCAATACGACCACCAGCTTGATTCGTCCACCAAACTGGTCAAGCCACTGTCGCAGCAGATCGACCGAATCGCGTCCTGCGTCCATGACGTGCCACCAGGTCAGCGTTAGACCGTGCTCTTCGGCAAGACCGACGACGTCCGCGTCGTCCAGCCATTGTCCGAGAGACTGCTGCGTTTGGGCGGCAAGATCGACCAGAACACGCCGCTGCGGATCTTCGAGTGCATGTTCGATAATGGGATCCAGGCTGTCGTGCTGATCGAGTACTGCCGGAGCGGCAAAATCGGCATAGAAGCGCAACAAGGCACCATGTGATTTGTCGGTGTCAAAACCGACGAACTGAATACTCTCGTCGATAAAATACTGGGCCAAAACGCGGGCGACCAGCGATTTGCCGACGCCGCCCTTCTCGCCGCCAATAAAGTGGATGAAGCTCATCTGTGCAGATCCTTGGTTATGAAGCCGGCTGGGTTGAAAACAAAAAATACCAGATCTAAAAGGCGGAACTGCGACTTAGTCTACCGAGAATTTCTTACGCCCCCCTCCAAGGGAGTACCTCTTCGCGCCGCTTGCCCCACCGATATTGGCCGGTGAATGTCGCCAGAGTGACAACACCTCTGGAGAGCCGAACGTGAGTTCCGTAAACGATGCAGGTCAGGAGCTTCATCTTGCCGCGCCGGTAGACGCAACAGGTCTTCATAGAAAGATCGGCTGGGCAGGCGCATTCTGGGTAGCCAGCGGCGTACCGGCGTTGGTGCTGTTCTCGATCGGCTCGATTGCGGCGACCGTCGGCAAGCCGTCGTGGATCATCTGGGCGATTTCAATCTGTTTCGGCTTCATCCAGTCCTTTTCCTATGCTGAGATCGCTGGGCTGTTTCCGCACAAGTCCGGCGGCGCATCGGTGTATGGCGCGGTCGCCTGGGTGCGCTACAGCAAGCTGCTCGCTCCGCTCTCCGTGTGGTGCAACTGGTTCGCGTGGTCGCCGGTGCTGGCGATCGGCTCGGGCCTGGGCGCAGGCTACGTGCTGAACATGTTGTTCCCGGCGACCGCCGCAATCAACACCTGGCAAATCACGCTGGTCGATCTGGGCTGGTTGTCGAGCGGCCTGAGTCTGCGAGTCAATGCCACTTTCGTGATCGGTGCCGCGATTCTGCTGACAACCTTCGCGATCCAGCACCGCGGCATTCTTCAAGCCGCGCGGCTCCAGATGATTCTCGCGATCTCCGCACTGCTGCCGCTCCTGTTGGTTGGCGTCTACCCGCTGCTGACGGGCGATCTGCCAATGCACAACCTTTTCCCACTCTATCCGCTGGCAAAAGACGCCGGCGGCCGCGTGATAGACGGCACGTGGAATCTGAGCGGTATCGAACTGATGGCCGGCGGACTCTTTATCGCGGCCTGGTCCACCTACGGATTCGAAACGGCAGTCTGTTACACACGCGAATTCAAGGATCCGCGCCGCGACACGGTCAAGGCGATTGTCTATTCCGGACTCCTGTGCCTCGTGTTCTTTACGCTAGTCCCACTCGCGTTCCAGGGCGCCCTCGGTCTCGGCCAACTCGTCTCGCCCGAGGTCAAGGATGCCGCTGGCAATGTCACGCAACCCGCTGTCTATGACGGCATCCTTTCGCCTGGCATCTACAGCGGCATGGGTGTTTCCGAAGCGATGGCGAAAATCGTGCATGCCGGCAACTGGGGCGAATTCATTCTGAAGCCCATGCTGGTGTTCGCGCTCGTACTCGCCATCATGACCTCGATGGCGGGCTCGTCGCGCACGCTCTACCAGGCTTCCGTCGACGGCTGGCTGCCCAAATATCTTTCGCACGTCAACCACAACGGCGCACCGACCCGCGCGATGTGGACCGACCTCGTATTCAATCTCGTGCTGCTGCTGATGTCCGACTACGTCGTCGTACTCGCGATGTCGAATGTCGGCTACATCATCTTCAACTTCCTGAATCTCAATGCCGCGTGGATCCATCGGCTCGACCGGCCAACCTGGGAGCGCCCTTTCAAAGCGCCAAAATGGGTACTCGGCGCCGGCGCCGTGTTGTCGTTCGTCAATCTCGCACTGATGGGACTGGGTGCGGATGTATGGGGCAAGGGCACGCTGATTTCGGGCATCGTCTTCTCGGCGCTGATCGTGCCGGTGTTCATCTGGCGCCACTACGTGACTGACAAAGGCCGCTTCCCGGACGCAATGCTGGACGACATGGATCTGTCGAACGCCAGCATCAAACGGCGCGCGGGTCTCCTGCCGTATGCGGCGTTAGTGCTCGGCGTGGTAGTCGTCTTCGTGAGCCACTGGATCACGACCTGATTGCGCACGCTTCTCTGAAGACCGAACGCCCGTGTTGCGCGAATCTCCGCGCAACACGGGCGAAGTTCATCGCACGGCAAAGATCGCGCCTTCTATACCCAGCACCTCGCTGCTTGCCGAATAAATACCGACGCCGCGCTCCCATACGTTTCTCAGATCGCCATTCGCGCCGCGAATGCGATAACGCAGTTCGAACGGCCTGCGATCCGCCAGTGCTTCCTGCACGCCACGCCAGACGTAATCGACGTCGTCCGGCACGATCAACTGGCTGTAGCTATGTTCATGACTGTCGACAAACCAGGCGGCTGGATAGCCCGTCAATTCTTCGCAGCCGTCGCTGACGAATTCCATTGACCACGATGGATTGTTGCGGCCGCGATAGATCAATCCCGGTACGCCGTTCAGGAGTCCCATCGCACTACGCAACCTGGCTTCGATTGAAGTCTCCTGACGCTTTTGCGCCGTGGTGTCGAACGCGGAGATAAAGAAGGCGTCTTCGTGCCGACGACATGCCACCTCCAACCAGCGAAGCTGACCGTGAGGATGAACAAAGCGTATCCGCTCGCGACTACAGACACCGGCGTCGTTACGCAGCCGCTCCAGCATCTCGCGCCAGATCAGGCGATCTTCCGGATGAACATAGGCGGCCATCTCCACGCCCACGGCGCTTGCATCCATCAGCTCGGCCCATGCCGCGTTCGCGCTGCGAATGCTGCCCTCGTTATCCACTTGAAGCAACGCGACCGGATAGGCATCGAGGTTCATCGCGGCTGCGGCGAATTCGCTTACAACAGCATTGTCTTGCATTCGTTTACGCCTTCATCATTGACGCGTAAGGGCATCGCGGTGAACCCACGCTGCCAGTTCGAGCCGGGAACGCAAATTCAGCTTGCGCAGCAGATTCTTTACATAGACCTTAACGGTGCCATCGCTGATGCCCAATTGCCGGGCGATCTGCTTGTTGCTCATGCCTTCCGAAATGAGCGCCAGTGTCTGCGCTTCACGCTCGGTCAGTTCGACCCGGCGAGCGCCCTTTTCACCTTCGGGACCATCGTCGTCTTTCGCGAGCAGCGTGACCAGACAATCGTCCAGCACGATCACGCCCTGCACGCAGTTGCGTATGTATAAGCGCAGATCGTCGGGCTCGGTTTCCTTCAGCATATAGCCGTCGGCACCGAGGCGAAGCGCGCTCAATAACTCCTTGCGATCGAGCGAAGCGGTCAGCACGACTTTGCGGCTCTCGATTTCGAGCTGGCCCAATTCATCGAGCACATGCAAGCCACCGAGTCCCGGCATGTGAAGATCGATCAGGATCAGGCCGGGTCGTAACTGCTCCGCGAGCGCAATGCCCTGCCGGCCGCTGGAAGCTTCGCCGACTACCTGAAACTCCCCGGTCGAGTTGAAGTACTCGGCGAGGCCACGCCTGAACAGCGGGTGGTCGTCAATCAGAAGCAACGTCGTCGGACCCATCAAGGAACTCCTTTCTGGCATCGTCATTCGGGACAAGCAGGCGCACCCGCGTGCCATTCGGCTGCACATTCTCGATTGCAACTTGCGCGCCTATCGCACGCGCCCGCTCGCGCATGATCTCCAAGCCATAGTGATTTTCCTCCACCGATGCGGGCCGCAACCCGAGCCCGTCGTCAGTCACGGTCACACACAAAGCGCCTGCGGGGTCGTCTATCACTTCAATCCGCGCATGTCTTGCATGCGCGTGGCGGACCACATTCGACAACGCTTCGCGCACGATCTGCAATGCGTGCAGCGCTACGTCCGGCGCGAGTTCGATTTCCGGCATTCGGTTATCCAGTTCGAAGACCACGTTGCAGCGACGCGAAAATTCATCGACGGAATCAGCCAGCGCCTGGCGCCACGAGCGCCCTTCGAGCGTCAGGCGCGCACCGGTGATCAACTGGCGAACGTCGCGCTGCAGCCGCGTCATCGTGGTCCGCAACTCCGCGAGCAGCGGTTCGGCGGCCTCCGGATTACGCACCTGCTGTTGCACACGGCTGACGAGAAACGACATGAAGCCCAGTTGCTGTGCGACCGAATCGTGAAGCTCACGGATAAGCGCACGGGTGCCCCCGTCGCAATCGGCCTCATCGCCCCCATCCACCACTTGCGTGGATGCATCGCGCTGGATCAGGGTCCGGGTCACCGCCATCCAGGCCACCCCACGAGAAAAGCGATTTTAGAGGCAAGAAACGTGCCGTTTGCGGCACTACTCCTTTGGGCATACCTCGTTGTCAGGATTGAACGGTGTTTCCCTTTAAGAAACTATTTTGCTTGTGGGGAACGTCGCTTTTCGAGTGTTTTATCCGTCAGACCAGCGTCTTGCAACGCACTCGAATGGAGCACACGCCCCGTTTTAGTTCAGATGCAAATGCACACGTTTGAAGCGAAACGTGATCCACGTGCTTGACCCGCATCGACAGAACCGGCGACTAAAGACATGACATCGACGCACGACAGAACACCAAGCTCGCCTCCGAGCCTTCCGCGATATCAGGCGCTCCGGATATGTGAGGATGCGCGCCAACACGTTGTGGTCGTCCAAGCCGACGCACTTACAAAGGTCGAAGCTTTCATCGCGACGCTGCCGGTCGAGCCTGACGTGAGCACGCTGCTCGTTCAAGGCGACACGTCGGCAACGGCTCGCCGTGCATCGTTCTTCCCGACACACGACGCGCTCGATCGCCATCTTCTCGCGACCCTGGATCGCGCGGCAATCGGCTTACGGCTCTATGTATGCGGCGACGAAGCGTTCATCTGGCGCATCCGCCGCCTCGCCGGCGAAGCGGGCATGCTGCCGGAAGAAATCACCTCCGAGCTCGATGCCGCACCACGCGCCGTCTATTGCGTGCACTGCAGCGCTTCGCATGTGTACGAGGCGCTACCCGAAGTCGAATGTGCCGGTTGTGGAATCAACCTGAGTGTGCGCCAGCATTTCTCGCAGCGCGTCGGTGCCTATCTGGGCGTCTGCGCCGATCCGGATCGTCCTTACCTGGTGCGCCACGCATGAACACAATCGAGGTTCGAGTCGAAGCAACGCGGCTGCTGACGCCGGTGGTACGCGAGTTCACCCTGGTCGCGAGGCACGGTCGGCTGCCGAAGTTTTCCTCGGGCAGCCATATCCAGGTGCAGTTGCCACTGGATGACCGCCCATTGCGCAACGCCTATTCGTTGATTAGCGATCCGGCGGACGCATCCAGCTATCGCATTGCCGTACGCAAACAGGACGATTCGCGCGGCGGCTCGGTATTCATGCATGAGCAAATGCGTGAAGGTGCGGCATTGAAAATCACGCCGCCGGCCAATCTGTTTGCACTGCGTTCCAGCGCTCGCGCTCACATCCTGATCGCGGGGGGCATCGGCATCACACCGTTCGTCGCGCATGTCACCGCACTGGAGCGCGATGTTGCCGACTTCGAACTGCACTACGCCTACCGGCAAGGGCTCACGGATGCGTATCGCGCCGAGTTGAGCGAGCGCCTCGGCAGCCGCTTCCATGGATACGACGGTGAGCGCGCGCGCCTCGATGTCGAACGGGTGCTACGCGGTCGCCCGCTGGGCACGCATGTTTACGTGTGCGGTCCGCAAACCCTTCTGGACTCGGTACGAGACACGGCTCGTGCCCTCGGCTGGCCGGACGGCCGCGTGCACTGGGAAGCCTTTGCTGCGCCGCAGTCCGGCACGCCGTTCGTCGTGACACTCATGCGTAGTGGCTCGAGGTTGGAAGTGGCGGCAGACCAGAGCCTGCTGGAAGCGCTCGAAGCAAGCGGACTCGACATCCCGAACCTGTGCCGCGGCGGTGTCTGCGGTCGGTGTTCGACCCGTCACGTTACCGGCGAAGTCGACCACCGCGATCTGTTCCTTCACGAATCCGAGCGCGCCACGCACCTGATGCCGTGTGTCTCGCGCGCCCACAGCACCTCCCTTTTCCTGGATCTTTGAGGAACGCCCGCCATGAGCGTCATTCTGAAGCCCGCCGAAAGCTATCGTGAAACGTTTTCGTTTCGCAACAGCGAAGCCGCCATCGCCCGCTTCCCCTTCCCGTTTCCCGAAGACGCCTACATGTATTCGGTGAATATCGAGCCGGCCACGTCACGCGATCCAGGCTCGGTCTTCGAGCACTGGTTCGATATCGACGAGCACTACCGCTCCGAAGTCGCCGAACGCGCGATCGTGCTGCAAAACGACTCGCGCCGCTGCATGGTGATGCCGCACATGCAGAGAGCGTCGTGGGACGCGCTGGAAATGATCATGGAGCATCTCGCCCAGGATTATCCAAAACTGTTTTCACTTACCCGCGCAGGCGACAAGTGGTTGTGGCGCAATCGCGCGCTCGGCATCGAGCAGGCGTTTCGTTTCGGCAATGCCGAGACGCTGCCGTGCGAGCCGCTCGAATACATCATGCGGCAGACGCAAGGCGATATTGCGCTGCTCGATCAGCGTGACGGCGACCTCTTCATGGATGCCGGTGTCATCACCGGCCCTGCCGACTGGTCGCTCGCGTTCGATGCGGGAATGAGTTTCAAGCAATGGCATTCGCCGGTGCCCATGGCACACGACATGGGCATCTTCGATCGCGCGCTAAAGTATCTGCTGCATATCCAGGTAGACCGCCCGGTACGCCGTCTGAATTGGACACTCACGATCAACCCCCGCCTCGATACCGCACCCGAGAACTACCACCTGTGGGGCGCGGAGCGCGGTCAGGTCACGCCGGAGAACGTCGCGCAATGCGTGCATCTGCGCGTCGAACTGCAATTTATGGCGCGGCTGCCGCAGAGTAACGCGATGATGTTCAGCATCCGCACGTATCTCGCCAGCATGGCCGATCTCGTCACTCAGCCGGCGTGGGCGCGCCGTCTTCATCGGGTGCTGCGCGACCTGCCTGAACCGATTGCCGACTACAAGGGTATGACGCGTTACCGGAAGACTCTGGTCGACTGGTTGAGCCAGTTCGACAACGGCACCTGATGCCTTGTCGATTTCGTACACCAACACATCCTCACCTCTGGAGTAGCAGACATGGCTAATTCATGGCGCATTTCCGCGCTTGCGGACCGTCATCGCGCATTGGGCTCGAACCTCGAAGACTGGAACGGAATGGGCACCGCATGGACGTACTCCGGCGACCTCGCCGATCAGCACGAGGCGATTCGCACCAAGGCTGGTTTGATGGATGTATCCGGTCTGAAGAAGGTCCACTACGTCGGCCCACACGCGGAAAGCCTGCTCAACTGGGCAACCACGCGCGACGTCAGCAAGCTCTACCCCGGCAAGTCGGTTTATGCAGCGATGCTGAATGAAGACGGCAAGTTTATCGACGATTGCATCGTCTACCGAACCGGGCCGAATGCGTTCATGGTCGTGCATGGCTCCGGAACCGGTTATGAACGCCTCGTTCGCTCCGCGCAGGGCCGTCAGGTCGCCGTGCTGTTCGACGACGATCTGCATGATCTGTCTTTACAGGGTCCCGCCGCCGTGGACTTCCTCGCGGAACACGTGCCGGGTATTCGCGATCTGCCTTACTTCCATCACCTGCAAACGCGGCTTTTCGGCAAGCCGGTGATGATCTCTCGCACCGGCTATACGGGCGAACGCGGCTACGAAATCTTCTGCAAGGCCGCGGATGCACCCTTCATCTGGGACACCGTCCTCGACAAAGGCGCGGCGTCCGGCATCATCCCGTGCGCGTTCACGGCGCTCGACTGGTTACGCGTCGAAAGCTATCTGCTGTTCTTCCCCTACGACAACTCCGAGATGTACCCGTTCGCGAACGAAAAGGCGGGCGACACGCTGTGGGAACTCGGCCTCGACTTCACCGTATCGCCGGGAAAAACCGAGTTCTGTGGCGCGGGCGAACACTTCCGTCTGCAAGGCAAGGAGCGTTTCAAGATCTTCGGCGTGCTGGTGGACTCCACCGAAGCAGCCAACGGCGGCGACGCATTGTGGAACGACGGCAAGCAGGTCGGCGTCGTCACATGCGGCATGGTCTCGCGGTTGACCGGCCGCTCGATGGCGATCGCCCGCCTCGACGTGGACTACGCCCGCCCCGGTGCACCGCTCGAAGTGCGCGGCCGCATCAAGGCCCGTGCAAGCGCGGCCGAATTGCCGTTCGACGATCCGGAAAAGAAGAAACGCACCGCGATCGGCTGATCCGTCGACGGTCTCCCGTTACGTCTCTCACGAATTTTCAGGAGTGTCGCAGTGACCCAGAATTACATACTGACGATCAGTTGCCCGGCCACCTCCGGCATCGTCGCGGCCGTCTCGTCCTATCTCGCGCAATCGGGCTGCTATATCAGCGAGCTGGCGCAATTCGACGACGAATCCAACGGCACATTCTTCATGCGTGCGGTGTTCCGCTTCAACGACGCGAAGACCGGCAGCATCGACAAGCTACGCACCGACTTCGGCAGCATCGCAAACGACTTCGCGATGCAATGGAAGCTCTACAGCGCCGCGCAACCGATGAAGGTGCTGCTGATGGTCAGCAAGTTCGACCATTGCCTCTCCGACCTGCTGTACAGGTATCACAAAGGCCAGTTGCATATGCAGATCACCGCCGTCGTCTCCAACCATCTGGACCTGCGGCCGATGGCGGAGCGCGAAGGCATCCGTTTCATCTATCTGCCGGTGACACCGGAAACCAAGGATCAGCAGGAAGCGGAACTGCTGAAGATCGTCGCCGAGACGGAGACGGAACTCGTGGTGCTCGCGCGCTACATGCAGATTCTCTCCAACAACCTCTGCAAGCAGCTCGCCGGCCGGGCCATCAATATCCATCACTCGTTTCTGCCGGGATTCAAAGGCGCCAAGCCGTATCACCAGGCATTCGAACGCGGCGTCAAGCTGATCGGCGCCACCGCGCACTACGTCACGTCGGATCTCGACGAAGGACCGATCATCGAACAGGAAGTGCAGCGTGTCGATCATGTCCTGCAACCGGACGGGCTCGTAGCGATCGGGCGCGATACGGAAACAGTGGCGCTGTCGCGTGCGGTGAAATTCCATACCGAACATCGCGTCTTCCTCAATCGCGACCGCACCGTGATCTTCCGCTAACCCAGGCTCAACTCATCGGCGGCAAACTATGAAAAAACGCGTTGCAATCATCGGTGCGGGCCCTTCCGGGATGGCGCAATTGCGCGCTTTCCAGTCCGCGAGAGAAAAAGGCGCAGACATTCCCGATATCGTCTGCTTCGAGAAGCAGAAGGACTGGGGCGGCATGTGGAATTACACATGGCGCACGGGCACCGACGAGAACGGCGAGCCGGTGCACGGCAGCATGTATCGCTACCTGTGGTCCAACGGACCAAAGGAATGCCTGGAGTTCGCGGACTACACATTCGAGGAGCACTTCGGCAAACCGATCGCCTCGTATCCGCCGCGCGAGGTGCTGTGGGACTATATTCGCGGACGCGTCGAGAAAGCCGGTGTACGGCCTTATATTCGCTTCAATACGGCGGTCCGCCAGGTGAGCTTCGACGCCGCATCCAGGAAATTCACCGTCACTGCGCAAGACTATTCCGCCGGCACAACGACGTCGGAAGAGTTCGACTACGTCGTCAACGCGTGTGGCCACTTCTCGACACCGAATGCGCCAAGCTTCCCCGGTTTTGAGAGTTTTGGCGGCCGCATCCTGCATGCACACGATTTCCGCGACGCGCTGGAGTTCAAGGACAAGGATGTGTTGCTGGTCGGCAGCAGCTATTCGGCGGAAGACATCGGCTCCCAGTGCTACAAGTACGGTGCGAAGAGCATCACGAGTTGCTATCGCACGGCGCCGATGGGCTATCACTGGCCCGAAAACTGGGAAGAGAAACCGATATTGCAGCGCGTGCGCGGCAATATCGCTTACTTCGCCGACGACACGCACAAGCGCGTCGACGCGATCATCCTGTGCACCGGATATCAGCATCACTTCCCGTTTCTACCCGACGAACTGCGCCTGAAGACCGGCAATCGCCTGTGGCCTTTGAACCTCTATAAAGGTATTTTCTGGGAAGACAATCCAGGCCTGATCTACCTCGGCATGCAGGACCTCTGGTATTCGTTCAACATGTTCGACGCTCAGGCCTGGTATGCGCGCGATGTAATCCTCGGGCGCATCACGCTGCCGCCGAAAGCGGAGATGACTGCACACAGCCTCGCATGGCGCGCGAAAGAAGAAAGGCTCGTCACCCACCAGGAGATGTTCGAGTTTCAGGGTAGCTACATTCAGGAGCTGCTCGATGCGACCGACTACCCGAGTTTCGACATCGAAGGGGTGAACCGAACCTTCCTCGAATGGAAACACGACAAGCATGACGACATCATGGGCTATCGCAACAAGTCCTATCGCTCGCTGATGACTGGCACGCAATCCCCACCTCATCACACGCCGTGGCTATCGGCACTCGATGACTCGATGGACGCGTATCTTGGCGAACCCGTTGCGGCGTTGAAAACCGCCGGCTAAGCGGCGCGAGCCAGGGAAGAACATGCTGATACGCACCCCCATAAGCTCGCGTCCCGCTGAGCCGGCGCTATTTGCTCGCGCGGCCGGATGCGAACGATATCGCGTGGCGGGCGGCGGCCTCACGGTCGTCGCGCTCACGCCCGGCGATACTTTACAGATCGTGGATATCGAAGGCCTGCAGCCCTGCGAACTCATGGCTTTCGATGCACACGGCGAAGCGGCGCTGGCTGCGCTCGACCTACAAGCGTCGGCGGGCGCTTCGTTCATGGCGAGTCTGTTGCATAACAGCGCGGCCTCGCACGTGCTGACCGGTCTGCTCAAGCGTGGCGTTCACGCGAACGCATTGCAGTCCGCGGCGACTATCTGGAGCGGCGACACACCGGCGGGCTTTACGCGAAAACTCATTGCCTCCGAAGCGCTGCTCGTCATCGTCGCCGCGCCGGGTGCCGCAAGGGCGATCGATTCGCAGAACCCGCCCACCGGCTTGCGCCTCACGATCGATCGCGCGAATCCCGCGCTGCTCGCCGCCCCGCCGCTTCCCGCACCATTGGCGGACACGCTGAACGACTTCACGATCCAGCCCGGCACCGCCACCGCGTACACGGTGCGCGCGGGAGAATACATTCAGGTACTGGACGTCGCGGGTCGGCAATGTTCGGATTTCGTCGCCTTCGATCTCGCCGCGCTGGATAGAAACGAGGAACTCGACCTCGACCAGACCGTGACGAGAACGCTGAATGGCAATGCGTATCCCGCTCCCGGCCTGTTCTCGAAGTTCTTCAATCGAAACATGCAGCCCATGCTCGAAGTCGTACGCGACACGGTGGGCCGTCACGACTCATTTGCCCTGGCGTGCGCGGCGCGCTATTACGAAAGCCAGGGCTATTTCGGCCATAGCAACTGCAGCGACAACATGAGCCGCGCCCTCGCCGCTTTTAACGTGGCGCCACGCCCCGGCTGGCCCGCGATCAATTTCTTCTTCAATACCGGCATCAACGCCCATCAGCAAATGACGCTCGATGAACCGTGGTCGCGCCCGGGCGACTACGTGTTGATGCGCGCGCTGACCGACCTCGTGTGCGTGAGTTCGTCCTGTCCCGACGACATCGATCCCGCGAACGGCTGGAATCCGACCGATATCCAGATCCGCGTCTATCCGAACAAGGAACGCTTCTCCATTGCCATGGCTACCCGAACCACGCCCGATGCCGAACCGGTCCTGACCCGCGAGTCAGGCTTTCATGCAAAGACGTCTGCGCTCACCCGCCATTTCACCGACTATCGCGGCTGGTGGCTGCCCACGCATTACGAGGGCTTCGGCACCGTCGAAGAATACTTCGGCTGCCGGGAGCGCGTCGCCATGATGGATCTGTCCGCGCTTCGCAAGTTCGAGATCATCGGTCCCGACGCGGAAGCCCTGTTGCAATACTGTCTGACGCGCGACGTCCGGCGCCTCGCGGTAGGCCAGGTCGTGTATTCGGCGATGTGCTATCCGCACGGCGGCATGCTCGACGACGGCACGCTGTTGCGCCTCGGCCCGGACAATTTCCGCTGGATTTGCGGCGAAGACTACGCCGGTGTCTGGCTGCGCGAGCAGGCGGCGGCGCTCGGCATGAAAGTGTGGATCAAATCGGCCTCGGATCAGATTCACAATCTGTCGATTCAGGGACCGCTAGGCCGCGAGTTGTTGAAGCAGATGGTGTGGACGCCGCCCACCCAGCCGGCGCTCGAAAAGCTCGGCTGGTTCCGCTTTCTGGTCGGCCGGCTCGACAATTACGAGGGCTGTCCGATCATGGTCTCGCGCACCGGCTACACCGGCGAACTCGGCTATGAAGTTTGGTGTCATCCGCAGGATGCAGAACGCGTGTGGGACCGCTTGTGGTCGGCTGGGAAACCGCTAGGCATGGTTCCGCTCGGACTAAACGCGCTCGATATGCTGCGCGTCGAAGCCGGCCTGATCTTCGCCGGCTACGAGTTCACCGACGAAACCGATCCGTTCGAAGCCGGCATCGGCTTCTCGGTACCGCTGAAAACCAAAGCGGACGACTTCATCGGCCGCGACGCATTGCTTGCCCGCAGCGCGCATCCGCGGCACAAGTTGGTCGGACTCGAACTCGACGGCAACGAACCCGCGCACCATGGAGATTGCGTGCACGGGCAACACAACGCGCGCGCGCAGATCGGCGTGGTCACGAGCGGCGTGCGTTCGCCGATCCTCGGCAAGAACATTGCGCTGTGCCGTATCGATATCGCCTATGCCGAACCGGGAACACGCTTGCAGGTCGGCAAGATCGACGGGCATCAGAAACGCATCGACGCTCAGGTCGTGGCGCCGATCTTCTACGATCCGGACAAGAGCCGTGTCCGCGCTTGAACGGCTGCAGCACGGGCCCTGCGTGGGCCATGGCGCGCGGCTTGCGCCAGGTGGCGCGGCGGGGCCACGCCACCAACCCCGTTCAATGCCGCATCAGGGACCACAACAGCAGCGCCAACAACAGCACCACGACCACCTGCCAGAACAGCACCGGATCGCTCTCGAGCAAGGGCTTGCGCCGAATCGGCGCCATCGCGTCTCGACCGCTCGAAAAACGATCGAGATCAGCGCAGACTTCGAGCACGTCCTGATACCTGCGCGCCGGGTCGGTCTGCAGGGCTTTCTCCAGCACCAGGTCGAGCCATTGCGGCGCGTCCGGCCGGTACTGATAGAGCGGCACGCGTCCATTAAAACCGTAGGGCAGCTTGCCGCCGCTGAACAGCCGGTACAGGGTCACGCCAAACGCGAACACCTCGGAGCGCGCATCGCCCTGTGCGCCTTTCATCAACTCAGGCGCCATATAAGCGGGCGAGCCCGGCGCGGCGTCCGGGCCCGGCAACTGCATGCCCGGCATATAACCGAAACCGAGATCGAGCAGGCGCGTGCTATCGCCCCACATCACGAGCACGTTCTCGGGTTTGATATCGCGATGGAAGATATTGCGGCGATTCAGCACGTCGATCGAATGGCCTAGCTGTTGCGCGATCTTGAGCGCACGTGGCAGTGCCATGGGCTGAGGCGCCGCCAGCAGTTTTTCGAGCGTGACGCCTGCGCCGAGCGGCATCACCACATAGAGCCGGGTTTGCCGGTCGGCATCGATCGGCATCGGCGCGAGCACGCCGTCGTCGCCGATCTTGCCGGCCAGCCAGCGCTCGCGCACGATCGACTGCCGCACGTTCTCGTCCTGCTCGACACGCGGCTTGGGAAACTTGAGCGCCAGCGGCGTGTTCGGATCGGCCAGATCGTAGCCGGCGAAAATCCGCGAATAGAAGCCATCGCTCAACACGCTCTTGAGCAGATATCCGTCGACCACCTCGCCGGCGTCGGGAACAGCCGGAATAGGCAAAACGCCGACCACACGTTCGAGGTAACCGACATCGAGCGAAGGCAGGGCGCCCACATCGAGCACCGCGCTCGTCACGTCGTCCTGCGAGCCGCGCGTCAGCGCCAGCGCGCCCAGCCGCCGTGCCGTTTCGAGCGCACCGCCGCGCGCCGCCAGCACCGTCTGCAGTTCGCGCATCGGCACGCGGCGATAGAGTCCGTCGGAGCACATCAGCAGTCGGTCGCCCTCGCGCAGCTCAAGCGTTTCGATGCGCGTCACCAGCGTCGGAAGCATGCCGACCGCGTGAGCCACATAAGAACCGAAGGCGACCGGCACCACGTCGTCGTCACCGAGCTGGGTCAGTTGGCCATCGCGCAGCAGATAGAGCCGCACATCGCCGGCCGCGACCAGATACGCGGTAGCGCGGCGCACGATCAGCGCCGCAAAGGACGCGGACATCTGCTTCAGTGCTGGGTCGACGCGGCCGATCTGATGCAGCCAGCCGTGTATTGCCTCGAGCGCGCGCGCAGCGGCCACGCCGGGCTGCAAGGTGTCGGCGAGCCCGTAATAGGCATCGATAAAGGTCCGCACCGAGAGTTCGGCTGCGACCCGTCCGCCCTTGCTGCCGCTCACGCCATCGGCGAGAGCGATCACGCTGCCACGCGCGGCGCGCGCCGCCAGATCGCCGAGCATCACGCCGACGTAGTCTTCGTTGATGTGATCCTGCCCGCGGGCGCGGGCAGGGAAAGAAACACAACCGATCTCGAGCGCGGCGCACTCGCCGCGCTCCGGCCTCAATTGCAGATCGATTTCCTGGCCGCCCATTCCGCGACCGCTAGCAGGCCTTCCCTCTGGATCGTCTGGCACCTGGCTGGTGTTCGGTGCGGGCAAGCTATCCTGGGAGAAGGGTTCACTCATTTACTTTTTGCCGTGGGTCATCACGTCGCTGGTTTCCAGATCGTGCTCGATCTTCTCGAGCACCTGCGGCGAGCGCTTCTTGAGCATCAACAACCAGACTGCGCCAACCAGCATATACGCAACGAACAGATACGGCAGGATGTTATACGGATAATCGGGCACCGGATACACGCTGCCGATCACCGCGCCGACCATCGCCAGTGCGCCGAGCACGCCCCACACGACGTTGCTAGTCTTGAGCTCGCCCTGCTTCTTCAAATAAACCGGTGCCGCGATGGCGACCAGGAAATACACGACCAGGAAGCCAAAGGTCGCAAACGTACTGGTATAGCCGAAGGTGTTGAGCGGTCCCGTGCCGAGCATCGCGATACACACCACGAAAGTCACGATGGAGGAAAACGCAACGGCAATGTACGGTGTCTGATGCGTGCGGTGCACCATGCCCATCGAGCGATGCACGAACTGATAGCGGCCCATCGAATACAGAAGACGGCTGGACGAGTTGATGCACGCAAGCACGCACGAGAACGCGCTGACCGAGGCAATCAGATAAAACACCGGACCGAGCGGCGAGGCGCCGACGCTCGTGAGCAAGGTGCTGAGCACGGCCGAATCGCCGCCGAGCTTGGCTGCGTCGTCGTGGTAGGCGATCGTCATCGAATAGGCCACAAACATGAAGAACAGGCCCGACAGGATCACGCACCAGACCACCGCGCGCGGAATGACGCGCAGCGGGTTCCTGGTTTCCTGGCCGAGCGAGGCCGCGCTCTCGAAACCCACGTACGAGAAGATGCCGAGCACCATGCCCTGTGCCATGCCCTTACCGCTCACGCCCTGCAGCCCCAGTTGCGTATGGTCGATGATATGGTCCGGATGCAGCGCGAGCACATAGATCAGCACACCGCCCACGATCACCACCGAAGCGGCTTCGATTGCCAGCGACAGGCGCGAGGAGAGCTTCACGTCACGCGCCGAGAAGAACCAGGCCAGGCCGACAAAGATCGTGTAGACCGCCCACGACGGGATATTGACACCCCAGGCCGTAAAAGCGTTCTGCACGAACACTACGCCTGCGGCGCCAACCCCCATTGCAGTGCCCACGTAAGCTGCGATCAGACCCCAGCCGGCAATGCCGCCCGCCATCGGCCCAAGCGCGCGCGAGATATAGATAAAGAACGAGCCGGCCGACGCGATCCGGCTCGAGAGCGCGATGATGCTCATGCTCACCAGCAGCAGCCCGAGCGTCGAAAGACCATAAATCAACCATGTGCCCGCACCGGCCAGCGCCGCGATCGCGGTCACGTTGATCGACGGCGTGAAGGTCGGTGAAAGGTTCGCGATAGATTGGCCGATGACCTCGGGGAAACCTAACGTGCCGGCACGCAGACCGCCGGATGGTGCCGGCGCTGCTTGCGTGGTGCTTTGCGGAGTGCTCATGTCGGGCTCCTGATAGATTGGTGAATCAAGGTTGAATGCACTCAACTTTTCCACAGTCAAAAAACTCAAAACAATTCAATTCATTTGGTCCATCCGGGAATCCAGGAAGTACCCGCGAGCGGAATGCGCGCCATTGCCGCGGCCTCGACCGTCAGCGCAACCAGATCCTCCGGTTCGAGGTGATGGACGTTCTGCTTGCCGCACGCTCGCGCGATCGTCGTCAGTTCCATGTTTAGCGTCTTGAGGTAGTTGCGCACGCGGCGTGAGCCTTCATCGGGCTGCACACGCTGTTCGAGCACCGCGTCCTGGGTGGTCACGCCGACCGGGCACTTGCCCGTGTGACAGTGATGGCAGAAACCCGGCGACGTGTTCAGCGCCGCATAGTCCGCCGCCGCCGAATGCAGCGCGCCGTTCTGAAAGTACGTGTCGCTGTTGCAACCGAGCGCCATCAGCATGCCCTGCCCGATCGCCACCGCGTCCGCGCCGAGCGCCAATGCCTTCGCCACGTCAGCACCGGTGCGGATGCCGCCCGAGACGATCAGTTGCACCTGGCCTTTCATATTCAGGTCTTCGAGCGCGTCCACAGCCTGGCGAACCGCGGCCAGCGTCGGAATGCCGACGTTCTCGATGAAGCAGGTCTGCGTCGCCGCCGTGCCGCCCTGCATCCCGTCGATCACCACCACGTCCGCGCCCGCATGCACCGCGAGCTTGACGTCGTTGAACGTGCGGGTTGCGCCGACCTTCACGTAGATCGGTTTTTCCCAATCGGTGATTTCGCGCAGTTCCTGAATCTTGATCGCCAGATCGTCCGGGCCGGTCCAGTCAGGGTGACGGCTCGCCGAACGCTGATCGACGCCGGCCGGCAACGTGCGCATCGAGGCGACGCGCGGATTGACCTTCTGCCCGAGCAGCATGCCGCCGCCGCCCGGCTTCGCGCCCTGGCCGATCACGATTTCGATCGCATCGGCGCGGCGCACGTCGTCCGGATTGAAGCCGTAGCGCGACGGCAGGCACTGATAGACCAGCGTCTTCGACGAGCGGCGCTCTTCCTGCGTCATGCCGCCGTCGCCGGTGGTGGTCGAGGTGCCCATCGCGGTCGCGGCCTGGCCGAGCGCTTCTTTCACGTTCGCGGACAGCGCACCGAAGCTCATGCCGGCGATCGTGATCGGAATATCCAGCACCACCGGCTTTTTAGCGAAGCGCGTGCCGAGCACGGTCTGCGTCGCGCATTTCTCGCGATACCCTTCGAGCGGATAGCGCGACAGCGAGGCGCCGAGAAACAGCAGATCGTCGAAATGCGGCACACGGCGTTTCGCGCCCAGACCGCGAATTTCGTAGAGGCCGCGCTGCGCGGCGGCGTGGATATAGTCGATCGTCTTGCGGTCGTAGCCTTGCGACTCTTCCTGCTGCAAGCGGACGAATTGAACGGATTTGGCTTCCATGGGGGCCTTCTTAGAGAGCGTGTGTTCAATATTCCTGGTTCGCGTCGGCGTTCCAGTGATAGAGCGTGCGAGCGGAGGCGATGCGTTTGAACGACGCCGGGTCGTGGTCCATGCCAGCGGCGGTCAGCAGCGCGCGCACCGCGTCGATATCCGCCTGCGTCATCGGCTCGTACTGCGCGTCCGCGCCGAGCGATTTCACGTCGCCGCGCACGTACAGCACCGCTTCGTAAAGCGAGTCGCCGAGTGCATCACCCGCATTGCCACAGATCACCATGCGGCCCGCCTGCGCCATGAACGCCGAGAAGCTGCCCACCGAGCCGCCCACCACGATGTCGCCACCCTTGAGCGAAATACCGCAGCGCAGGCCCGCATCGCCGTCGATCACCAGCAGGCCGCCGTGCGCCGAAGCGCCCGCGCCGTTGGACGCGAAACCCTTCACATGCACCTTGCCGCTCATCATGTTTTCCGCGACGCCGGTTCCCGCGCTGCCGTCGATCTCGATCGTCGCGTGTTTGTTCATGCCGCCCGCGTAATAGCCGGCGTGACCGGCGATCGTCACTTGCACCGGCGCATCCACACCGACTGCGAGGTTATGCGCACCATTCGGCGCGACGACCGTCACCGCCTGGCCCTCCAGTTCGCTCGCCGGTTTGTGCAGGAACTGGTTCAGCTCACGGACCGTTGTGCGCGCCAGATCGAAAGTCAGGCTTTCCATACATACATCTCCTCAGGTGCGGGTTCGAAGACCCTGGCGTTCTTGATATCGGGCAGATGCGCGAGCGAACGGAACTCGGAAGCGATCGCGACGTAGTCGTCGTTTTCCGCGACCACCGCCGGCTTGCACGCGAACGGATCGCGAATCAGCGCGAGTTCGGTCGAAGTGCCCATCAGGAACGTGTAGAAGCCGTCGAGTTCTTCGAAACCCTTCTGCAAGGCGACCGGCAACGTGTCGCCTTCGCGCAGCCGCCATTCGAGAAAGCGGCAGGCGGCTTCGGTATCGTTGTCGGTATCGAAGTGAATGCCTTGCGGTTCGAGCTTGCGGCGCACACCATGCGCGTTCGAGAGCGAGCCGTTGTGAACGAGGCAGAAGTCGTCGCCGGCCGTGAACGGATGCGCGCGGTCGGGCGTCACCGCCGATTCGGTCGCCATGCGTGTGTGGCCGACCAGGTGCGAGCCTGTCAGGTTCGCAAAGTCATAGCGCTCGGCGACTTGCGACGGCGAGCCAATATCCTTGTACAGATCGATCGAGCGGCCGCTCGACAGCAGATACAGCTTCGGATAGCGCTCGCGCAACCACGTCTTCACGCGCTCGACATTACCTTGCACCGTCAGTACCGCATGATTGCCCTTCGCATCGGCACGGGCGGTCACGTCCATCGCCGCGTTCAATGCGTCCAGCAGCGGTTGCCATGCGAAGTCCGCGCCTTCGTCGGTGAAGCCCGCGTAGATGCTCAGCTTGCGCTGGCTCGCATCGACCTGTTTGCCGAACACCGCGAGGCCCGCCGAATCCGGTCCGCGCTCGGTCATGCCGATCAGCATCGGCACCATCAGTTCGCCGAGCCGTTCGCGCAATGCCGGCGTCTTGACCAGCAAGCCCACAATTCCGCACATGGTGCTTCTCCTTAGAAAAATTCGAGGTAGGTCTTCAGTTCCCAGTCCGAAACGTGGCGCATGTATTCGAGCCACTCCATCCGTTTGAGCTTGAGGAATTCATCGGCAACCGGGCCGAGCGCGTCGCAGATCACGCGGTCGCTTTCCAGCGCATCGAGCGCCTGCTCGAGGTTTTGCGGCAGCACGCCGATACCGTGTTCGGCTAGTTTCGCGGGCGACCACTCGTAGAGATTCTCGTTAGCCGGGTCGCCCGGTGACAGACCACGGTCGACGCCGTCCAGCCCCGCGGCAATCACGGCCGCCGTCGCGAGATACGGATTGCATGCGCCATCCGGCAAGCGCAGTTCGATGCGCTCGCCCGGCATGCGCACCATCGTCGAACGGTTGTTGTCGCCGTAGCTGATGTAGGCCGGCGCCCACGTTGCGCCTGTCAGCGAACGGCCAACAACGAGGCGCTTGTACGAGTTCACCGTCGGATTGCACAGCGCGGCCAGCGCCGGCGCGTGCGCGAGCAGGCCCGCCGTGAACTGGTAGCCCAGCTTGGAGAGGCCCATGCCGAGCCTGTCCGACGGGTCCGCGAACAGATTGCGTTCGCCGTCGCCGATCGACATATGCATGTGCATGCCATTGCCGGGACGGTTCGCGAACGGCTTCGGCATGAACGAGCAGATCATGCCGAGTTCATTGGCGATCTCGGAGGCTGCCATCTTGAAGAACACGTAGTGATCGCACGAGGTCAGGCAATCGGTGTACGTGTAGTTGATTTCGAACTGCCCGTTGGCGTCTTCGTGATCGATCTGATAGACGTCGATGCCGACCGCGCGCATCGATTCGGTGAGCTTTTCCAGGAAGACGCGCGTACGCGAGAGTCCCTTGTAGTCGTAGCACGGCTTGGCGAGCGTATCGCTCGGATCGCATGGCTCCAGCGTGCCGGACGCCGAACGGCGCAGCAGCGAGAATTCCGGCTCCAGACCTGTGAAGAGCGTCCAGTTGCGCTCGGTCATCCGTGCGACCTGCTTCTTCAAGGTCACGCGCGAATCGTATTGCCACGCTTCGCCATCCACATGACCGTCGCAGACGATCCGTGCGAGACCCGGCTGCCACGGCACCGGCGTGAGCGTCGCCAGATCGCCGACGGCCATATAGTCGGGGCCGTTCGGCTCGATACCGACTCCCCAGATCGCAAACCCCGCGAAACCGGCACCCGCTTTCAACACGCTCTTCAGATGACTGACCGGCACCGATTTCGCCTTGGCCACGCCGTGAATATCGACAAACTGCGCCAGCACGTACTTCACGCCCTGCTGCGTCAGATACGCTTGCGCCTCTTCCGCCGAGCCGAAACGGGGCACGCATCCGAGCTCGTTGACCGGCAGCTTGCTCGCATCGTTCAGGTTCATCGCCACTCCTTGCAACTGCATCTTTCGTGGTTTGGAAAAGCCACACACAACGCGTGTGACCGGGTTACGCAACACGCTCCCGAACGCCGGTTTTGGCGCGCTTCGAGCTTGTTTTCAATCGGCCGGATACTTTATTGGTGAGAAACAAAGATTCTTTTTGTGAAACTCTTTGCGCGTGACTTGGCGCGGCAATCTGCTACGCTTTCCTTTTACGTGAGGCTTACATGCAAATCGGTGAAGACAATAAAACGCCGCTTGAACGCTACCTCGGCAACACCATTCGCGAATTACGCCAACGCCACGGCCTGACCATTGCTCAGGTTTCCGCTCAGGCCGGCATCAGCCGCGGCATGCTCTCGAAGATCGAAAACGCGCAGACTTCCGCAGGTCTCGAGGTCCTCAACCGCATCGCCCAGGCACTCGGCGTTTCGCTCTCCATGCTGTTCCGCAATTTCGACGTGCCGCAAGGCGGTGCACAACTCGTCAAAAAAGGCAGCGGCATGGAAGTGGTGCGCAAGGGCACCAAAAGCGGCCACACCTATCACCTGCTTGCCTATGACCAAGGTCCGCATAAGCTTTTCGAACCCTTCCTGATCACGATGGAGGACGAAGCCGAACGCTTTCCCGTGTTTCAGCATCCGGGCACCGAATTCATTCACATGCTCAAGGGCGTGATCGAATACCGCCACGGTCAGCAAACCTACATTCTTCATCCTGGCGACACCCTCACCTTCCAGGGCGAGATACCGCACGGTCCGGAACGCCTGATCAAGACGCCCATTCAATTCCTGTCGATCTTCGTGTATCCGCAATCGAGTGCAACTGACTGATCGCTCGCTGCGGCCGTCTCAGTCGATGCCTCTATCAATGCAACGTTTGTGCCATGTTTATCTGAGTGAATCAAAGATTCCCACCAATAAACGCTTTGGGCGCCATGCGTCGTTCCTGATTTCGACGCTGAAAGGTTCATCAGCCTGACTGCGGTGCACATCGTCGCTGTGACTGGTGCGACTTTGCACAAAAACGAGGTGTGCGGTTAAGCAGCGTTAAAAGCAACACTTATACAAACGCGCGCTATCGCGCCTGAATCAGCGCAATGCATCGTCCGGCAGATCGGGCAGCGCCCGCGCGAGCGACGGTTGAATCGCGTTATCCAGCACGCCGCGCGTCAGCATGACGATGTCGCCGGCGAACTGTTCCCACTCGCCCTGGCGATGCAGCAGGAAAAAATCGCGCCGCCCGAGGCGGCTCGGCGGCAACGGCATCACCGCGATATCGTCCAGATAGTGCCGCGCCTGCCACAGACACAAAGGGGTCGAAATCGCGAATCCCACCCGCGCGGCCACCAGACTCAGCAGCGGATCGGTCGCGTCGAACTCGTAACGCCGCGGACTGTTGATACCCAGATGCCGCGCGAAACGCTCGATCTGCTGGCCGATGACCGAGCGCGCCGTGTAGCGGATCAGCGGCAGTTCGAGCGCGAGCGTGCGCCAGTCGATATTGCGGCGTCCGCTCAAGTGGCTGCGTGCAACCACCACCACGAATGCCTCGGAAAACAGCGGCACTTCGACGATCCGTGCGTCGCTCAGCGTGGTCTGCGTGCAGATCGCGATATCCAGTTCGCGGTCGTGCAACTGTTTGCTAAGCCCCGGCGTGAGACCGGACCACATCGAAATCTGCCGCTCTGAATTCGACACCGCACGAATCAATTCAGGCCCGACAGTGGCCGCGAACGAATCGACGCACCCCAGGCGTACCGGCATCTTGCCGGCCTGCGAGGCATCGCCGATGCGGGTGCTCACCATCTGCGCGTGTTCGATCAACGGCCCCGCCAACTCCAGCAACGCGCGCCCCGCTACGTTCGGGCGCGGCGGACGGCTCTCGCGATCGAACAGCGTCAGGCCCTGATCTCGCTCCAGCGCGGCAATCGACTGGCTGATGGCGCTCTGGCTCACGCCGAGCTGCTTCGCCGCGCCCGTCATCGAGCCGCTGTCGCAGACAGCCACAAAAGCCTGCAACGCGCGCAGATCGATCGGGGTCGGGGTTCGTCTCATGAAATGCTCCGCTCGCGTGGGTGACATGCCGGTCATCCTGTGCGACACGACAGCATGGTGCCGAGGTTCGCAGGATTGGTGCACAGGATGAGAAATTGCACTGGCTCGCCATAAGTTTGCCTAATACAAAATTGGCGCGGCCAACGTTTTCCTAGAATTCGCCTCATTGCCTACACAGAGGTCCACATGAGCCACTACGATTTCATCGTGATTGGCGCTGGCGTCATCGGCGCGTCGGTCGCCCATCATCTCGCCGTCCTGGGCGCGCAAAGCGTGCTGGTTATCGAACAGGGCACGATCGGCGCGGGCACCACGTCACAGTCGTCCGGCCTGTTGCGCACGCACTATTCGGTGCGCCAGAACGTCGAACTCGCGCGCTCTTCGTGGTGGGCATTCAATAATTTCGCTGACTATCTCGGCGACGACGAAGCGTCCTGTGGTCTCGTCAAATGCGGCTATCTGATCTGCGCGCCCGACGGCGACAAGCTGGAGCCGCTGCGCGCCTCGCTCGCCACGCAGCAGGAGATGGGCATCGAAGTGCAACTACTCGACAGGGCGCAAGCGCACGAGCGCCTGCCGATCGCGAACTTCGACGACGCCGCGCTGATCGGCTATGAACCGGAGGCGGGTTTTGCGGATGCCTATCTGGTGGCGACCGGCTTCGCCCGTTCGGCGCGCCGGCGCGGTGTCAAGATCATGGAAGGCGTGACGGTCACGGGCCTCGTCCGCGAAGGACGCCGGATCACCGGCGTCGCAACCAGCGCGGGCAACTTCAGTTGCGGCACTCTCATCAGCACGCAGAACATCTGGACGCCTGAACTCGCCGGCTGGATCGGTGTGCCGCTGCCGGTCAAGCCGGAGCGTCACACGGTGCTTGCGCTCGAATGCGACGGTGCCGCGTATTCGTTCAAGATGCCGGCGTTCAAGGACCTCGGCTCGGCCGGCATGCTCTATTACCGCAGCTATGGCGGCAGCCAGATGCTCGTGTCCGAAGGCGTGGTGGGCGAAACGCTGAACTCGCCGGAAACCGAACAGGGCGATATCTCGCTCGACTATGTCGCCGAAGTCGGCGCGCAGGTCGCCGAACGCTTCCCGGCTTATGAGGCCGCGGGTCTCGCTTCGTCATGGACCGGTGTGTACGACGTGACGCCCGACTGGAATCCGGTGTTGGGCAAGGTCGCCGATATCGAGGGTCTCGTTGTCGGCTTTGGCTTCTCCGGGCACGGCTTCAAGCTGTCGCCGGGCATCGGCAAGATCCTCGCGCAGCATGCGCTCGGCCAGCCCACGGATGTTTCTCTCGCACCCTATGCGCTCGACCGGTTCGCCAGTGGCGCGCTACTGGTGGGCAAGTATGGCTCGGGCGCGGTCTCCTGACTACTGGACGTAAATACAGGACGTAAAGGGTGCTCAAGTCATGACAATCAACATTCTGGTTCCAGTCAAGCGCGTGGTGGACGCCAACGTCCGCGTGAGGGTCTCGTCGAACGGTTCGATCGACACCACCGGCCTTAAGATGTCGCTCAACCCGTTCGACGAATGCGCGGTCGAAAAGGCATTGCAACTCAGGGAAGCCGGCGTTGCATCGAAGGTGACGGTGATCACGTGCGGCACGCAAGCCAGCCAGGACGTGTTGCGCACGGCGCTCGCGATGGGTGCCGACGATGCCGTGCTGATCGACACATCGGCGGCAACCGCCACGCTCGATTCGCTCGCGGTGGCGCGTCTGCTGAACGCTCATATGGCGAGTCGCGAGTACGGCCTCGTGCTATGCGGCAAGCAGGCGATCGACGGCGACATCGGTGGTGTCGCCGCCATGCTCGCCGCCCTGCTCGACTGGCCGCAGGCGTTGAACGCAGGCGCACTCTCGGCCGATGGCACAGGCTGGTCCATCATGTGCGACGACGACACCGGCACGGCGACGTGGCGGCTCGAAGGCGCGGCTGTCGTCAGTGCCGACCTTCGCCTCGCCGAGCCGCGCCGCGTGACCTTGCCGAGTATCGTCAAGGCGAAGCAGAAGCCGCTCGTGATCGTGGACGCCGCCACGCTGGCCGTCGAACTCGCGCCGCAGGCCCACATCGTCAAACTCAGCGATCCGCCGGTTCGCCAGCCGGGAATCAAGGTCGCCGATACCTCCGCGCTTATCGCAGCACTGGCCGAGCGGCACGTGTTCGATCAAACAGGAGTGTCGGCATGAGAAGCCTTGTCGTTGTGGAAACGGAAGGTGGACGGCTTGCCGATGCGACGCTTCGGGTCATCAGCGCTGCCATGCAGTACGGTCGGCCGGTTGACGTGTTATTGCCTGATGCCGCGCTTGCAGCCTCTGTCGAAAAGATCGCCGGCATTGAACGTGTGCTCGTGATGACCGACGAAGCGAATGAGCACGTCGTGCCTGAAACGCTCGCCGCGCAATTGCACGCAATCCACGAGGCGTATTCGCTGATCGCGGCGAGTCATCGCACTCTCGGTCGCAGTGCATTGCCGCGCGCCGCCGCGCTAGCCGGCGGCGCATTCATTCCGGACGTGGTCGCGGTTGATGGCGATAGCGGCTTCGTGCGCGGCCTTTATGCGGGAAGCGTCATCGCCAATGTGAACACGGCCAGCGCCGTGACGTTCGCGACATTTCGGGCGTCGTCGTTCGCGCCGGCGACCGACAGCGGCGGCAACGCGCAACGCGTGACGCTCGAACCGGCTGCGGGCTTTAGCCGGACGAAGCTCGTCGAGCGCCAGGCATCGGCACGGACTGGCCGCGAATTACCCGACGCGCGGATCGTCGTCGCGGGCGGGCGCGGTCTGGCATCGAAGGACAACATGGATCGTCTCGGCGAACTGGCGGAAAAGATGGGCGCGGCGCTCGGCGCATCGCGGGCCGCGGTGGATGCCGGCTACGCGCCGAATACCGCGCAGGTCGGGCAAACCGGCAAGATGGTCGCACCCGACGTCTACCTTGCATTCGGCATCTCCGGCGCGATTCAGCATCTGGCCGGGATGAAGGACTCGAAGACCATCGTCGCAATTAATAAAGATCCGGACGCGCCGATCTTTTCGGTCGCGGACATCGGGCTCGTCGGCGATCTGTTCGAGGTGGTGGGCGAGATCGAAGCGCATGTCGGTGCAGCAGGCACGAGCCGATGACGCTTCATCTGGCGGGCGCGATTGAACCGCTGGCGGACCGCTAAGAGAACCCTATGGCAAGCAACGCACTGATCGTCAAGGACCCGACCCAGAACATCGTCTGGGTCACGCCGGAAGGTGGTGATAGACCGAACTACGCGAACATGTGAGCGCCGTAAAAAAGGCGGCTTCGGAGTCGAAGCCGCCTTTCTTATGCATTCACGCATTTGCCATCAGCGATTGCACGGTGCCTTTTTCGACATCGCCGACATAGATGCCAAAGGCATCTTCGGTCCGCTCCTTCACGTAGCGGCGCAGCATCGACTGCACGGCCGGGTCGCGAATCTCGTTCCATGGTATCGCGTCGAGCGGCACATAGCGGACGTCCGCGACTGCCGGCGCGTCGTCGACCACGCGCCCGCGATAGTAGATGTGCGTGACGCCCTTCTCCTCGAACACCGCGAACAGAAAATCGAGGTTGACGTTCAGTTTCAGAGCGTCAAGCACGCCGCGCAAACTCGTAGCGTCCGCCGGCGGTTCGAGCCGCGTGCCGGTAGGCAACTGCAATCCGCTCGCGGTCCTGGTCAGCACGAGCCCTCTGGCATGTTCGAGAATCGCGCCGACTTGCGCACGTTGGCCAGTCGCCGCCAACGCTTCCTGCGACAAACTGAAATTCACATACGCGCCGCGGCAATACCCTAATGGCGTCGCGCTGGAATGCGTGAAGTCCACCACGCGCCCGATCAGGATGATGTGATCGCCGGCGTCCACCACCTGATGCGTCTCGCAGTCGAAGCTCGCCGCCGCGCCGTCCATCACCGGGCTGCCGGTGCGCCGTGCGTGCCAGGCGACCTGTGCGAACTTGTCCGCGCTCTTCGACGCGAACACGCCCGACACCGGCCGCTGGTCTTCCGCAAGCACACTGACCGCAAAACGCTGCGTCTGCGAAAACACCGGATGGCTCGACGCGGTCCTGGCGATGCACACGAGGATCAAGGCAGGATCGAGCGACACCGACGTGAACGAATTCGCTGTAAAACCGCGCGGCGTGCCGTCCGGCTGGATCGTCGTCACCACCGTCACGCCGGTGACGAACGCGCCCAACGCGCGGCGAAACTGGATGATGTCAAAAGAAGAATCGGTCATGGCGCTGCTCCTCAGGACTGACGGCTCACATCGCGAATAAAGTGCAGAAGCCGCTGATTCACAATCGACGGCGCCGTGACGTTCATCATGTGCCGTTCGTTGGCAATAATCTCGGCGCGGCCGAGCGGCGCTGCGGCCGCCATTGACTCCGACATCGCCGGACTCGAATTCGGATCGCATTCGCCGGTCATGAACAGCGCCGGCATCGCGAGTTGCGGCAAGCGGCCCAGATGCGCCTGGTCCGAACTCGCAAAAAGCCGGTACGCGCGCGCATAGCCTTCGAGATCGACGCTCTCCAGCAACGAGCGCACGAGCTCCGCGACGTTCGCCAGATGACCCGGCACCGGGTCGTCGAACCAGCGTGCGATCGTGGCATTGATGCTCGGCTGGTCGAGCCCGCCGTTCAGCGACGCCGCGCGCTGCATGACGGCGGCCCGTTGCGACGGCGTGCGGTCGTACACCGCATTGAGCGCGGTGACGCTCGTCACCCTCGGCGGGTAGCGCAATGCGAATTCGAGCGCGATCAGCGAACCCATTGAATGACCGACGACATGCGCCGTCCGAATGCCGAGGTGATCCAGCAGCGCCAGCAACTGCGCCGCGTATTCGTCCAGTTGCGGCGACGCGGCCGGCAGCCGGCTCGCGCCGTGTCCTAGCATGTCGTAGCTAACGACACGAAAGTGCGCTCTCAACGCTGCGACCTGCGGCTCCCACACGCAGCGATTCATCCCCACGCCATGGATCAGCACGAGGACATCACCCTCGCCGGCCACGCTGTAGGCCGTGCCGTCAAACACGCCTTTCATCGACGCATTTGCGATGTCGGTTTCACGCTTCATTGGAGCCCAGCTCCTTCAGATCCTGATAGCGGTCGCCGATCCGGTGGTGCGGCCGCCCGCCAATCGACGCACCGAGCGCAATCACGAGTTCGTCCGGCGCAGGCGCGTCGATGATCGAAAACTGGATGGTCAGGTAGTGCGAGCGCATGCCTTCGTCGCCCTTGTGCATCAACGGGATCGTGACCGGGCAGTTCGGGCCGCCACGCAGGTTCGTAAAGCTCAGATAACTTTTAGCGCCGACCGCTTCGCGAAACTTGTTGCCAAAGCGCAGCGTATGAATCAGCGCCGACGCGTGTTCGACTTCACCTGACGTCCCAACGATCGCCGCCTTGCCGTAACCCTCCACCGCATCGCCGGAACCGGCGATGCGCAGAATCTCGGCCGTCAGCACTTCACCGAGTTGCGGCGCGAGCGAGTGAATCTCCGGCCTCAGGTCCTCGACGAAGCCGCGCCCGGCCCATGGATTGCGCAGCACCGCCGCAGCCGCGAACAGTTTCAACGGCCGGGCAGCAGCTTTGCCGCCTTCGATGAACGTGTCTTCCACATAGGTGATCAGTTTGCGAATCTCGAGCTTCATCAGACTTCCTCCGGAGACAGATGCGCCTTGGCTCAGTGCGCGGCGCGCTGTGAGTATTATGGTATTCCATATTAGCGTATGCAAGATTTTTCATCCCGACGACGGGTTTACGAGACTCCCTTCAGTGCACGGACGAAAAAAAACCGTCGCGCGCGACGGTTTTTCTGGCGAACGATACGAAGTGTTCAGGCGCTTTCGCTTTGATCCGCGACACGCTCGGCGAGCGTGGCCATGGCGATGGCTGCCGTGCGCCGCACATGCTCGAGCGACGCGGCAGCAGCCGCAGCGCCGTCCTTCTTTGCAATCGCGCTCAACAACTTGTTCATTTCGCGATTCGAATCCACGCCGCGCCCCGGCGACGAGATCGTCACCGAACGTAACTGGTTGATGCGGCCGTTCAGCGATTTGACCACCTGATGCATCATCAGCTTGTGGCCGCCCGCGAACATCGCTTCGTAAAAGCGTTCGGTGTAAGCCAACACCCGGCGAAAGTCGGACTTGTCGAAAGCGTCTTCGATTTCCTTGCGGATTTCGCGCAACTGCTTCACGAGCGCGGGCGTTGCAAGCTCGGCGCAAGCCCGGGCCGCCTCCGACTCGAGCAACGCCCGAATCTCGTAGATTTCCTGCACCTGTTCCGGATCGAGCCGCGCGACGATGGGGCCGGAATGCGCGACCGTCTCCACCAGCCCTTCCGTTTCCAGATGGCGCAGCACTTCGCGCACCACGGTGCGGCTCACGCCAAGCTGATCGCACAATGTTCGCTCTATCAACCGGTCGCCTGGACGATAGAAGCCCTGCGAAATGGCCTCGCGCAGCTTCTCGAGCGTGAGTTCGCGAAGGGTCGGCGCACTACGGTCAACGCGCATCTGTTCGATCATGGCGAGCTTCCCAAGCGAGATGCTGGGTCAGTTGGTTTTTGGAATACCATAGTATCGCACAGTCGTCGGCTACGGACCGCGATGCCGCGCGTCATGCGGGAAACACCTGCGCATGGGCGCGGTCCCAGTCGAGCCAGGCTTGCGCGCCCACCGCGAGCCCCGCCTCATGGGCGCCCACCGCTGTGCGCACCGCGATCTCCTGCTGCCAGGGCGTCGCCACCGAATAGTGCATGGTGTCGCCCAGATACGTGATGTCACGCACGACGACCGGCAAGCCATCGTTCGCCATGTGCGGCGCCTGCACGCGGATACGGATCTGTTCGGGCCGCAGCATCAGCGCGCCGCCGTCGCCCGCGTTAAGCGCATGGTCGCAGCCCGCGATCGGCACCGGCCTGCCGTTGGGAAACACCGCATGCGAGTCCGCATGGCCGCCGGCCAACGTGACCGGCAGGAAGTTGGAATTGCCGATGAAGCTTGCCACGAAGCGCGACGCCGGCTTTCGGTAAAGATCCTCACCCGTGCCGACCTGCTCGATGCGCCCTTTGTTGAACACCGCGATCCGGTCGGACAGGCGCAATGCCTCTTCCTGATCATGCGTCACGTACAGGATCGTGACACCGGTTTGCTGATGAATGCGCCGCAGTTCGGTCTGCAGTTCTTCACGCAGCTTCTTGTCGAGCGCGGACAGCGGCTCGTCCATCAGCAGCACTGGCGGATCGTAGGCCAGCGCACGCGCAATCGCGACACGCTGTTGCATGCCGCCCGACAACTGCCCGGGCATCCGGTCACGGCAATCGGCCAGATGCACGAGCTTGAGCATTTCATCGACTTTCGCGCGCACTTTCGCCTCCGCCCAGCGTCGCACGCGCAACGGAAACGCGACGTTCTCGCCGACCGTCAGATGCGGAAACAGCGTGTAGCGCTGAAACACCATGCCGATGTTACGGCGGTTCGGCGCGACCGACAGCAGCGGCTTGCCGTCGAGCAACACGCGGCCGTCGGTCGGCGACTGGAAGCCCGCAACGATGTACAGCGTGGTGCTCTTGCCCGAGCCAGACGGCCCGAGGAAAGTCATGAACTCGCCCTTCTCGATGTCGAGCGACACCTGATCGATGGCGACGACCTGATCGTAGGTCTTGCGAAGACGCTGAATCTGCAAAAACGGCGCGCTCACGATTTACCTCTCTTCAATACAAGGCTCAGCAACATCAGGACGACGGTCAGTCCGACGAGCAACGACGACGCGGCGGCGATCACCGGGGTCAGATCCTGCCGCAGCGTGCTCCAGATGCGCACCGGCAACGTCTGCAGCGTCGGGCTGGCCATAAAGATCGACACGACGACCTCGTCCCACGACGCAAGAAACGAGAAGATCGCCGCCGCAAACAGGCCGAGCCGGATACCCGGCAGCGTGACGCGCCATTTCACTTCAAGCGGCCCGGCGCCGCAGATCAGCGCGGCATCCTCGAGCGACGTGTCGAAACTTTCCAGCGAGTTGCTGATCGCGATGATCGAAAACGGCAACGCGATGATCAGATGGCCGATCACGAAACCGACCAGCGTGCCGGTCAAGCCGATACGCAGGAAGAAGCCATACAGCGCAACGGCGAGCACGACGACGGGCAGCACCATCGGCGTCAGAAAGAACGCCTTGAGCAAGGCACGTCCACGAAAATTGCCGCGTGTCAGCGCCAGCGACGCGAGCAGCCCCAGCACTACCGACAGCACCATCACGACGAGCCCCAGCTCGACGCTCGTCAGCAGCGAGTCGAGCCAGCCCGGATCGGCAAACAGCATGCCGTACCACTGCAGCGTCCAGCCGGGTGGAGGAAACATTAGCCATTGCGAATTACCGAACGAGAGCGCGACGATGAACAGCACCGGCAGCAGCAGGAACAGCGACACCGCTCCGCCGACGCTCAGCAGCAGCCAGCGCAACGGGCCAAGACGATCGAAATCGAGCAGCATGTCAGTGAACTCCTGTGGCGCTCACGGCGCGGCTCGAGAAGCGAAGCTGCACCGCGTACAACGACAACGTGACGAGCAGCAGCACGAACGCGGCCGCCCCCGCCAGCCCCCAATTCAGCAACTGCTGGACAAGTTGGGCGATCAGTTCGGCAAGCATCATGTATTCCGGGCCGCCCAACAGCGCGGGTGTGACGAAGTAGCCGAGCGCCATCACGAACACCATCAGCGCGCCGCTCGCAATGCCTGGCATCGCGAGCGGCACCAGCACCCGCCAGAATGCCTGCCAGCGGGTCGCGCCGCAGATTGCGGCGGCGCGCAGCGTGGTCGGATCGATCGCGCGCAAGGTGGCATGCAACGGCATCACGAGAAACGGCAACATGATGTAGGTCATGCCGATTGTCACACCGGTGAGGTTATTCACGAGCGTGAACGGCTCATGGATCACGCCAAGCCACATCAGCAAACGGTTGATCGGGCCAGTCTGTTGCAGCAGCACCATCCATGCGAAAGTGCGCGCAAGCAGATTGGTCCACATTGACAGCAGCAGGATCGCGAACATCAGCTTGCCGATCCAACGCGGCGCGATCGCGAGCAGCCACGCGGTCGGAAAACCGATCACAACCGTCACGACGGTCACCACCGAAGCGACGAAAAACGTATTGCCGAACACGCGCAGATAGGTGGTCGAGCCGAATAGCTGCGCGTAGTTCTGAATGCCGGGCGTCGGCTCCAGCACGCTGCGCAGCAGCAGCGAAAGCACCGGCAACACGAAGAACACAACCAGCAGGAACAGCGCCGGCGCGATCAGCCGGATTTTCCTGAGGCCGACTGTCATCTTCGGCGCCACGACCGGCGGTTCCGCGATAGTACTGACGGCATTCGACATGATGACTCCTTCGCTGGGTTCGTCCGGCCGCGCTTTACTTCGACTGCCACGCGTACCAGCGCTTCGCGATTTCATCGCGGTGATCGGCCCAGTACTTCATGTCGAGATTGATCTGCGTCGTCTTGTACTGATCCGGCTGGGTCTTCGCGACATCCGGCGGCAGAAGCGCGGCGGATTTCAGATTGACGGGCGCATAACCGGTTTCCGCCGCGAAATTCGCCTGGGCCTGTGCACCCGTCGCGCTGGCAAGGAGCTTCATGGCCTCGGCTTTATGTTTCGTGCCCTTCGGCACGACCAGCATGTCCGCTGCGGTCAGGTTCTGATTCCACGATATGCCCACGTCCACACCGGTCTGCTGCAATGCATGCAGCCGGCCGTTCCAGAACACGCCGATCGGCGCTTCGCCGGATGCCATCAATTGCTGCGACTGAGCGCCGCCGCTCCACCAGACGATCTGGCTCTTGATCGTGTCGAGCTTTTTGAAGGCGCGATCGAGATCGAGCGGATAGAGTTTGTCAGGCGCGACGCCGTCGGCGAGCAAAGCGACTTCGAGCACGCCGGGCGCAGACCACTTGTAGAACGTGCGCTTGCCGGGAAAGCGCTTCGTGTCGAACAGGTCGGTATAGTTCGCCGGCGCGCCGCTCTTGTACGCCGCCTTGTTGTAGCCAAGCACGAACGAATAGTAAAAGCTGCCCACAGCGCCCGCCGACATGAAGCGCGGGTCCAGTTGCGCCTTGTCTACCACCGAATAGTCGATCGGTTCGACGAGGCCGTCACGCAGCGCCGCATACGCAAAATCACCTTCGACGTCGACCACGTCCCACTGCACGTTGCCGCTGTCGACCATGGCCTTGAGCTTGCCATAATCGGTCGGGCCGTCCATCAGGACCTGAATGCCCGATGCCTGCGTGAACGGTTGCGTCCAGTCCTTCTGCTGAGCCGACTGCGTCGTCCCGCCCCAACTGGCGAATACGATCGGCGCGGGGGCCGCTGACACCGGCGCATGGATCAACACGGCCGCTGTGGCGGCCACGGCGGCAACCACAGTGACGGCCACTGCGCGCGCCCGCGCGGGCATACGTAGCGCTTGCTTCATGACGACTGCTCCTTGAAAGGATACGGCTGGCTTCGAGAGGACGGTTTGCGAATACGGTGCTTACTTCAGCGGCGAAAACGCGGCGGGCTTCATGATCTTGCTTTCCATCGTTTCCATCAGCGCCTGAATCTTCGGAATGAAAGCCTGCCATGCGGGATCTTCCGCAAGCCGTTGACGGCGCGCTTCGCGCTCGTCGAGACTCGGATATGCCCACATGTGGACAATCTGGTTCAGCGGCCCGATCTCCGAGAAGAAGTAGCCGACGAGTTCACCGAGATAGCGCTTCTGCAGTTCGATGCCTTCTTCCTCGACCAGCTTCAGATACGCGGGCACCGCGCCTGTTTTGATCTTGTACGTGCGGATTTCGTAGTACATGTCAGCCTCTTTAGCGCATGACGAACGGGTCGGCGATCGGGTCGTCCGACGTACGGATCCAGACGGATTTGGTACGTGTGTAGTCGAGCACCGCATCGAGGCCGCCCTCGCGCCCGAGGCCGCTCAAGCCATATCCGCCGAACGGCACGATGGGCGACACGGCGCGATAGGTATTGACCCACACGATGCCTGCACGCAATTGCCGAATGAGCCGATGCGCGCGCGTCAGATCGCGCGTGAACACGCCCGACGCAAGGCCATACTTCGTATCGTTGGCGAGCGCGAGCGCTCCGGCTTCAGTGTCGAAAGTCATGACGCTCAGCACCGGACCAAACAGCTCCTGCGCGACGCTTGGAACGGTGGATGACGGGCAATCGACGATGGTCGGTTCGAAGAAGAAACCCTCGCCGTGTCCTTCTGGACGGCCGCCCCCCGTCAGCAGCGTGGCGCCCGCTTCGAGACTGGCAGCGAGCACGGCTTCGATGTGATCGCGTTGCTTGCGCGTCGCGAGCGGCCCCATTTCGGTACCCACGTCCTGCGGATCGCCGATCCTGATCGCGCGCGCCTTTTCGATGAGCCGCGCGAGCAGCCGGTCACGGATGCCGCGCTGCACCAACAGGCGCGAACCCGCCACGCAACTTTGCCCGCTCGCGGCGAAGATGCCTGCGATCACCGCGTTGCTGACGCTGTCTACATCCGCGTCGTCGAAAACGAGCACCGGCGATTTGCCGCCCAGTTCCAGCGACGTTGCCGCGAGGTTCCCGGCGGAGTTACGCACAATCTGGCGCGCGGTGTCTGGGCCGCCCGTGAACGCGATCTTCGACACGAGCGGGTGACTCGTCAGCGCGCGGCCGCAGTCCACGCCGAAACCGGTCAGGATATTAACGACGCCCCGCGGAAAGCCCGCCTCATGCACGAGTCTGGCGAATGCGAGCAGCGGTGCAGGGCCTTCCTCAGACGCCTTCAGGACGATCGTGCAACCGGCGGCGAGCGCCGGTCCGATCTTCACGGCCGAGAGAAACAGCTGCGAATTCCACGGCACGATACCGGCGACCACACCCACCGGCTCGCGTCGCAGGAAAACGTCCATATCGGGTTTGTCGACGGACAGGCAGGCGCCCTGGATCTTGTCGGCGACGCCCGCGTAATAGCGGTAGTACTCGGCGACGTAGCCGATCTGGCTGCGCGTCTCGCGAATGATCTTGCCCGTGTCCGCCGTTTCAAGTTGCGCGAGCTCCAGCGCGTTTGCCGCAACGAGGTCCGCGAGCCCGTATAGCAACTTGCCGCGCTGACTGGCCGTCAGACCCGCCCACTCTGGCGCGAACAACGCGCGGTCCGCAGCGTTCACCGCGCGGTCCACGTCCGCCGCGCTGGCTGCGGGCATCGTCGCCCATGCGGCGCCGGTCGCGGGATTCACGCTGTCAAAGGTGTCGGCCGCCTCGCTGAACTCACCGTCGATGTAATGCTGGAACGACTTCAACATAACTTCTGCTCCTGAGTGCAGAACGTCGATTCGAGGACGACCGGCAATCAGCCGTGCGCGGCGAAGGCAGGCATCACATCGGAGATGAAGCGTTCAAGCGAGCGGCGCTTGCGCTCGAAGCTCATGTTGCTGTCGACCCAGAAACTGTATTGATCGAAACCGAGTTCCTCATACTGTTTGAGACGGTCGATCACGGTACCCGGTTGGCCGATCACGAGATTCTTGCGAATCTGCTCCGGCGCGTATTGCGGAAACGACGCGATGTCGGCGTCGGTCAACGGCTCGATGAAGCCATGCGTCACCGGACGCTCGTTCTTGAACCACTTGCTGAAGTAGCAGTAGAAGCGCGACAGGTCTTCGACGGCCGTGTCGACTTCGGCGGCATCCGCGCCGACGAAGGTGTGCATTAGCATCATGATCTGCGGCCGCGGAACATTGGGGTTAGCCTTGCAAGCTGCGTTAAAGCGCTCCATCAGACTGACGACTTCGCCGTCGCCCGCGGCGAGCGAGGTCACCTGCACATTGCAGCCGTTGCGTACCGCAAATTCATGCGAGTTCGGATCCCGTGCGGCCAGCCACATCGGCGGATGGGGCTGCTGGACAGGACGCGGTACCGGCGTGGTGGACGGCCACGACCAGAACTCGCCCTGATGCGCGTAATCGCCCTTGAACAACTGGCGCAACGCAGGAACCAGTTCACGCATTCTGGCGCCGGCGCCGAAAGCATCGAGTCCGGGCAACAGACGTTCATATTCGAACGAGTAGGCGCCACGCGCAATGCCCAGGTCGAGCCGCCCGTTGCTCGCGACGTCCACCATGCCGGCCTCGCCCGCGAGGCGAATCGGATGCCAGAACGGCGCGATCACCGTGCCCGTGCCGAGGCGAATCCGCTCGGTGCGTGCGGCCAGATACGAAAGGTTGATGAAGGGATTGGGCGCGATCGTGAATTCCATCGCGTGATGCTCGCCGATCCAGGCGGTTTCAAAACCGCCCTTTTCCGCGATCCGAACGAGTTCGGTCAGCTCGTCGAAGAGTTGCCGGTGGGGCGTGGCAGCGTCGTAACGCTCCATATGAGCAAACAGCGAGAATTTCATGATCGACCTGTATGCAGAAAGCTGGGAGTCGGTCCTGCCGCGACCGGCGCTCGTTGAAGGACGCCGTCGCTCCGTGTCGACCGCTGGGACGCCGCGGTTGGTATTACGGTATTCCACCAGAGCGCTCAGATCAAGCGTTTCAATATTATGGAATACCATAATATATCGCGCTGCCGCCGGCGGAGCGCCCAAAGCGATGGTGTAGGCGTGGTTGGCCAGGAACAGGACTCGCCGAACCTGCTGCGGCGATCGGCACAGGTCACGTTCAGGCAGGGTACGGCGCCGATTTCGTCCGCGGGAATCAGGGACTGGCGTCCGTCATCTCACGTGCGCTCAGACGCACCCAAGCGCCGCACCCATCAGGCCTACCGCGGGGGCTGTTGCCTTGGCAAAAGCAAATGAAAGTCGTCAGTGCATCCGCTACCGCTTCGCGAGAGTCAACTGACGCAGGTCTATGTTGAAGCATCCGTAGAGGTCCGCACGAGCACCGTAATTGGTGAGCCGAAACGGCGGACAATCACGAATTGCGGGGCCTGGATAACGCACTGACTCTGACGTCAATGATCGCGCCGCCGGTTCCTGGTAGGTGTCGCTATCTCCCGGCGGCGCGCATCAGACAAATTACTCAGTCCATATTATTCGGCCAAATCGCTCAAGCGACGTGATGGACCCAGCCGAACGGATCGGCGATCCTGCCACGCTGTATGCCGGTGAGCCTGGTGCGAATCTGTTGCGTGACGGGGCCTTCGCCACCGTCGCCGATCCTGAACTCGCCGCCGGCATGACGGACCTCGCCGATCGCCGTGACGACCGCCGCGGTGCCACAGGCAAATGTTTCCTTAACGCGGCCGCTGGCGACGTCCGCTTGCCATGCTTCGAACGAGTACGGCGACTGGTCGACAGCGATACCTTCACGCGTGGCCAATTCGATGATCGAGGCGCGCGTGATGCCCGGCAGGATCGTGCCCGACAGGGGCGGAGTGCGCAGCGAACCATCGTCCAGCACGAAGAACACGTTCATGCCGCCCAGTTCCTCGATCCACTTGTGTTGCGCGGCGTCGAGGAACACGACCTGGTCGCAGCCCTTGCTGGACGCTTCGGTCTGCGCAATCAGGCTGGCAGCGTAGTTGCCGCCGCATTTCGCGACGCCGGTACCGCCCGAAGCGGCGCGCGTGTATTTGTCCGACACCCAAACGGTGACGGCCGACTTGCCGGGCTTGAAGTAGGGACCAACCGCACAGGCGATCACGCAGAAGATGTACTCGTGCGCAGCGCGTACGCCCAAAAAACTCTCCGAAGCGAACATGAACGGGCGGATGTAAAGGCTGGCACCTTCGGCGGCCGGAATCCATGCGCGGTCGATATCAACCAGCTTTTCGACCGCTTCAACGAACGCGGTTTCAGGCAGTTGCGGCATCGACATGCGTTCGGCCGATTCACGGAAACGCCTGGCGTTGGCTTGCGGCCGGAATAGCAATATCTTGCCGTCCTCGCCGTGATATGCCTTCATGCCTTCGAAAATCTCCTGCGCATAGTGCAGCACCGCGCAGGCTGGGTCGATCTCGAACGGACGGCGGGCTTCGACCTTGGCGTCATGCCAGCCCGTACCCTCGGTCCAGCGGATCGTGACCATGTGATCGGAGAAGACGCGCCCGAACACCGGGTTGACTAGCTTGGCGGCAATCTGGTCAGCGGGGGTAGAGTTGGCGTGCGGCTCAATGACAAACCGCAGTTGATTCTCAGTGCTCATGTCTCAGTACCTCCCAAAAAAAATGCGTGTCCTGAATTCTGCCATCGTAAACGGCATTGGTGCCATTGGCCACGTATCCGGTCTTCTACATCTTCCAGCCTATACGACAGCGGCCACAATGGTGATTTCTACCAGCAGTTCCTCAGAAGCAAGATGTGCCTGCACAGTCGTACGCGCGGGGGCATCTCCGGCGGGAAGCCATGATTCCCACACCTCATTCATCGCCGCGAAGTCGCTGATGTTCCGAAGATGAACCAGTGCTGACAGAATCCGCGAACGGTTGCTGCCCGCCTTGATCAGAAGAGCGTCCACTCGCTCGAGTACCTCGCGCGTCTGCTGCGCGATGTCGTGCGCGTCCGCTCCTTTGGCAGTCTGTCCGCATAGATAAACGGTATTTGCGTGACGCACGATCTTGCTCATGCGCGCGGTTACGTCAATGCGTTCAGTTTGAGTCGTCATTCCGAGGCATCCTCATCAGTATTTGCTTCGCCTAAACCAATATGCAATCCGCCAAGCGAGTGCAGAGGGATTGGTTTGATTGGCGCACGCGCGCGATACGCTCCAATTTGCTGCGGCGTCTCGTGCCGTGATTCGGCCAATATTTGCGTGACGGTAATCCCACACAGACGACCTTGGCAGGGTCCCATACCGCACCGGCTGAAGAACTTGGTATGGTTCGGCCCGGTGCAGCCGAGGCGTGCCATTTCGCGCACTCGCCCTGCCGCGCGACGGGCGTAAGCTGGATGCTCGGAATCGGCCGTATCGGCGGTATCGTCGGTGCGTCCATCGGCGGCATTCTGTTGACGATGGGCTGGGACTTCCAGCTCATCTTCAATAGCCTCGCGGTACCGGCCGCGCTGGCCGCTGTGGCCATTGGCGCGATGGGTATCCAGGCGGGGAAGATTTCCGCACGGGGAAATCGCGAGGCGAGCGTCGATGCCGGGCCGGATCGATCTGCTCGCAGGCAGACCTGAAACCGGAGCAGCGAATCAGGACGGAACGGCAGCCGTTTCGTCGCGCAACTCCATCTCGATCTCCCGCGCACCGGTCGAGACCAGTGCGGCGAGGCGAGCAATCGTTTTCTCGTCTGTCTGCCCGGTCACGACATAGCTGATGCTTCCGACGCCCGTCCTGTCAGCCGACAGAATGGCCGCCGCGATCCCGACCAAACCGGTATCGACCTCTCCTCGTGTCACGACACTACCGGCTTTGCGCCATTCGCCCAGCACAGACCGGAAGGCGGGAAGTGTCTTGCCCAACCCCGCCTTCGCGATCGCTTTGGTGTGCTTCTCAAAGAGCGCCTTCACACGCCTCGGCGGCAGATACGCGAGCAGCATCTTCGAAGTCGCGCCATAGAACAGCGGCATAGGCCGTCCCCGTTCGTAGCTGACCGCCGGCGAACTGCCCGGCGCATGCACGCGGTGAATGCACAGAACGCTTTCACCGACTGCGCGGCACAACAACACGACCGAGCCGGGCGGCGCGTAGGCAGACAGATCATTCATGACCGGGCGCGCGGCGATCAGCAGCGGGTCGGTCAACTGCAACTGCCGGTCGAGCTGCGTGATCGCCGGCCCCAAGCCGTAGCGACCAGGGCGGGTCGTGGCGATCAACCCTGCTTCGTCGAGCGCAGACAGATAACGATAGGCCGTGGCAATTCCAACGTCCAGCGCTGCGGCAACGTCTTCCGCGGTCCATTCCGGATGCTCGACCGTGAAGAGTTTCAGGACGGAAAGAGAACGGTCAGATGCGGCCATGGCAAGTATTTATTGGCAGGAAAATGGTTAAATTTTCTCACCTTTAGATAATTTTGTGCAATCCATGTAAACACCGCGCCCCACGCCGATCAAAGATCTGATCGATGTGGGACCAAGGCGGGAAGTCGCCGTCCGTGCGGACGGCTGGATTGCGGCCGATGCGGCCGTATTGAAGAATGCATATTGACCGGACAATCACGGCAGCCGCGATGTAAGCGTCTCGAGTCGTCTGAACTTGCGTCAGACTTGCGTCTTGCGCCGCGCCGCCTGCTCGGCCCACAGGTCCCAGCAGCGGCTGGTCTGGGTCGCGTTGGCCCGGGTAGCAGCGCCGGATTCCGCAGCGCTCAGATAGTCGACTTCCGTACCGAGCGCAATCGCCTGAGCCTGGATCCGCGCGTTGACCTCCGTGTAGACAGCCCGATACACGGACTCGCGCAGGTTGCCACCGACCACGACCGAACCGTGACCGCGAAGCAGAGACACACAGGCGCCACCAAGTGCCTGGGCCAGATAGCGGCCTTTCTCCGCATCGCGGATCAACAGGTCGGTTTCATCGCCGAAACTCTCACGGATCTCGAAGCGCGTAGCGCCATGCAGGAACGAGGCCATGTGAAATACCGGCTTCAGGCTCACCCGGGATATACCGAACGGAATGACGGATGCCGAGTGACTATGCACCACCGAAACGACGTCGGGCCGTGCCCGATAGATTTCGGCATGGATGAACCGTTCCAGATACACGCCTCGTCCATTCGCATCGACCGGTTCACCATTTTCATCATGCTCGATGATGTCCTCGGCACGTACCCGCGATGGCGCCATGGAGCGCGAAAGCAGGAAATGCCCCGGCTTGTCGGGATGCCGCACGCTGACGTGCCCAAACGCGTCGACAACATGCTCGTCGAACAGAATATGATTCGCAACGACCAGCTCGGCAATGACCTGTTCTAGGTTCGAATCCATGCGCGTCCCCACGAATTCAGCGTACGTTCGCCATGAGGCCAGACGCCCGGCGCATCGTCAATACTGACGTGTGCCAGTTCCGCCGAGAATTCCAACCGGTTGCCATCCGGGTCCGTGACCATGAAGAAGAGGTTGTTGCCCGGTCCATGGCGGCCTGGCCCGAAGAAAATCGGCACTTCCGCCTTCGCGAACAGGTCGCCCCAATCGCGTATGTCATTCCATTCGCTCGTCTCGTAGCAGTGATGATCCCAGACATTCTGGCTGCCCTGAAAGAACGCGAGCGTGTGGTGTTCGTCGTCAGAACGCATGAAGACCACCATCGGTTTGCCGCTGTCGTCGACCACCTCGTCCGAGATCGCAAAGCCGATGACTTCCGTATAGAAGGCAATCACACGTTCCAGTTCCGTCGTCTGGAATACGGTATGTTGCAGGCGCCCCGGCATACCATTTCGCTGCGGCCCATCAGCCGCCAGCCCAAAAGAAACCAGCCGGCCCTGGGGATCACGAACCATGAACGCCCCGGACTGATACAGCACGCTGTCGGTAGGCAAGCATTGAACGTCGCTCGTGGTCAATCGTTGACGCAGTCTGTCGAGTTCCTGCGTGGACTTGAGCACGAAACCCGAATGAGGCAAACGCCCGCTGCGGGAATCGCTGATTTCCACCGCGCGCGACGGCCCCGTTAGCACGATCCTGTCGTCCAGCGACTCGACATCCTCAAGGCCAAGCCGGGCGCGATAGAAAGCAGCGAGCTGTTGCGGATCATCCGACACGATATGCAGATGATGCAGTCGTGCAGGCGTGGCCTGCTGAAGCGTAGTTACCATGATATTCCCCTCAGACATGCGATGACGCAGCAGCGGACTCAGTCACCGTGACGACATCCGCCACACGCTCGTCAAAGCGATCGATACCGAGTCGTGCTGCATAGACAGCGGCGAACCGTGACTGCTCCTCCACCTTGAAAGACCCGGCAACATAGCGATCAGGGCGTAACAGCAGCACGCGTCCTTCGTGGTGTGCGAGCGGCGTTTCAAACACGCCATTAACGTCAACAACAAATCTGTGCGAGGCGCCACTTCGAAGCGTCGGAAAGGGCGAGCCGGCAGGCAAGACATGCACCCTTGTACAACGTAACGTTCTCCACAGCGGATGATCCAGCGCAGCCAGCCCGCTGCCATTAGCCGGACCATACTGGATGAGTGCGAACCCCTGACCAGCCAGATCATCAAGCAGGCATGTCCTGCCATCGGCGGTCCGAACCAGGGGTTGCGGCAGCATGCGCCCGCGATAACTCTGTTTGCCGAGATCGTCCTCCGGTCCCAGCAACCCCTCCTTGAAGCGCGGCTTGGGCTTGAACTTCATCTGCAGGAAATAGTCGCGCAGCGGCGGGATATAACCGGCGAAGGTAAAGAACGACTGCCAGAGGAACGCGCTCAGACGCGATGACGGCGCCATCACCGTCCCAAGATTGAGCGCAAGGCGGATCAACGCCCATGCATGCTCGCGGCGCTCCATCTCGTAGGTGTTGAGCACCTGGGCAGGCAAGCGCCCCTCCAGCACAGCGGCGATCTTCCAGCCGAGGTTGAACGCGTCTCGCACGCCGCTGTTCATCCCCTGCCCGGCATAGGGCGGAGTCAGGTGAGCGGCGTCACCGGCGAGAAATACCCTCCCCTCCTGCCAGCGTTCAGCAACCCGCGCGTGGAACGTATAGACCACCTTGCGAATGATGTTCGTCTCCCGGTCGCCCCGGAACGGCATGAGCAGTTTCCGGATCGCTGCGGGTTCCATGATCGCGTCGGCGGACTCATCGGGATGAACCAGAATCTCGAACCGCCGCGTGCGGTGTGGTCCCGGCACGTCGACGACAGCCCGCTTCGCGTCGCAGTAGACCCGCATCTGCGAGAACGTATCGTCGTCGTCCTCCGTATCGATGACAAGCCATCGCGACTTGAACGTCGAGCCGACCATCTTGATACCGAGCATTTCGCGCACCGGACTGCGGCCGCCATCACAGGCAATGAGGTACCGTGCGCGAATTTCCATCTGCGCGCCATCGTGAGCCGTGACCTGGGCGACCACCCCCTCGTCGTCCTGCGTGAAGGACTCGAGCGTATGACCGAACAGCACCTGGCCGCATTCGAACCGGTTCAACCCCTCGCGCACCGTTGCTTCGAACAGAGGCTGTCGGAACGCGTTCCGGCGCGGGAAGCCATATTCGCTGGCAGTCGGAATCACTTTGCCAAAGCACCGCCCACCGTAACGCGTAAAGTAATGAACGCCGTAACCAGGAACGACGTCTTTCATCACGGGCTCCGCAAGCCCGATTGCCTGCATGGTTCGCAGCGACTCGTCGTCGATCGATACAGCACGCGGCTCTGCGATTGTGGATGGCTTGCGGTCCACGAGCGTGAACTGCACGCCTGCGCTCCCGAGCACATTCGAGAGCGCCAGCCCGGTCGGACCACCTCCGACTACGAGTACGTCGGCATGAATAATCTTCAATTCCTGACTCCATCAGCATCAGCTACCGGCGACGCCACCAGGGACGCGCACCAGCCGCCCACCGTAAGGCGGGCGCCTCCTGGACATTTATTCCTAGCGGGCCTCGTCGACCACCACATTGCTCAGCGTGCCGATGCGGGAGATCTCGACCTCAACCACATCGCCAGCCTTCATCCACAAGGGAGGTGAGCGGAAGGCACCGACGCCGCCTGTGGTTCCGGTGATGATCACGTCACCCGGGCGCAGTTCGGTGAACGTGGAGCAGTATTCGATCAATTGACCCACGTCGAAGATCAGGTCGTCGGTTTTCGCTTCCTGGACCGCTACGCCGTTCAGGCGCGTGACCAACGTCAGTTTCGACGGATCGCCGACCTCATCGGGCGTGACCAGCCACGGTCCAAATCCGCCGGTTGACGGAAAATTCTTGCCCGGAATGAACTGGATCGTATGCTTCTGCCAGTCCCGCACGCTGCCGTCGTTGTAGCAGGAATATCCGGCGACGTATTGCGCGGCATCCTCCCGACGCACGTGACGCGCGGTCTTGCCGATCACGATTGCCAATTCGCCTTCAAAGTCCAGTTTTTCAGACGCACTGGGCCGAACAATCGGGCCGCCGTGTGCGGTCTGCGAATCAGCCCAACGAGAGAAGATCATCGGAAACGTGGGAATCTCCCGCCCCGTCTCCTTCACGTGCGACAGGTAGTTGATGCCGACGCACAGAATCTTCTCCGGGTCCGGCACAACGGGTAACAGCCTCACGTCCGTCAGCGCGATGCGCTCCTTCGCGCCGGCGACCCAATGCGCGATTGCCGGCAGGCTCCCTTTCGCCAGCGCCGCCTTCAACGTCCCGCCAACTTCGCCGGCGATGGGCGCCAGGTCCACCAGGCTATCGCCATCCACCACGCCGAACGACGCGGCACCCCGATACTCGAAACTCACCAGCTTCATCTCATGTCCCTCCGGAATCGATGTCTGAATCATAACGCAACTGGAATTAACGTCAACCAATTTATCGTATTTCGATAATTAGGCGTTAACGATAGTTATGTTTGTATCGGTATAGGGTCAATATTCACGCCATTGCGCGGATGCCAACACACCGGCGAACGACTGGATGACACAACAACATGAAGGAGACAGATAGATGAAAGCAGCATGGCTGGCGGCCGCACTCTTATGCACAAGCGCCACAACCGCGTACGCGCAAAGCTCGGTCACGCTATACGGCATCGTCGATTCGTATCTTGGCGTGACCCATGCCACCGGTAAGGGAACGGCAGTCAGTATTGACAGCGCCGGGTATCAGCAAAGTCGTCTGGGCCTGCGGATCGTGGAAGATATTGGTGCGGGCTACCACGTCAACGCGGTGCTCGAGAATGGCTTCTCGCTTTCGCAGGGTTCGGCTGCCGATCCCACACGCGCATTCAGCCGGCAAGCCTGGGTGGGTCTTTCCGGGCCGTTCGGCGAAGTGCGCGCGGGGCGGCAAAACTCACCGCAGTACATCATGCTGGCGCGACTCGATGCTTTCTACGGGGCAACCTACGGTTCGATCATCAACAACTCGTCAAGCCTCGGCATCCGCTACGACAACTCGCTCAGCTATATCTCCCCGAGTCTCTATGGATTCAAGGTGCAGGGACTCGTGTCGCTTGGCGGACAGGCGTCGCCGCACACCGGCAACAACGTCTATGTCGCGATGATCGATTATTCGCGCGGCCCCTGGTATTTCGGTCTGAACTACGCCGAACAGAAAAGCCAGAACGCGTCGTTCTCGATCAAATCAACCTTCGCCGCCGCGAACTACGACTACGGCCACGGCCGCATCTACCTGTCTTACTACCGTGGTGACAACCCCGGCGCCAATGCGCCGGCCAACGTGCGCGGCGTGTATGCCAGCATCTACTCGCTCTCAGGCGACTGGCGCATCACGCCTGACTTGGCAGTGGGCGCCGGTTGGGGATGGATTGATGTCAGCGGCGCAAACGCCCCACGGGCATGGCAGGCAAGCGCAATCGGAACCTATGCGCTATCGAAGCGCACGCTCCTGTTCAGCACGCTCGCCTACGTCAGCAACAGCAACGGCGGTGTGTTTTCCCTTGGCGGAGCCGGGCCCATCACGCGCAATGTGCCGCTTGCCGGTGGCAGCGAGCTCGGCTTCCAGGCAGGTATCCGCCACACGTTCTAGGTTGGTCAATCCATCACGGATTAAATGCGAGGAAATGTCATGCGTATCGCTCACGTCACACTGGATGCCGCCGGCCGCGGCAAATCTGGACAATCAGACCGGCCACTCGCGAGCGGCGGCAGGCGCGAAGCGCTCGTGGGCGACGTCATCGACGCGCGCCCCATGTCGGCCCTGCAACGCTTTACCGTGGCCTTATGCATGCTGGTCGCAGTACTGGACGGGTTCGACACGCAGACCATCGGCTTCCTTGCTCCCGCCATCTCCGCCGACCTGCACATTCCGTTGCACCGGTTCGGACCGGTATTCACAGCGGGACTCGTCGGCCTGATGATGGGCGCGGTCGTATGCGGCACGCTCGCCGACCGTTACGGCCGGAAAAAGATTCTGATCGCGTCCACACTTTCGTTCGGCGCATTTGCACTCCTCACCGCTTACGCGACGACACTGCCACAACTGCTGGTCGTCCGGTTCCTGACCGGTGTCGGCCTGGGCGGTGCCATGCCGAACATCGTCGCCATCGCGTCCGAGTTCTCGCCCCGCCGCCTCGCAAGAATCTCCGTGACACTGCTCTTTTGCGGCATGCCGGCCGGCGCGGTGTTAGGCGGGCTGGTCAGTGCGGCATTGTTGCCCCACTTCGGGTGGCATGCCGTGTTCTATGTGGGCGGAGGCCTGCCGCTGATCATCGCAGCGGCGCTGGCGGCATGGATGCCCGAGTCGGTGCGCTACCTCATCTGTCGCGGCGATGCGAACCTGCGCGTCAATGCAATCATGCGACGGATCGCTCCGGATCTTGACTTGAACGCCGTCGCCTTTGTCGACACCGTCCGCGGTCCAGGTGGCGCAACGATCCGGCAATTGTTCACGGACGGCCGCGCGCCCACCACAATCCTGTTGTGGATCCCCTATTTCCTCAACCTGATGGTTCTGTATTTCTCGATCAGTTGGCTTCCCGCCGTGCTTGTTTTGAACGGGCAGAATGTGTCGATCGGGATCGAGGCAATTACGGCATTCAGCGTCGGCGGCATCATCGGATCGATCGCGCAGGGCAAATTGATGAACCGGTTCGGCGTGACACCGGTGCTCTTTACGGAATTCATCCTGTACATGGCATTTGTTGCGATGCTGGTGCTGCTGCCCCTCGACAGCGCGCTCATTCTGGCCTGCACGCTGGGCGCAGGCTGTGCCGTACAGGGCGCGCAGGCGGGCCTCAATTCGCTCGCGGCGGAAATCTATCCTGTCTCGATGAGGGCGACGGGCGTCGGGTGTGCGCTGAGCGTCGGCCGTATCGGATCGATCCTCGGTCCGGTCGCCGGCACCCTGATGCTCGCGCAGCACTGGAATGCCAGGCAGATCTTTCTGTCCGGACTCGTGCCGGGCGCCATCGCCGCACTCGCACTGCTGAGCGGCGCGCTGCTCCAGCAACGCACGCGAATTCCGGCCGGGGAGCAAAGATAACGCGGCGCCGGTAGCAGCGGGACGAGCCGGAATCTTCAGCGCCGTGTCGGGCTTGCGCTGTTCAACCGCAATACCCGAGGCGTTAGCCTGACAGAGACAGGCGCGATTTTCTTCGAGCGAATAATGCCGGCAGTACGGGAGCTCGTGCTGGCTTCGGACGAATTAGGCGCCATTGCTGAACTTCCTGCCGGCTTGCTGCGCATCAACGTCGCGCGTGCCGGGCACATGATCGTCATGCAGCCTGTTTTGCGGCGTTTTCTCGATCGCTACCCGGAGATCCGCATCGATATCAGTGTCAATCATTCGCCGGCGGAGTAAAGGACCGGGATGAGCCCTTTTTCATGTCCTGTTCCGTCAAGAGCATGACGCCATCCGCCGCGTACCTCCACCGTCTGCTTCGAACGACTAAACTCAGCTTCGGTCTTTCGAGGGGGCGCTTCTCTCAAGCGAACCCCACCCCTCGAACTTTTAGCCTGCCGCTCCCTCGGGCGGCAGGCTCTTTTTCGTGGACCTCATCTATACCAGGCGGTATGAATGAGATTGGGGACTACTCGTGTGGAGGTTCGCGAAACACCGGAGATACTGTCGCTCAGGAAACGGGATGGTCAGGTCCGCACACGCTCTGCCTAGTCAACGATTGCGACTGCCGTCCACGGCCAGGGACGAAGGATGATCAGTTCCCGCTGGAGAATCGCACGACGTTGTCGAGGGAAGCATGCAGCTACCGAACGTAGACAATTTCATCAAAGACCGGCAGCACGGCGTCACGTACAACATTTGCGCCTATCGCAAACTTTCAGGCCAGGAGATGACGCGCGCGATGCAAGTCTTCATTCAGCAACAGGGCGAGCGTCAACCGAAACCAGGATCAGTCGTCAAGATCTTTTCCCTGGTGGGTCTTGGTGACCAGTAGTCGTCGTAAAGCTTCAGACACCAATTGACGGACATCGGATACGTCCGCAATCACGCCATGCGGCCGACTGTGCCGCGAGCGGTGGAAATGCCGCGCCTGAACCGCGCCGACGCCGCCATCTAATCGAACATTGACAGCAAATCGGCGATGTTCGTGTTAGGGAGTCGCTTGGCAAGCATGTCCCAAAAGATCACATCGCGCATCGCGCTGGCATCTTCGGCCGTCTTCCACTCGCGCGCACCGACGATAGAATCGGCCGTTTCGCGAGCTGCGGAGACAATTGTCTGAATGTCTTGTTTGTGCATGAACCCGTTAACGGTCGCGCGCAAAGCTTATTTAGCCTTATCCGCAATCGTTTGCTAAAAATTTTTATCCCCCGCCCCCCGCCCCCCGCCCGCAACGATGCCAGTGCGGTAAACGAGTTAAACATCACACGTCACATGACACAAGCGTTCCCCATGCGCAAGTCGGCGGGAAACGCCTTTCGTGAAAATCCGGGCGCATCGCAGACGAAAGCCTGCTGACCGGCAGCAAACCACATACGCCCAAAAAGCCACCATTCGGCCGCTGGTGTTGCTCCAGAGTATTGAGCAATCCGCACGCGGCCCGAACGACGCCGAGTCCCACGAACCCTGATCGTTAGATTCCGGCGTGACGGCAAAGTAGAGTCGGCTCGCGAGGTATCGCATTGAGTTAACGTGCAGATGCACCCTATCCCTGGATGTATCGTGATGCAGTACCTTCGAAATCGGCACACGGTCGCTGCCCTACGGCGTAGCTGGGCAACGAGACGCGTGGCGCGCCTTTGCAAGCGCGTATTCTGAGCGGCCGACCGAAATTTTACATCTTCCCGTGTGTCGCACCGTTTTGAGGCGTTTATCGGAAAACTTCTGTCCGAAAAGACCAAGCAGCTGGACGTCGCCCCGCGAATGGCCTGAGGCGTCTACTTTCCCGGCGTCGGCAGTGGCGTTTTGTGAAAGCCTGCGACGCGACATAGCGAATGCACTAGGTTGGGTCAACATAGCTCCAAATTGAATTACTTACGAGATGTTTCGCTTGCAATGGGCAATTCAGCGATATTGACAAACAATTATTCGTTACCACATATAAATATAAAAAGGATGCGCTATACATTCCGTCTCAATTTTTCTGAGAGACGCACTGGGCATTCGAAATTTTGCCAGTTCGCGGGTAGAATCATAAGCCCAGCAAGACTGCCCGCAATCTCGCTGCTCAGTGTCCGCAACAGCCAATGTGTTGGCTAATTCGGCCATTAAATACTGGCAAGGGAATCATATGTATAGGATGCTCCGATAAGAAAAAGACAGAGTCTTAGGGAGAAGACTTTGCAGACCACATATTTCCGGGGAAAACTAAATGGATTTGGTACATACTCTGCCGCGCATCTCGCGGCAAAGTGCCGTGCCGATGCAAACGAACGCTTTGACTCGCATCGACATTGCGCTGTTCAACGGATTTGCACTGCCTACGGTCGCAGCAATCATCGAAATCTTCCAGAAGGCAAACTCGCTCGTCGCCGCGCAGCGATCTGGCAGTGCACGCTACGACGTCTCGCTACTTTCCGCCGCGGGTGGGCGCATCGCCAGTTCGTCATCGGTATTTGTCTGGACCGACGACGTCCAGTCGCACCGAGGCACGAACCAGACACATCTGTTGTTCATCGCCGGCGGTGCGGGCGTACAGCAGGCATGCCGCGACGAGCGGCTGAGCAACTGGCTACGCCGTAGGCACCCGTTCAGCGAGATCGTGCATCCGATCGCAGAGGGCCTGTTGCTGCTGCAAGCGGCCGGGCTGCCCAGTCGCTACTGCCCGCTTCTCTATGGCGGCAACGAAGCGCACGGCCTGTATCCGGCGAAGTCGCTGACGGAAGCGCCGGGCGCCGTATCCACGGCGTTACGCATCGTCGAGGAGGATCTCGGGGCCGATTTGGCGCAGCAGGTTGCAGAGTCGATCGCGCCGCAACCCAATACACCTTTCACGTCGTCGGTCACGCTAAACGCGGCGCCGCAGATCAGCGAGAAGATCCTGGCGTCGGCACGCTGGCTGGAAGCGAACGTCGATCGTCCCATCTCAATCGACGATGCTGCGCAGGTCGCGGCGATGAGCGAGCGCAACTTCCTGCGCCGTTTCAAGAGCGAGATCGGCGTGACGCCCTCCGACTATCTACTTCGTGCACGATTAAACATGAGTTGTCGGATGCTCATTGAATCGCGTTTGCCAGTCGACAAGATCGCGCGCCGCTGTGGTATCAGCAGCGGCGGGCAGTTGTCGAAACTCTTCAGAAAATATCTGGCGACGACACCGACAGACTATCGGATGCGCAACGAAGTGGCACTGTAGAAGGCCTCAAGCACAGGTGCCGGATCAAAGGCACGAGCCCAATCCGGGGAGCACTGCGGCAGCCCCTACTCCAAGCGGACGCCACAGATTGCCCTCCCCGATTACTACCCGTGACAGTCTGCCGAGACGAATGAGTCCCTTCGCAGTCGCGTTGACAGTCAAAGCAGACACGGCCAACACGACCGTGGATATTGAAAAGCAGGGCCGCGCATGGATAACACGCGCCCGTTTTACTGAACGTAGCGCTTGACTATATCGGCCAATATAGTGGTTCATTCAGCCGTGCTTTCATTGTCCCGGGACGGTTTCGATAACATCAAAACCGGTCAACTCGTTTCTGAATTCCGAAGACCGATTGTCCTGAGCGGCCGGCATTCGATGGCAACGTTCGAATTGGCGGCTTTCAATTTCAGATGGTTCTGGTGGTTTAACGTTCCAGGTGAACGGGAAGTTATGGGCGAGTTTATTCCAGAGTATTTGCTCCGCGAACAGGCTGCTGTGGGTGCGCTTGTATTATTCGGCGTTCTGCGCGTTGTCGCCGCTGCTGTCGCTTTCGAGAAAGGCTGGCGCATATCGGTCATGCAAGGTTATTGCATTGTGATCGCAGCGTTCTACTGCCTACCTCAGCTATTTGATCTATCCACGCACCTGTACGGAATGCAGGCCGCTGCTGCGGCCGCGGTGCTCGAGGGTAAGGCAGCGGGCTCTGCGATAGCACTCTTTTTCGCGCCCATTCTGAGTCATAGGCTCGGCTACGAATAGTTGCCTTTCACGTCTCAAGCCCTTGTAGTTCCGTTCATGGATATTGGCGGCAGAATCGCAAAGACCCTCATTATCCAATCCAGACCATCGCGATACGAAGCCTCAAATACCCTCCAGGCTTGTTAGAGCGATTTCGTATTGGACAAAGGTTCTTTAGCGAGCGGCCGGCCCAGTTCCGTTGAGGACCTGAACCGGTCCGGCGGCCCGATTCTCTGCTTCCGCGCGTGAAAGCTATTTCGTTGTGGTTCCTGTGCCACCGGTGCCGCCCGTTCCACCGGTTGCTCCACCGCCGCTGTTACCCCCGCCGGAGATCGGCGCTGCCGCCCCCGCCGCTGTCGCAGCGGCTGTCAACGACGCCGCTGGCTGACCATTCGCGGTAATCGCGCCAGCGGTCAGCAAAGTGTCCAAATCCGCATCCGCGCCGGGCTGCCCTGGCGTGAACGAAACCGTCAAGAACGAAGATGACGAAAGCGTGATCCCGTACCGGGTCTTGATCAACTGGGCGACGGCCGCCTGTGCGTTCGCGATCACAGTGCTATTGGACAGCGCGCTCTGAAATGTTGCGTTGCTCGAGATTCCCGACAGCAGCCCGCTAACCGTGGTTCCAAGCTGCCCGGCCAGATAGCTCAAAAGCAATTCGGTCAAGGGAGTCACGTTGTACGTACCCGCGCCGGCCGCAAACGAATGAATCGTGATCGCGCCGCCGGTCGCCGTAATCGCACACGGTCCGTCAAACTTGAAGGTTGCAGAATACGCGCCGCTTGCGTTAGCCGTCGCACTACCCGTGCCGTTCTTGCAAGTCAGGACAATGCTTGCGTTTGCCATTGCTACACCCACCGCGGCCGTACCACTCACCGTCGCGCCCGGCGAGTCGCCGCTGCCACCGCATGCGACCAGCGCACTGGTCGCAAGCACTATCGATCCGAACTGCAGCGTGCGCAGCGTGGCGCCGTTTAGAAGCTTCATCGCCTACCTCCAAAGAAAGTCAGTCACAATTGACCGGCACCAATGCCCGTCCGTCGCTTACACCCTGCAAACCGTTTCCGCAGACCCCATGCGAAAGCGCCGCGCCCGTCGACACCGCAGGCACACTCACTTGCGGCTTCGGCTTCGTTCCGTCACTACCAGGCTGCCCGTAACGCAGATACGCATCACGCATCCGGTAAAGCTGGGTCGAGAAGTACTCGCCGCTAAAGCGGCCCTGATTCAGCAAGAACTGCTGCGTGCTATACGGGAAGGTCATGTTCTCCGCTCCATTGGCCGACAGATAATTCGTCGATCCCACCCGCGTGCGGAAATCAAGCCCGAACTCTTCGGAGCCATACACCTGACTGATCCCCGGCTTCATGCCCTGACGCAACGTCAGCGGGAAGCTGATTGCGGCGCCCACAAACGTGCCCTGCCCGCTATGTTCGCCGTGCACGCTCACCGAAACGTCGTCGAACCAGCGCGTCAGCGTCGCGACCGGTCCCTTGTCTCCACCCACAAAACGCGCCACGCCCGCTTCGATCCACAGCTTCCAGGACGGCTGCACCCAGCGGTAAGTCAGCTCGGCATTCTTCACACTCTGCAATTCGTCATGGCCCGGCTCATGGTGCAAATAGGCAAGCCGCAAGCGGATCAGGTCGGGACGGCCCGGCACGAACACCGTTGTTTCGTTTTGCACACCCACGTACGAGTAATCGAACTTGCCGACCGATGCCACGTTGAACACTTGCGGCACGATCCAGAAGCTTTGTGCCAATGCGACCGCATTCAGGCCGCCGCGCAGGCGGTAATTGCTGAACACGCGGCCGTCGTCCATGTTCTTCGTGTTGTAGATCGGTGCGATGTAACTCGCGTACAGCTCCGCGCCGCGCCACAGCGGCACGAACCCTTCAATGTTGGCGCCGAGCGAAATGTCGAAGTTGCCGTACTCGGTGCCGTACAGGTAACTGACGATCGGTTCGATCTGAATGCGCGTCAGCCCATGCGTGTGCTCGTTGCCATGCCATGCGATCGAATCCGCGTCGTAAGTCGGACGCGTGCGCATCGTCATTGATGCGCTTGCGGCCGTTGGCGCACCGTCCGCAACGAACTGCGCAAACGCATCGCGATCGACAATGACTTCGCCTAACGGCTCATTGGCCTTCTTGATCACCACATGAATCCTGTCCGTGCCGTGCGGCGCATTCACGCTCGCCACGCCAAGCACAATGCCGAGCGCGTCCGCTTCGTTCTGGTTGTAGCGGTGGTTCTCGTACTCAACCACCAGATCGCGACCGCTCATCCCGACACGCACACGCTCGAGGCCGGCGGCAAAGAGTTGCGCGGCGATTTCATCGAGCGCGGAGGTGTCCAGCGCTTCCGGAATGGCGGGAGACTGCGCATCCGACGATTTGGCCGTCACATCACTCAGCATCACAGACGCATACGACTGCAGCGGCGGCACATACGTAATCGGCGCCGCAGCCAGCGGGTTGTTGCTGGCTGTGGCTGCACGCATGTCCACCGGTTGCAGGCTGGCGAGGCGGATGGGACCGTCATCGTTGGCATCCGCAGTCTGCGCGACCGGCACCTGTGGGCCCTCGCACAAACCGTCTGCACACCGCGCACTGCTAAAGCGTTTGCCCAGCGGAATCTGAATGCCCACCGAGAACGACGTCCGCGGCGACACACCATCCGTCGAGCGGATCGAACGCATGAACGTGCCGATCACGTTCGCATCGGCGAGCCAGCTAATCCGCGGAGACTGATAGCGCACGCCGGCGTAAGGCGTCTTCGAATCGTCTTCTGCAAGCAGCGACAAACCCGTGTTCCACAGCGAGACCTGCGCGCCGCCGAACAGACCATCGAGGCGATCGCCCTGGCCGTAACCGGCGGTCAACGTCACCGGTCCAAATGCCTGCGACACCACGCCGTATTTCGACCGGAAGAAATGCGTCTGGCCGCCAATGTCGGTCACACCGAACGCAATGCTCGGCTGGTACTTGAAGAACTTCGGCACTTCGATCTTGACGTCGCCCATCAGGTGACGAAACAGGAAGTGGTCGGCGCCGCTGAATGGCGCGTGGACATCAGCCGGGTAATTGGCGAGTCCGCCGGAGAACTCCACATAAGGCAGCAACCCCACCGCGCCCCAATACATTTGCGCGCCCGTCGCTTTCTTCCCGTAGCGCGGATCGATGTAGTTGTTGTACTGCGCCTCCACCGTCCCTTCGGGCAGTGCAAACGCATACGGAATCACCAAACCACCCGCCTGTCCGAGCGCATTGAGCGCTGGGTCGGTCGCGTGCGCCGAAGCGGAGAACGCTAAGGCTGCAGCAAGCGCCAGCGCGCGCGGCGCCGATCGGAGTTGTTGTCCGCGCAAATTTTGAGTCATATTTTTGATTGCTTGTATCAGTTCGCGTTGCTGTGGACCAACCCGTCGCGATCGCAGCGATTATCAGCCTATCTTGATGTTTGATACTCGACGTATTCATCGCCAGTCCACTCGCTGATACGTCACGCCCACGTCCAGTTCAGCCGCCTCGTGTTGTTTCTCGCTAATTCTGGACGATGTCTCTCTTTTCATGCCACGCGCTTTCACGAAACCCCATGGCTGGATCGCGTTAGAAAAATCTCCCTCGCATATCAGGCGAACTTGCCGATGCAATAAATAAGCATGCCGAATTAATTACGACGATCCTGGTGATTTATTTCAATACGATGTGCCAATTTACTACCAACCAAAATTGCCAATTTGACCTTGAGCAGCAAAGAATATTGAACTGCCTGACACAGCGGCTTCCAAGATTCGCTACAGCGCAGAGAAAAGTCTATTTAGATTGCAGTGCATCATATCCAGATTGCTGCATGGCAGAATGCCGCTGACGGAAAAAGCTAACATGTTGGCGGAATACTCCATTTTTCAACTCTATGCGGGGGGATCGGATGTGGGTCTTCGAGATTGGATCTATGCCTTGCGCTCAGCCTGAGTAATAGCAGCGAATGCCCGATTCGGACAAAATCTTAACTATCACCGCCATTTGTGCGCCGCGCCATTCTTATCGCTCGATACTAGCGACTGGCCGATTCGAGGGGGCATCCCGGTCCGACGACACTCCTCGATTCTTTTTGCCCGCCGGCACCTCGTCCGGCGGGCTTCTTTTTATTTCCTTGCCATCACGTACGCGATTGCGAGCGCTTCAAGCTGCCCCTGCCCTCTCTCTCATGGCAGATGATCCCCCTACGATCAGTCGACGGCCAAGCCATGCGGCTAAGCGAGCAAGTAGGTGTTGGACAGGAATACCGACGGCGGCGACGACGTCCCGCTGCCGGGAATAAAATGCAGCGCAAGCCGTCGCCTTTCATCTCGCGCACTGCGCGGTGAGACGCCGCGCAGCCGTCCAGCGTCCGCTGCCATGACGCGCCGCGCTGCGGTTCACTTAAGCGTGGCCGCCCCGTGCCACCGTTTCCGGCGTGATCGGCCACATTAATACGCCGTTGGTCAGAGCAACGGTTAGGATGCTCGGCCGACCCGGTTCTTCGGCCGCGATCGTTGTCGCATACTCGTGCGCCGTTTCGGCATCCCCGGCTTCTACTGCGGCCCGGAATGCCTCGAGTTGGGCATTGAGTCGGATGTTCCCCTCAATGTTCGGAAGGCTCGCCTCGATGAGGTCGATCGCTTCCCGATATTTGCCTTGACCACGCAGCGCGGCCGACTCCTGGATGATTTCATTCTCCGTCACCGATCATTCTCCCGCTTACCAACCCCGTTTCCAATTAATCCAGCGCTTGTGAGTCCTGTGCGCTACCAGTACGCTTCAACACTTTATGGTGTTCGTGTCATTCCTTGACGACCGGCGCCAGGGGTTCGCCGCGCCGTCCGTTGAAGTGGGCCACGTCACCGGTCCACCGGCCACTAACGCTATTGCGAGTTCCAGTGCGCGCCAATTCCAACGCCTGACCACACACGTATTTCACGAGGCGTGCTGTCCGTCCCCATCCGACATCTCGAAGAATCAAAACAAGCGCTCACGTATAGAATTGGTGGGAAACACGAGGATTAAAAGATGCGGAAGTACTCACCGAGACCAACAAGCAATGGAAGTATGAGTGAGCACCGGCGTGCGTGGAGACAGGTTGGCAGATACCAACCAACCTCTGACGTTAACGGACACGATAATTCTTTAATCCTCCGCCGCGTGCATGCGCGGGCTAACCATTTTGCCAACGTATTCGCGCTTGGCGAAACAGTCGGCCCCGGGTTCGAGGAGGGCGTCCATGTCATACTGAAAAACGACCTCCGCACCGTAGCGCGGGACCAACGAAATAAGCTTTCGTGTTCAGATGAACCTCCGCATCGGTCGTGATCTCTTCTTTCGTGGCCCAACGGTACGCCGTGTGTTGCAGGTCGGGCAGGCTCGCAAGTTCAATAGCGCCCCGCAGCTTGTACCCGAGTACAACGTAATGAGTCGAGATGCCGGATTGACCACTAAAATTGTCCTCGTACAGATGTTCGTACACGCCAAGAAGGTCGGCGTCGGCCCGTCTGAGGTCGGCTCGACCAAGTTCCTCGCTTGCGATCCGGTGAAAGGCGTCGTCAAGGCGCTCGTTCTTGCGAATGCGACCGCCCGGGACAAACCAGAAACCTTGAGCGGGTTTGTTGACGCGGCGCCCGAGAAGATAATCGCCCATCTCGTTCTCGATGATAAGGTCGATGGCTACCAGTGGTGTTGCATCAACGACATTCAAGTACATATGGATTGGAAGCATGGTCATTCAGCAGGAAATGATCGAAAAGAACGTTGTTACGTGTGAGAAAGCCATCACAGATTGCGGGAAAAAAGCATTGATCAATGCGCGTGCCCCGTGCCGGTATGTCTTTGAGATAGCCATCGTACGCGTACTTTCGCGCACCGGAGCCGTGCGTATCCCAGCAAGGGTACGTTGCAAGATTGGGCCCTGTCCGACAATCTTGGGACCTTATCCGCCGTCTTCTCGTCACTTATCTCGTCAATGCAGCGCTACGCTACTCACGTAATGAAACTTGACGCCGCGCTATGCGGTGAATGTCACGTGCAGTCTCATAGAAGTGCGCGAAAGAACCTCGGATATGCTTGATATGCGAACTGTTGACCAGCAATGCAACAGCGTCGTGAAAGAGAGAGTGGCGCTTCCGTATAGAGGCACCACCGCTGCAAACCACCCTTCATTCACCAGAATCTCCCAACCGTCAGCTCCCTACTAGCGAAGCGGACACTCTCGCTGCGCATCCGCCAAGCTCGCCATGCCGATCAAACCTTGACGGAAAGAGAAATTACCTTGTCGCCTTGCGCCAGATATTCCCGAAACAGGTTTCGTTGAGTAAAGATGCGAGTTCGTCGGACCGTTACGCCTTTGGACAAGCCGATCAGGCGTGCATTTGCGTGCCGACTCGCAGAATATTTCCACTTTCTACGCGCACCATAATCCATGAAAGTCACTATCGTCGGAACAGGTTATGTCGGTCTTGTCACCGGAGCATGCCTCGCGGAGTTGGGCAATGATGTGCTGTGTCTCGATGTCAATGCCGCGAAGATTGAAGAGCTAAACAACGGTGGCGTACCCATCTACGAACCCGGTCTATCGGAAGTGATCGCACGCAATCGCGATGCCGGTCGCCTGACGTTTTCCACCGATGTCGCCAAAGGGGTCGCACACGGCGATATCCAGTTCATCGCGGTCGGAACCCCACCCGATGAGGACGGCTCCGCAGACTTGAAGTACGTGCTTGCTGCCGCGCGTAGCATCGGCCGGCAAATGGACTCATTCAAGGTCGTTGTAGATAAGTCGACCGTACCGGTGGGTACCGCGGACAAGGTGCGTGATGCGATCTTGGAGGAATTGGCGGCACGCGGCAGCGACGCACAGTTCGCCGTCGTCTCGAACCCTGAGTTTCTCAAAGAAGGCGCTGCAGTCGAGGACTTCATGCGACCTGATCGTATCGTATTGGGATACGATTCCGACGTCCCGGGGCTGCGCGCGAAGAGCCTGATGGAGCAGCTCTATGCACCGTTCAACCGCAATCATCAACGCACCCTGTGCATGGACGTGCGATCGGCCGAGTTCACCAAGTACGCTGCCAATGCAATGCTCGCTACCCGGATTTCCTTCATCAATGAACTCGCGAACCTGGCGGATCGCGTTGGCGCGGATATCGAACATGTCCGGCGCGGCATTGGTTCTGATCCACGCATCGGTTACAGCTTCCTGTACGCCGGCTGCGGATACGGTGGCTCCTGCTTTCCGAAGGACGTGCAGGCGCTGATGCATACCGCCAACGAAAACGGCATGGAGCTGAACGTCCTAGCTTCGGTCGAGTATGTGAACACCCTGCAAAAGACGGTGCTGTTCGACAAGATCAAACAGCACTTCAACAACGCACTTAATGGCAAGCACTTTGCCATTTGGGGCCTCGCTTTCAAGCCGAACACCGACGATATGCGAGCGGCAACCAGCCGGCAACTGATCGCAGCATTGATTCGCGCTGGCGCGTCGGTCAGCGTGTACGACCCTGTCGCGCTGGACGAAGCCCGGCGGCGCCTGGCGGAAGACCTCGGTCCCGACCATTACGAGCGTGTGACCTTTGCGAAAGAGCGCGACGTGGCGCTCCGAAACGCCGATGCGCTGGTGATCCTGACCGAATGGAAGGAGTTCCGCAGCCCGGATTTCGAGCAGGTGAAGGCGGCACTGAAGGACACGCTCGTATTTGACGGACGCAATCTATACGACCCCGGTGCGATGCGGGATAGCGGCTGGACGTACTATACGATCGGCCGCGATGCGGCCCGCACTGCATCGTGGTGACGAATTGGCCACATACCCGCAGCGCTACGCGCCAGGCCTGCATATCGCGCGGGATGAGTTGAAGGTGCTCGGGAATCTCTCATTGGCGTTCATGTGTCCGCGCACGCCCTTCGCCAACGAGGCGAGGGGCTTTGATTGATTGTGGTTCGGCGCAGACAGCGGCAATCTAGCCGATGGATCGACCTGGATATGCATGAGTCGCATATGAAAATGAAAACCTTGTTCATGGCGTTAGCGCTGGCGGTGACCGCCCTCGCCTGTGCGTCGGCCAGCGCACAATTCAGGTCGAATTCGGTGCAGGACCACACTTTGTCTCGCAGTCAACGGAACAACGCACAGTCCGCTTCAGCGTCACCCCTGAGCCTCCTGCTGGGGGCGCCGCAGGACGACTCGGAAACCTATCTGCCCGACACCCGTGCCTCATCGTCGCGAGATAACCAGACACGCAATGCACAGCCCCGGCAAAATTCTCCTCTGAGTCCGTTGCTAGGTGCCCCGGAGGACTACGAGGATACCTACCTGTCAGGTCTTGACAACCGACCTGCTGACCAAGCCGCCGCGCGCCAGGCGACCAGCTACAGGCCAACGCCGGTTGAACAATTGCTGTCCCCCGAACTCATCGACCGGAGGAACGCTTCCTCTGCAGAAACGACATCGCACAGCCACGGCGCTAGCTTTCACGTCGCGAGGAAGGGGCAGGAAATCCACAAGTTCGAACCGTCAACCGTTACGCGGGATCCAGCTTCCACCTCGCAACTGAATTCACTCAGTAGTCCAATCTATTCGAATACAGCAAGCATCATCTACAAGTCGCCTTGGTAAATAGATCTTTCGAAGGGTAAGGTTCATTGTGGATAGCATGAGTATGATATTAGAACGCGGCGAAGACGACGCAATTAAGCCCACCATCGCAATCGTAACATCGTCAGTTTCTCGTACTGCGGGGGGCTTGTTCGATGCAGTCAGGGGGATGGTCCTTCAACTGCCTGACGCTGGGGTCACGCCGCATGTATATGGACTGGAGGACGTGCATACGCACCAAGATCGGGCTGCATGGAAATCCACGCCATTGACGACCTCAAGGTCGTTGGGTCCGCCTTCAGTAGGCTTTTCCCCAGCTATGCGTCGCTCACTGATGCATTCTGGCGCGGCATTGGTCCATACACACGGTATCTGGATGCACCCCTCCGCGGACGTGGTTGCGTGGCGGCGCAAGTATCGTAAACCGCATCTGATCTCTCCGCACGGCATGCTTGATCGTTGGATACTGAATCGTTCAAAGCTCAAGAAGTGGCTCGCGTTGGCCGCGTATGAACGGGCTCACCTGCAAGGCGCTACTTGCTTTCATGCGCTAAGTCTGGAAGAGGCTCACGGCATCCGTGCCGCCGGCTTCAGCCAGCCGATTGCGATCATCCCGAATGGCGTGGAGATGCCTGACGTTGCAGTGCATACGAGGCCGTCATGGTGGGACGATAGCCTTCAAGGTAAGCGGCTGTTGCTGTATTTTGGACGCCTACACCCCAAGAAGGGGCTGGACAATCTTCTACTGGCATGGAAATCACTAATTCAAGCGGGATCGCTGGATCAGCGTCTGGTACTGGTCATCGGCGGTTGGGGAGATCAGAGCTATATCGATCAATTGCATAGGATAGTCGACGGACGTGCCGCTGATTATCGCGTCCGATTTGTGGGGCCGCAGTTTGAGGAGGCGAAGTGGCAAACTTATGCAATGTGCGACGGCCTAATCTTGCCGTCATTCAGTGAGGGCTTGCCGATGGTCCCGCTCGAGGCATGGTCAGTAGGCGTGCCATGTGCATTGACCAACCAATGCAATTTGCCCGAGGCATTCGTGACAGGTGCCGCGTTCAGGATAGAGGCCGATGTTGAAGATATCAAGCGCTTCCTGCTCAAGTTCGGAGCGACCGAACAGGGCGAGTTGAGCGCCGTAGGGGAGCGAGGGAGGGCGTTAGTTGTCGAGCGTTTCGTGTGGAGTTACGTCGCACAGCAGATGGCCTCGGTTTATCGTTGGCTGATTGGGGATGGCGAGCGGCCGGACTTTGTGGTGAACCACGTTACATAGGAATTTTCGTTAGAAATAGACACTTGCGAGAGCCAGCGCCTGAGGTTCCGTCTGATTTCCTGCTTTCAGAGGCTCATGGTCACGCAACGACTTCCCTCATCCGCTGAGCTTTAATTCTTCTGCCCCGTGTCGGTGACACGGGTGTTTTGGCCGTTTGCCAAACAGGGGTAAGGTCAGTGCTCGCGATGGTCACCTATGCTTTCAACGTCTCCCCACGGGGCGTCAATTGATTGATGCGTGGCGCGGCGCGGCGATGATTGCGCCGCGATTGTGTTGCATAAGGCACCGTCGCAGCAATCAGTTGGCGGTGAGAGCGCGCGACTGGACCCGACATCTGCAATTTAAACAGTGGAGGCGGTTGAATGGGAGTAGTGCGGATTCGGGCTTTACATCGTCCGAATCCTTCAATCTTTTGGCCGATGCAGGTGCGCTACGGATGAAACTATTCTTGGCGTGGCTATTGCGAAAATACGGCTGAAGGCGGTCGTGTGTTGGGTGTGGCGTAATGCAGTAGGGTGTTACGGATTACGTCGCGGTTACCGATGCCGCCAACCCTTGCTCTGCCTCATGTCCAGCGGTGCGCGCTGCATGGCGCGAATATCGCTAAAGCGTTCACCGGAAAAACATAGCCAAATTCTAAACAGTCCTCTGATCCAGGGGCGCATCGAGTGGAAACCGAATGGACCCGATACGACGCGCGGCGCTTGCCCGCCTGGCACAAATGGGAATCGGGGTTGCATATTTCTCCCGGATTTCAAGAACCCGCGCGGCTGAGACGAACCTTGCCGCGCCTCAAATGAAAGTCGAAACGCTGCTGGAAGACGAGAATTTCAGCGCGCGAGCTCGCGGCGGTGCCCGGGGAGACAACAAAACAGATGACACGGTTGCGCTTCAGGCTTGGATCAACTATCTGGTTGCTAACCACAAACGTGGCACGCTGGGCGCTGGCACCTACCGCATCAGCGCACCTCTCATCATCCCGGCCGGGTATGAATGGGCGATAGATGGCGATATTGCGGGCGCTACGCGGATTCTGCAAACAACGGACAACGTGCCAATCCTTAACATCGACCCGACCGGTCCCAAGCCGTTGATGCACACCTGGCGGATTTCGAACATCGAATTCGATTACATGAACGATCAGCCGGCTTCGAACGAGAACGCTAATCCGATCCTCTTCTCACAAATGGTGTGTGAATTCTCGCTGACGAACTTACGCTTCTCGCGCGGCTCGTATGCGATCAAGGTGAAGCCTGGTATTGGAGGTCCGTGGGGCGGCGATTGGGACGGTCTGGTCTTCGCAGGCAAGCTGAGCGGTGGAGCGATGGACTGGACAGGCGCAGTCAATGCGGTGCCGAATAACCGGTGGGGACGCTTTTTCGTCGAATGCCACAGCATGGCCGGCCCGGTCTTCCGGAACATCAAAGGCTATAACTGGACCATCGACACGATCGAGTTCATCGCCGCCAACCGCGGAGCACAACTCATATCGATGCAGCCGGGGACCGTCTGCACGATCGGTGCAATGAAGCTAGAGAACGGGATTTACCGAGATAACCAGAACTTGATCGCGCTCGGGCCGGCGTGTCACGTCGACATCGGTCAGTTCTGCATCGGTGGCAACGCGATGATACTGAATCCCGCGCACGGCACGATTACGCTTTTTGCCACCGGTGTTGGTGGCGCCACGGGGAATTTCGAACTCGGCACTTTAGTCGCGGACGCAACCGAACTTGGCGAAAATGTCTTCCTGATCAGCGGCGACAAGGGAGGCATGCGCATCAAGGATATGGTGCTCAGAACTCATCCCTGGCAAATCTGCGACAACCTGAAGACCGTGTCTGGCGAAACGCTAACGATTAGTCAATATAAGAATGATCGCCTGTCCGAAAATCTTGGAGACTCTAATTATTCGATCAAGCTTGGCGATCCGAATCTACTTTCATTTGAGAGTAAATTTACAGCCCCGCGCTCCATTGATTTGCCCGATTCACTGAATCAATTATTCAACGGACTTTACTACGAAATACGTGCTGACGGTGCTGTACGCGAACCTAATACACTGACAGTTCGATGCGGAGGCGACGCGAAATATGTCATCAAGACCGACAAGACAATTGTCAGATTCACGTGGCGTCGCGCTTCGAGTGCTACCGCCGGATGGATCCTGACAAATCTTTAATCAATCGCCCAAAACACCGGAAGCACCTTTTCTATGAAAATAAATACAAGCACCTCGATTCTCATCTGGCCGTTTATTTTTCCTCTCGTTTTCGATATTAAAACAGACGAGAATGGCGACCATTCGTGGCAGATCGTGCTGGTCGCTCTGGCAATTTTTTCGGGCGGTTGCTTGCTCGCGATTGCTCCACGTTTCCGCGCGAATCTCCAGTTGAAAAAATTTGTTTCGAGCGCGCTATACGTTACTTTATTGGGCAGTCTTTTCACGCAATTTGCAATCCAGAATGATTTTGCAAATTATCTGCGCGTCCTATTACCTTACGTTTTGTTTTTTCTTGCCTATAAGGTCGGCGTTTCGGCGTGGCACCCCGGGCGCCGGAAATTGATCGAGGACACCCTCGTCAATGCGATGTATTTATCACTCGTTTTCACTCTTGTAGCCGGTCTATTGGCTGGCGGCCCGATCGATCAGGTGCGATACCACGTCGTTTCGCCTGTATTTTTGGGTCTTCAAGGGTTTTTGCTGCACGAGATCATCGTCGCTCGGCGCGTGAAACTGATGTATGTGGCCGTACTTGTTCTGTCCATTGCGATTGAGCTGCTCAGCGTTACGCGGAGTCTTCTGATTGGAACGGTCGGTCTCTTCCTGTTCGCGATCTGGATGGCATCGCCGAATGTGTTGCGCTTCGCAAGGTCAGTGCTTCGTGCGACACTGATCGCGGCAATAATCGGGGCTGTAGCCGGTGGGACTGCAGTGCTAGCGTCCCCGAATTTGGCCGACATGTGGGAACAACGGATTTTCCTCTTCCAGCAGGATAAAAATGGAATAGATCCGACAACCCTGACCCGTGTAGCCGAGGCACAGAATCAGTACGACCAGGTTACGTCATCTCTCTCATCGACGGTGATAGGCGAAGGCTACGGACACCCATACCGATACGCTCAAGAGTATATTTCGGAGCTCGCGCCTTATCTTGGACAGGCAAGACTCGATGCCATGTCGGTTTGGGAGGGAGGCCATAACCTCTGGGTCTATCAGCTCTTCGCCGGCGGCATCTTGTTCGGTCTCGCATTTCCCGGTGCGTTGCTCTACGGTTGCTACCGATGCGCAAGATCTTACAAACGTTCGTATCGTTCCGCTGTAGCGACACAGTTCATGCGAAACAGCGGACGGCACCTGATAATGCTAGTCGGATTTATATTGACTACGATCGGCGGCAATCCAATGGGTCAGCGGTTCAGTGGGCTCGCCTACGGGTTATCGATGGGACTCATGGTTGCGGATCACTGTCGTGGAATCATTGCATCCCGTACCGACGCGGCGTTGAACCGGGAATCTCAGACAACCTCAATACACACCTTTAATCATCAAGAGTTGCATAGTGAAATATGACGACCTCGAAGATATAACTGACGTTGATTGCATTGATCAACTTTCCACGCGGCGAGTGGTTGCATTGATTGTAGCTTGCGATATTCCGTTGTGGATTGTCTGATTGTCGCCAGCAATTACCGTTCGTTTCTGCAGACAGCGGCATCAAATCATTCGTCGCGGGCGGCTACCGGTCGCTTGCGGCGAGCCGCGGCTGGGGGCGCTACGTTGCTAAAACATACTGCGTTGAGCGCGAGAGCGAAACTCACGACGGAGATCCAATTCATTTTTTTCACGGTGCAGCTCCGTGTTTCGATAAACTGGCCGCCCGCGCATATAAAGTGCCACTCATAACATCAGCGAATAAAATTTCTCCTACGGATAGGCTGCCGCCAGCACAGCCTCCTGAAACTCCTTCGCAAACGCAATTCGCCGCGCCAAATTATTTGAATTCGCCATCTCATTCAAGGGTGGCTTATCACTTTTTTCTCGAAAATTACATGACAACGTTTTCGAAATACAATCCGCCAGCTCGCTAGCATTTTTTGGATCGAAATACAGTGCGTTTTTCGGGGCTTGCTCCTGATGAACTTCAATTCTCGATAAAATTATTGTTTTATCAAGTGTTTTTGCCTCTTCCACAGTGGTACTCCAACCTTCAAATCGAGATGGATTTATAACCGCAGCAGCATGAACCATAAGCGAAACAAGATCGCTATATGAAACCACCCCAAGTATCCTAAACCCATCCCCAACTCCAGCCTCACCAATTCTTTTACACAACCAATTGAAGTGATCTTTATTTCTATAATCACTGACACTTCCTGTCGCCAAAACAATAACCTTCCGGCCCTTATCCTTCAATATTTTTAACGCATCAACGACAATCTCGTGATTTTTATGTTGCCAAAATTGATTCGGCAAATGAAAATATTCCCCCGCGAAAGAGAATTTCTCCTCAAGGGCGGCACGATCCAACAAATCAAGATTCTTTGGATAATTCGCCACGAATTTAAGCACGCTTATGCGCTGCGCCTCCACTCGAAAGTATTTTTCCAAATCCTTTCGCGCATGATCGCTACTGACAATAACCCTTGAGCATTGCGAAGCAATCTCGCCGTTCCATTTTTCTCGAGATTTCAATTCAGTTTCCGAAAATAGCTCCGGTAAATGTTTGTGCTGGAAATCCGGAATCCAGCCCATGACCGGCACCCTCGCCCGCCTCCCCAGAGGATGATGATGCGAAAGAACGGAAACACCGTTTTTAATCAAGAATTTCTCAAAGACAATGTCACGACCCGTTGCCCGATATAACAATTTTCTGCAAAACCACGAAGGATGGCGCCGATCCAGCAGTGTTGTTTTTACAACCTCGAGCTGAGGAAAATCTCGAAGCAAATCTTCGGAACCTCGGGTACCAGTCAAAATGACAGGCTCGATTTTTCTGTCAGGCAGCGATTTAATTGCTGAAATCAAATTTCTATAGTAATTAATTCCACCCAGCCAATTTTCATTCCGGAAACCAAAAACAAATGCCACCTTAATCATACAACCTCCCCTTTAAACCATTTTACATACTGATGCAACCCCTCATTTATGCCAATCGATGGCGACCAGCCCCATTTTAGCGCCGCAGAAACATCCCCTTGAAAATGTTTCGGATCACCTGGTTTTTCCCGCCGGGAAAAGCTTGGGACATGATGCGGAGCGATGTTCAAAAACAATTCCTTTAAAATCTCGCTAACTGAGGTTGCGCGGCCAGATGCACCATTTACGATGGGACACTCAGGCGTCGCATGCACAATAGCTGTACGAATAAGATTTGCAGCATCCTCAACGTGCAACCAGTCCCGGGTTTCCTCACCGGTTCCAAAAAAATTGAAATCGCCACTGTAAATTTTCTTGCAGGCATCCCAAATCAGTTGCTTTCTCAATCCTTCTCCATAAATCGAGAAAAACCGGATCACTACCGTTGCGATGTTAAAATTACTTGCATAGGATAAGCAAAGCTGCTCTGCGACTACCTTATGTACGCCGTAGGGTGATTCTGGTAACAGTGGTGCGCGCTCTTCAATCGGTAGTGAAACAGCGTTGCCATAGACGGCAGCGCTCGATGGATATACCACCACAGCTTCCGGCACATGCGTCCGTGCATATTCCAAGACCGCTGCTAAAGTTAAAGCCGTCCGCGAAAAATCGTGCAACGGCCGCGTCAACGAATACGACACAGAGCCACTACCAGCGCAATGAACTATCACTTGGGGGCGTGCATGCATATCTTGCAGAGCGTCCAATGTGACATCATTCGAAAACCATTCTGCCACTCCCCAACGGTTTGCCTCCTTCGGCGTCCATGCGCCGTGTCCCAAACCAAGAACATGCCATCCCGATTCAGACAAATTTCGGCTAACGTGCCGGCCAAGGAAACCGTTGGCGCCAGTAACAAGCGCAGTTTTGCTTCTCATAAATTACCCATATCTGATCCAGCTGCAATTATCGGCAAACCAGGTGTACCACCTGTTCGACGAAGCATTGCTAAAAAGGTATCGTCCGAGGGATTTTCATCCAGATCTGACGGACATAAAATACCGATTGGAATCCATGCCATTTTCGAAAAACTGTATCTCTGGACAACTTTTCCAGGATTACCAACCACCATGCTAAAAGGTGGAACATCCTCTAAGATTAGAGCACCTGCCCCGATCACGCACCCCGACCCTATCGTGACGTTTCCTAAAACGACCGCCCCACAACCGAAGAATACATTATGTCCAATCACGATAGAATCGCCCCGTGTTGTTCCTGTCGTAACATAAGGCGTCGACGGATCGGATATCTCATGCGAACTGCCAAGGAACCTGCAATCCGCAGCTGTCAGGCAATACTCTCCGAACTGAATTTTGTCCCCACTGGAAAGGAAACTTCTTCTGCCCAAAAAACAGTTATCTCCAATCAAAATAGCCGACTTTCCAGCCTCCCTGTGGTTCACGTTAAACCAGCCACTTTCACCGATCACAACGTTCCGACCTATAACAACATTTGATTGCCCGATTATCTGCACAGTATCATGTACAAATGACCTCGCACCCACCTGCAATCTAGTCCGCCTTATAAATCTATAGAATTTGAAGTATATTTTTGGAGGTAAAACATTTCTGGCAAAGCTGCCAATCACAGAGGAGATCTTCATATCATATCCACTAGATACTGGCTACACAAATCAATCTCACACTTACGCATACAGATCACGACAAAATCAATAATTTAAAATCGCATCTTCCCAACTCGAATAAATCTCCAAAATAAAAAACAGTAAGGGACAATTGAAAACAATACATAACTAATAGACGTCCCCAAAACCACCCCGACAAATCCAACCTCTTTCGCGAAAAATATTTTTAATGTGATTGCCGAACACGCAGTCACAAAACCCAATATCAACTGCGTTCGAATTATATTTGCCCCATTCAAAAAAACTGCAAACGTACTACCTACGGCTTCCAAAATTCTCCAGATAGCAAAGCTACACAATATAGCCATCGTTGGGGCTATCGTTTTGCCAACCCATGCTTCTATTATTTCATTTCCAAACAATACAAGGAGCGAAGAAAGCGCGAGCGTTCCGAGAAGGGCCATTTTCAGTGACCTCTTAAGCACGCGCACGGCCCAATCTATATCGTTTCGAGCCAACGCCTCACCGTACGCTGGCCACAATGGCGTCAGCAAGGTAGACAATATCAACGGGATGACACTGAACATCTTCGCGACGACTGCATACTGGGATACAGCACCCATCCCAAGTATCCTGCCTATGATGAAATTATCTGAAGCAAATGCAGCGGCAGCGATTAACTGTAAAAATACAAACAACACGCCAGTTTTTCCAACGCGTGCCGCATCATCCCACGAGGCGTCCGAAAATTTCGGAATCAAATCTGGACGGACAACAAGGAAAAAGATTACTCCATTCAATAGCGCCGCCAGAACTGGCGCGCCACTCAGCGCAAAAACCAACCATTGAAGCCCCGCTTCATAATGCACCGCGACAAGAACCGCAATAAATGCAAAAATACTCCCCACTATCTGCCATAAATTCGCAACAAACCCCATCTGCAGACCTAGTTGCAATCGCTGAACGAGATTTGCAGGTATATTAAACGCGAAGCAAATTACAAATGCTCCTACTGCCTGCCCCGACTCCGATACCGCCAATGGGGTGCGTACGTTTAACCAATCTGCCCATGGCGCTGCTGGGTATATCAGACCGAAGACCGCAAGAATGGCGCATGCGATACAGGACAAAAAAATGCCGGCACTTGCAAAGCTTCTTTTTATTGCTTTGGTGTCCCCCTCTCCATGCGCCTTCGCCACAGCGTTGAGCAAACCGTTACCCATTCCAAGATCCGCGAACCCGAGCATTGCGACGATTGAAGATATGGTCATCCACAACCCGTACCGCTCAGGCCCCAGATATTTAAGGGTAATAGGCACCGTCATCAAGCCCACTGCCGCTGAAAGAAACTTCGCCAAAATTGCAGCCATGCTCGACAGCATGATTCTCCGCTCCCTTTCACGTGATCGTCCTTGCTCAGTCGACGAATCAAACCGGCTCCGCGAAAAAATGTTGGAGACCAATGCTGCGATCTGTTTCATTTGTTAATGTGAAAATAATTTATCGTCGAGAACATAAGCTATGCGAATTGACTGAGCCTGTCTTATGTCACACAAGTCCGCTCAAGTATTACTGCCTCAATGCGGCCGATCGCGGCGTTGCGAAGCGGCGCCCACTCGCATAGCGTCGGCACCCGGGATAGCAAGTCTGCCGTGGCGGAATGGCTTGATCCTTACGCTCCCACGTCGACGCTTCGTTCGCGCAGGTCCTGGATCATCCCACTCGTCTTCTGTCGATTTTTCTGTAGTGCCAGGAGATCTCTGATCCTTAAGAAAGCCCTCATTACCGGTCGCTCCTGTCAGCGTGGAAGGCCGCCACTGTCGGCTTCTGCGCCTGCTGCTGGTCGCCACCCTCCATTTCCATTTGCCGCCTGTTTTCTGGATGCAAGGCGCGGAGTCTCGCATCGAAGTCGCCCATCACTGCATCTCGGGACAGCGCCGATACCGCATAGGCACGCGCTTTCTCGCCGAGCGTGGCGCGCCTCGCGGAATCCGACGCCAGTGCAATGAGCGCGTTGGCTAGCGGTTCGAGCTGCTCTGGCGGCACAACCACGCCACGAGGTACCACTACGTCGTGCAACTCCGTTCCCGCCCGTGCCATGGCAACAATCGCGCGACCACTCGCGAGCATGCCGGTGAGCTTCGACGGCATGACGAGATCTGCCGCATCTGCGCGTTGCGGCAGCACGTGAATGTCGGCAAGGTTCAGAAGCGTGTTCAGACGTTCGATCGGTTGTAGCGACACGAAGCGGCAGTTCGCCAAACCCTCGCATTGCTTCATCAGCACTTTCTTCGTCGGTCCGTTGCCGCAGAACACAAACACAAGATCCTCCCGATTCGCAAGCGACACCGCGGCGGCTGCAAGCACCTCTAGTCCCTGCTTGGCCCCCATGTTGCCTGAATACAGTACGACCGTTGCCGACGTTGGTATATCAAGTTCAAGACGCATTTCGCTTGGCTTTTCAAGCGGAAAAATTTTGTCTATATCAACCCAGTTCGGAAACGCGAACAGCTTTTTTGGGGGCACGCCCTTGCTCGCGGCGCGCTCGATCATCTTTCTCGAAATCGTCGAGACCACGTCAAAGCGCTGCATCAGCAGACGCTCGATAGATAGCGCAACTCGCTTGAGTCGAGCCCCCTTCAACATCCCAAGTCCGAACGCAGCATCGACTTCAAAGTCCTGGATATGAAGCCAGGCGCTCGCGCGTGCTAGCCGCGCGCTGAACCAGGCGACTGGGGCGTTCATCAAACTGGGCGCAACAGCTACGACGGCGTCCGGTCTCCAGAGCACCTGGCGCAAAACCACCGGGAAACTCGATATTGCGAAGCTGACGAGGTGCACCATACGCTTGGCGCCACCCGGAGTTTTGGGCACCCAGACTGGGCCGCGCCAAACATCCACACCTGCTTGCGCCCGACGGCTGTATCGCCATCCGCTGAAGCCCTGCGCCACACGCCAATCAGGGTAGTAAGGGGGGGCGCACACCACGCGCACATCGTGTCCCAAAGCCACAAGTGATTCGGCCATCTCGGCCGAATACTTGCCAATACCCGTCAATTCCGGCGCGTAGTTCATGCCATAGATCAGGATCTTCATGCGGTTTCCCTGCGCTTTATTGGACGACACGGGTGACCTAAACAAACCATTCCCGCCGGCATATCAGCAAACACCGAACTGCGCGCGCCAATCAGTGCGCCACGGCCGATCGTCACTCCCGGCGCGACAAACACCCCTGCAGCCACCCAAGCCTGTTCGCCGATATGGATAGGCTTGCCGCGGATCGCAAAATCGACGCGCGCCGGATCATGATCACCGCCGCACAGATAGGACCGTTGAGAAACCACCGCATGTGCTCCTATCTCGATCGGGCCAAGGCTGTAAAGCACTGCATCATCGCCGATCCAACTGTATTCCCCGAACGTTACTTTCCATGGATAGGTCACTACGACCGTCGGCCTAAGCAACACTCCTTTGCCAACGCGTGCGCCGAACGCGCGCAGCAAAAAGCGGCGCCAGCCATACAAGAACTGAGGCGACGCGCGGAACAACAGCGCCGAGCAAATCCACCATAACTGGACGACCAATGCGTTACGCCCCCTGAATCCGCGCGGCACAGAAAACTGGCGCAAGTCCTGGAACGTCCGCTCCGTTGCCGCTTGCGCAGCGCCCTCCGTGGCAAAGGGTTCAGATTTCATAGTTCAACCGCCCTGTCAACGATGTCGGCCAACCTCCGGCCCAACGTCGGTGAATTGAGTTGCCGATATTTCGAAAAGGCGCACGTGGCGATTGCCTGTATTGCTTCGGGTGGACGAGTCCAGATATTGCAAAGGGATGCGGCCAGTGAATTTGCTCCGCCTTCCCGAGAGTACAGAAACCCGGTTCGGCCATCTTCTACATACTCGGGTTCGGGACCCATGTGCAGCGACAACTGGTCATGTACTAGCGGAGGCAAACTTAATCCGAACATGTGTACGACGCTCAAACCCGCAGCGCCTGGATAACATCCGATTCGGCACGCTCGGCTGATCACCGCAATTTCCTTGTCGTCGAAGACTGCGCCGTGCCAAAAGAGATAGTTGCAATGCGAATAGGTATTTTTCAGTCGATCACGCAGCTCTCCATCGCCCACCACATGCAGAACGATTGCATGGCCTGCGTTCCGCATCTGCTCCACCGCCTCGATGAGATATTCCACGTTAGAGCCATCGCGCAAGCGCCCGAGAAACAACACGCCTTGCTCCGCGCCCGTCTTTTCTGAAGGATCCACAGTCTGCGTGACAGTAAGCGAATTACTGGCCACAACTAGTTTCGAACTCGGGCAACCGATTCGCTCAAGCGAACGTTTCGAAGCCTCCGAGTAGCAAACATATTGAGTCGACAACGCAACTGCTGCTCGATAGCAAAGAACTCGTGCCAAACCCGGTTTCGCGTACCGGTAGAGCCCTTGACCATGAATCACTACCGGAACTCTCAATGCGCGCCCCGAAGCTAGCGCGAGCCACAACGAGAGGTACGTCACGTCCGCGAAAATCAAAACAGCGGCGGGGCGTTCGCGCACAATACGCCCTAATACCTTGCTCTGGATCTTGATTCGCCGCGAAAGTAGATGAGTAATGCCAGTCTCGACAAACTCCTCACACACCGGCTGCTCTCTCGAAAATCCGCGCGACTCGACCCCGTGTGAACTGGCGAATACCTTTACCTTGAAAATCCGCCCCAATGCGGCAACCACCTCCACGCGGTACCGCGCAATTAAAGGTTGCACATAGAAAACCGTACGTTTCGCCGAAAACCGACCGGCTGTCGCGGCACCCTCGCTGCTTGGCTCCGACATGAGTTCTTTACTCACCATGCACGCTCCACACTTCCGAAAAAATCAAGAAACAGGGCACTGCTCCGAAACAGCGCGCCGGGTGCGGGCGGCGGCAATCGCATCTATGACGTTACGTCCGAACGCTTGCGGCGCATGCGCCCCAGCGAACTTGCGTAACGACGCGGAACCACTCATTGCGGAGACCGAGTTGATCAGCCGCGACCAGTCGAAGCGCATACCAGCGTTATCCGCGATTGCGAACTCGCCCCATTGGATTCCAAGCGCGTGCTTCTTGCGGTTGCGTTCAATCAAACCATCGCCAGCTGTGACCACCGGAACACCCGCCTGTGCAGATTGAATCAGTACGCCGCTCATGCCACTGAAGTTTTCATAACAAAGCCAGACAACGTCGGCGCAAGCAAATACCTGCCCCTCCTCCACGTCGGTAACGAAGCGGTCGACGATAACTAGCTGCATTTCGCGTTCTGGATGACGAGAAATAAATCCGCTAACCATACGCTGCGCATCAGCGTCCTGCGATCCCACTAGCAACAACCGGAAATACGACGGAAGATCCGGTGCTCCGAACAAGGTCAACAATTTTGCTAGCCCTTTGCGCGGACTTAAAGAACCATATGACACGACAACAAAATCGGTTGCCGAAAACCCATACGTTGCACGCGCGCTGATTCGTTCGCAAGGTTGCCGAATAGACGAGACATCCGGAACGTAGCGAAACTTTCTGGAGTGGCGTGGAATCGCGTAATGCACGTAAGTCTCCAGCGGTTCGTCGATCGACGTCAACAATTCGAAATTCGGCACACGCAGCGCGAGACGAAACAACAACTCATTGATCTTATCCTGCTTGCCGCTCACCCCGGCGATACCACATTTGTAGTGATGAAACCTCGCGGCAACCATCATTCCGCCGAAAAGTACATTGCCAAACGGCGATCCATACCAGCCCACAACCTTATCGATATAGTTAAAATAGGGCAGGTAGACGAAATCGACACGATCATGCCGCGAAACCGCCCGATAACCTGCCTGGAACGCGCGAATTGACAAGTATTGCGCACGAAGCAAATCGAGCTGGCCACTGCCTCCACGCGCTACGTCGGGCATCAACACGATTCTCAATCGTGCGCCGAACTCGGACACGACTGCCTTGCAAGCGGGATGAAGAGTCGCCGAAGCGGTGGTCAGCAATATCACCCGCCATCCGCGAGCAAGCGCCTCCGCAACGATGAGACGCACGTACAGAATCATCCGGTGACCGGTGGCTTCGGGCTCGACGAGCATAAGTGTAGTCATGTTGCGCTCCTGTACGCATTCCGATCAAACTCTCCAGCACTCAAAATATGGCAATCCAAATTCAAATAGCGTTTGACAGCAAGCTTCGTGGTTAGCGACTCTGCAATACGCAGCACCATCATGCATGCCGCGACCAGATCAATCGATTTCGGCCTCAATAGACGCGCGTGGTAGAACTTCCACGTCACCATCAGGTGCGAGACGGTCTGTTGGGCACAGCCCCACGTCGCACAGCTTCCGTAGAATCGGTTCAATTTCGTATGCTCTCGGTACGCGACTAGGCCCGTTCCAGAACTCGCGACTCGTAGCGTCGCAGGAAATCCCGATACGTAGAGGCCAATCCGTCTACGAGACCAATCTTTGCGCGCCAGCCGAGCTCAGCGAGCTTGCTGACGTCGAGCAGCTTTTGCGGTGTGCCGTCCGGTTTGCTGGCGTCAAACTCGATGCGGCCTTCGAAGTCCACTGCACGCATTGCCGCACGCGCCAGTTCCTCGATAGTGACGTCCGCGCCGCAGCCGACGTTGTACAAGCCCCCACTGATCTCACTTTCAAGCAAAAATACAGCTGCATCAGCCATGTCATCGACATGCAGGAGTTCGCGGCGTGCACGGCCCGTACCCCAGACCGTCATACTATCGGCTCCACTGACTTTCGCTTCGTGCGCCTTGCGCAGCAACGCCGGCAACACATGGCTAGTCTTCAAGTCGTAGTTGTCATTTGGTCCATAAAGGTTGGTCGGCATCACCGATAGGTATTGCGTTCCGTATTGATAGTTGAAGGCTTCGCACAACTTGATGCCCGCGATCTTTGCTATCGCATAGGGCTCGTTGGTCTTCTCGAGCGGACCGGTCAGTAGATAGTCTTCTTTGATGGGCTGCTGGCATTCGCGTGGATAAATGCAGGACGACCCGAGAAACACCAGCCTCTGAACACCGGCTCGATAGGCCGCGTGGATCACATTGGCCTCGATAATCAGGTTCGTATACAGGAAGTCCCCGGGGTAACTCTCGTTAGCTAGGATGCCGCCGACCTTGGCGGCGGCAAGCAGGACCACGTCGATAGCACCGTCACGAAAAAATTCCTCTACGGCGACTTGATTCGTCAAGTCGAGCTCGGAACGGCTTCGCGTAATCACATTGTAGTAACCACGGGTCGCGAGGTTGCGTACCAATGCCGAGCCAGCCATCCCACGGTGTCCGGCGACAAAGATTCGAGCGCTCTTGTCCATGGTGCTTACTCGTTGTACTCAAACGTCTTGAAACCCGCGAGCGTCACCAACGCATCCCGCTTCGCGACCTGGTAGTCAGCCCGCACCATTTCCTTGACCAGCGATTCGAACGACGTAACCGGCTTCCAGCCCAACTTTTCGTGCGCCTTGGTGGGATCGCCCAACAGCGTTTCCACTTCGGCCGGGCGGAAGTAACGCGGATCGACACGCACGATTACGTCGCCCGGCGCCACCTTCGCTTCGCCACCTATGACGCGTTCGACAATGCCAACCTCGTCGACGCCCGCTCCTTCAAATCGCAAATGGATGCCCAATTCGGCAGCGGCTTGCTCAACGAACTGACGCACGCTGTACTGCACGCCCGTGGCAATAACAAAGTCTTCGGGCTGCTCCTGTTGCAGCATCATCCATTGCATCTCGACGTAATCGCGCGCGTGACCCCAGTCGCGCAGCGCGGACATGTTGCCGAGGTACAGACATTCCTGCAGGCCCGTTGCAATGCGGGAGATCGCCCGCGTGATCTTGCGCGTCACAAAGGTCTCGCCGCGCACCGGCGATTCGTGATTGAACAGGATGCCGTTGCACGCGTAGATGCCGTAAGCTTCGCGATAGTTGACGGTGATCCAGTAGGCGTACAGCTTGGCCACCGCATACGGGCTACGCGGGTAGAAAGGCGTGGTCTCCTTTTGCGGGATTTCCTGTACTAATCCGTAGAGTTCCGACGTCGATGCCTGATAGAAGCGCGTCTTTTTTTCGAGACCGAGAATCCTGATCGCCTCGAGGATGCGCAGCGCTCCGATGCCGTCAGCGTTCGCCGTATACTCCGGCTCCTCGAACGAGACAGCGACGTGGCTTTGTGCTCCGAGGTTATAAATTTCGTCAGGCTGGGCGCGTTGAATGATCCGCACGAGGCTGGTCGAGTCGGTCAGATCTCCGTGATGCAGGATGAAGCGGCGATCGGACGCATGCGGGTCCTGATACAGATGATCGATTCGTTCCGTGTTGAACAGCGACGAACGGCGTTTGATGCCGTGAACTTCATAGCCCTTGCTCAACAGTAATTCGGCAAGGTACGAACCGTCCTGACCGGTGACGCCGGTAATCAGGGCAACTTTGTGACTCATGGTGTGATGCTCCTCGTAATCGATGCGCCGGGACCGTCCTCGCGCCTTGCTCGGGTGTTGGGACGCTTATTCCGCACTGCTTTCGTAACCGTAGTAATACGTGCCATAGCCAAGACGTCTCTGCGGCACATCGGTAAACAGCACGCCCTTGAGGGCGACGCCGACATTGCGCAGGCGGTTGGCAGACTCCAGGATTTCCGGCATGGGGTGGCGGCCATGACGCACCACCAGTAAGGTCGTGCCGGCGTGCTTACCGATCAGCGCCGCATCGGTCACGGCCAGCAACGGCGGCGTGTCGACAATGACGATGTCGTAGAGACTCGAAACATGCTCGAGCATTGTCTTGAAGTGCTCGCTCATCAGCAGTTCGGCCGGATTCGGTGGCAATGAACCCTTCGGCAGGACGTCGAGGTTCGGCAGCACTTCACGCAGGACCGCCCCGTTGATGTCCAATCCCGCGATGACATCCGAAAGCCCCGGGTGTCTCGACACACCAAAATAGCTGTGCAAATCGCCACGCCGCATGTCCGCATCGATCAGCAAGATGCGCTTACCACCGCTCGCGAGCACCGCCGCCAGATTCACCGACATAAAGGATTTCCCGACCTCAGGACGCGGACCGGTAATGACGATCACGTTATTGGCAGCGTCGAGCAGACCAAACTGCAGCGCGGTGCGCAAACTCCGAATCCCTTCGATGGCCACGTCGTGCGACGCGATCGAGGCAAGCACGTGATGACCGGTGCGGCCCCGCCGCATGCCCTGACGCAAATGCACCTGTGTCTCGCTGTGCGGCACGGCTGCGTAAACCGGCAGGCCCAGCGCCTGTTCGATTTCCTCGCTGTTTTCCACGCCGCCGAACAGCGCGTTCTTGACGAATGCCGCCGCCGTTCCAGCAATGAGTCCTAGCACCGCCGCCAGCACGATCACGAGCGTCCGCTTCGGCTTGACCGGCACCTCGCCCGCAACAGCGTAGTCAACCACGCGGACATTGCCGACCTGACCCGCCTTGACGATCTTCAACTGCTGCGCGCTGTCCAGCAGGTTCGTGTACAACTCCGTGTTGACACGCACATCACGCAACAGGCGCAGGGCGGACTGTTCCGTGTCCGGCAAAGTCGAGACGCGCTTGTTCAGCCGGGTCTGTTGCGCTTCGAGCGACGCGATCTGCGCCCCCAGTCCTACAACTCCCGGGTGTGATGGCGTAAAACGCTGCGCCATCTCGATCTGCTGTTGCTGCAGATCGACGAGTTTGGTTTTGCTGTCGACAATCTGTTGCAGCAGAAGACGGCTTTCTTCGGTGAGATCGACCGTTCCCTTCTGGTTGCGAAATGCGTTATAGCGATCCTCTGCCTGATCGAGCTGTTTGCGAAGCTGCGGCAATTGCTGGTCAAGAAAGCTGAGTGTGTGCTCCGCTTCGGCAGACTTACGGTCGATGTTCTGCTGGACATACGTCGCTGCGATCGTATTGATTATCTCGGCGGTGCGCTTGCTGTCCGAGCCGTCGAGCGAAACGCCGATCACCCCGGACTGCTTGGTTTTCTCGGCGATAACAAGCGCATCCTGCAACTGATCGATCGTGAGGAGCGTGGAAGCCCGGGTCAGAAAGAATTGCGTGCCCGGTCGCGCTTCAATACGCGAGACCTGCAATTCAACTGGACCCGCTGATTCGCTGCCTCGGGTAACGCTACCCACCTGCCCGTGAAGAACAACGTCGCCATCAGGATCGACCAGATCGAATTTGTCTCCGCCGCGCGCCACCAATGTGTACCTCGCGTCGTATCGGTCACGCGGCACATTGAATCGCGATACTTCGATCTTCTCGCCGCCCCACGCGAAACGCCCGAGGCCAAACAGAGGCGGTGCCAATTCATTGGCCCCCGCACGCCGCGCCAGGACGGCGCCGATGAGCGGGAAATAACGCGGCTGCGCGCTGATATCGAGGTGCAGCGATTTCACTGTCTGGCCGACCACGAGTCGCGATCGGATCAACTCGATCTCCGCATCGGCCGTCTGCTTGGTGTCGAAGATCGACGCCAGTTCGCCCAGTGCGTCCTTGGTTGAATTTGCACTGTCTTCAACCTGGATCATCGCGTCCGCGCGATACACCGGCCTTGCGATAAACGCATAGAGAGTTCCGATTATCAGCACAGACGCTGCGATGGCAACAATCAGCTTCCAACTCTCCGCGATAACCGAAAGGTAGTCGGAAAGATGTATTTCATCGCCATTCGACGAATCGATGAATCGATTTTGGTTTACGGATGCCATAGATTAGTGAGTCAGTCGAACCATTGCGTCGAGCCAGTGCGCCACGCCACGCTCAATTTGCGCCAAGGCCATTTCGAAGGCCGCGCGTCCTTTGCGGTACGGGTCCAGCACGTCTATGCCCTCATGTTCGCCGAGGCGATAGACCTTGCCCTTCGCGAACGGATAGTTCGTTTCGATCCTCTTGCGCTGTTCCTGTGTCATCGACAGAACAAGTTCTGCCGAGCGCATGTGAAGCAGGTTCAGGTCCACGGCAATATGGCCTTTGATGTCGATCTCACGCTCCGCCATCAATTCGACAGCGAAGGGATCGGCACCGCGTCCGATGACCGCGGCCCAGCCGGCGGACATCACACTGACGCCGGGCAACTGCTTTGTGAGCAGCGCCTGAGCCATCGGACTTCGGCAGATGTTTCCTTCACACACAACAAGGATGCTGTCTATCATTTCGCGACGATCGCCCCAGTCATACCTGCGTTGATCGCTGGCAGCAGCAGATTCAGCACGCGGCTGAAGCGAACCAGACCGTTACCATCCACATACACGACGTCCTTGGGCTGCAACTCGAATTGATTTGCCAGCACCATTGCGACTGGCGAGCGCGCATCGAGATGGAATACCCGCGGCGTCGTGTCGGACGAGCCCCGAATCACATAGAGCTGCGCTGCGTCCGCACTGGCACTATTCACGCTGCCGGCTTGCGATAGCGCATCGCTCAATGTCAGCTTGCCGCTCTTCATGGGAATGGCGGTTACAGGCTTGTTAACCTCGCCCATGACAAATACGCCGTTGTCATCACGCGAAACGACACGCAACAAGTCACCGTTCTTTAGCAGTATTTTTGAAGGATTCTGATCGCTCGATAGCATGCTTGTGAGATTCAACCGATATGACACACCGTCCCGCACGAGGACCATCCGGCTTTGATCGGCTGTCGTACTGAAGTCCCCGGCCCGGTTGACGGCTTCGAACAGGGTCAGCGGAACATCGTTAATCGGAACAGCGCCCGGCGCGCGCACCTCACCGTCCACATACACCTGCTTGGCACGAAACGAAGCCACACGCACCGTCACCTGCGGCCGGACGAACACTTTGCTCAATGCGGTGTACACCGCCTGCTGGCTCTGATCGACACGTAGGCCGGCAACATGAACGTTACCCGCGTATGGCATCTGCACATTACCGTTGCTGTCAATCACGAATCCCTGCGCCGGATCGAAGGGCCGGTTGTTCGTTTGCGTCTGGGCGCCCAGAGCCGCCATCAGTTCAGGGTGATCCCATACGGTGATCTGCAGGACATCGCCCGCCCCCAATGTGTACGGCTCCGGCTTACTCATCAGCTCGCCCAGTTGTACTGCGTTTGCCTGCGCATCCGCCTCGCGCATCCTTTGCGTCAAGGCGACGTTGATATCGGTAATCGGAATCTGCATTTCGGTCGGCGGCACCTCTGAGTTCCCGCTTGCGACCGACAGCGTTGCCGGAGTAGTCATCCGCATACCAGGAGCCACTGCACATGCCGACAACACAGCGCTTGCGGCGACACTCATCAGTAGACGAGTACAGCGGCGATCAGGACGTTCCACTCCGTCTCCACTACACTTTCCAAAAAATCCCATCAGTTATTCCTCGAATTTCGTCCAACTCTTCTTTCACATGGCGATAGCTATTGCCGCTCGGGAATGACGAAAAGCCATTTCCCGGATTCGGCTAATGCGCACTCAGATCTGGAGTCAAGCGCTTTCTCCATGCGGAACACGTGGTCTGTATGCGTACACGCGGGAGGAATCGGCCACGCATCACCTCGCGGGCCGACAAGCCTGAAGGCGCGGTTCACAGCGTCAATTCCGAAACTTATTTATCGCACGAGTGTTTCATCTGGATCGCTAATACGCGTTGCTGCTAACCAGTCCCCTCGCTACCGTTGTCACGACAATCCGCATGTCCAACGCGAACGACCAGTTGCGCAGGTAGTAAAGGTCATGCTCCACGCGCTTCTGCATCTTCTCGACCCGGTCCGTCTCACCGCGGAATCCGTTCACCTGCGCCCAACCTGTAATGCCCGGTTTGATCCGGTAGCGATGGATGTAGCCGTTGATGACTTTCTGATAAAGCTCATCGTGTTCGATCGCGTGCGGACGAGGCCCGACCACCGACATTTCGCCGCGAAGAACGTTGAAAAACTGCGGTAGCTCGTCAAGGCTCGTCCGCCGCAGCAGCGCACCCACGCGAGTGATGCGCGGGTCATCCTTCGTAGCCTGCGTGACCACGCCTGTCTTTTCGGCATGTAGACGCATCGATCGGAATTTGTAGATTTTGAACACGCGGCCATCGGCCCCTTTGCGATACTGCGTGAAAAACACCGGCCCGCGCGATGAACACTTCACGGCAACCGCAATGATCGTCAACAACGGTATCAACGCGAGTAACGCAAGAGCCGCAAATACGCGATCGAATATTTCCTTCTGCACGATTGCGCGTGCTGGCAAAGGCGATGCGACGAGGCTAATCGCCGGCGCTCCGATCAGGTCGATCACACCGCCTTCGAATAACGCCATGCTGCGCACGTCAGGAATGAAGCGGATATTCACGAGGTCGTCACGGAATTCATTGACGAAGCGCAGCATGGTCGACGCTTCCGCCAACGGCAAAGCCAGCCAGATTTCTTGTACGCCGGCGCTCCGAACGTGTTCGGCAAACTTGTGAAAGTCGTCGAACACCGGCACGCCGTTCAGCGCGACACTTCCTCCCGGCCCCACATCAAACACCGCAGATGCACGAAAACCGCTGGAAGGGGACGCCTCGAGCTTGCACACCACTTCCTGGCAATGAGCCCCGACCCCGAGCACTGCAACGTTGCGCAAATTCAGGCCGGCATAACGCACGCTGCGCAGCACGGCATGTAACATCAGTCGCGATACGATCAATGCACCGCCCGTGATCGCGGTCCAATAGGCGAACCACAGGCGCGAGATGAAATCCGTGCGATGCAGCGAAAACATCAGCACCAGTCCGCACGCCTGCACCACCAGCCACGCAATCGAAACCTGCCCGGTCAATCGCAACAACGAACGGCCACGCCACGACTCGTACAAGCCGAAAACCGGAAACGACACCAACGCGAATGCGACGGAAAACGTAATGAACGCCCCGTCTCCCCGACTCTGCCCTAGATCCTCAAAGCGAATATGCGACGCCACCACGGCCCCCGACACGATGAGGACCAAATCGACAAGCCGCGCCAATAACGCCTGTATCCCGAGCATCTCGCGATTCCCCGCCTGAAGTTGGACTGCGTAACATACCGACGCGTCACGCGCGCCCGTATGTGTCATCGAAACGAACGATGTCGTCTTCGCCGAGATACGATCCGGACTGCACTTCGATAAGTTCGAGTGGCAACTTGCCCGGATTCTCCAGACGATGCGTCACACCCAGCGGAATAAACGTCGACTGATTCTCACTGAGCATAAATTCCTCACTGCCGCGAGTGACGAGCGCCGTGCCACTTACCACAATCCAGTGCTCGGCGCGATGGTGATGCAATTGCAATGACAGGCGGCCGCCCGGATTGACGACGATCCGCTTTACCTGAAAGCGCTCACCACGATCGATTGAGTCGTAGTAACCCCATGGGCGCCGTACCTTTCGATGCGCATCGGCCTCGGGAGCTTGCAGCGCTTTCATCCGGCTAACCACACTCTTTACTTCCTGCAAGCGCGAGCGGTCGGCGACCAGCACGGCATCGTCGGTCTCCACAACGACCACGTTGGCCACGCCGACGCAGGCGATGAGACGCCCCTGCGAGTGGGCGAAGCTGGACGTCGTCCCTTCGAACACGACTCGTCCGCGCGCAGCGTTGCCGTCCGCGTCCTTGTCGAGTGCTTCCCATACGGCGTCCCAAGACCCAAGATCCGACCACCCTGCGTCAAGCGATACCACCACGCCTTCCGCGAGTCGTTCGTCCGATCCGAGACGTTCCATCACCGCGTAGTCAATCGAGTCCGACGGGGAAGACTTGAAAGCCTCTACACCAGGACGGAAATACAACCCATCGCAAGTACCTTGCGCGTGGGCTAACAAGCACGCGTCGTGCATCGCCGGCTGTATGATCTTGAGCGTAGCGAGCCATACGCTCGCCCGCACAACGAATATTCCGCTGTTCCACCAGTACTGCCCCGATGCGATGTACCGCGCGGCCAATTCGGCCACGGGTTTTTCGACGAATCGCTCAATACGATGCGCGCCACCGCTAAGGTCAGTACCAAGCTTGATGTAACCAAAGCCCGTATCAGGACGCGTCGGCGGCACGCCCAGTGTCACAATCGCGCCGTGCTGTGCATGCCGAGCCGCCAACGCAATCGTCGACTGGAAGGCATTGAGGTTCTCGATCGAATGATCTGCCGGCATTGCAACAATGATCGCGTCGTCACCATCCGAACATGCCGCCGCAGCGGCGAGTGTCAGCGCGGGTGCCGTGTCGCGTCGCGTCGGTTCAACCACGATGCGTGCGTCGATTCCTCTTGCCCGGAGTTGTTCCGACGTAACGAAGCGGTGATCGTCGCCGCATACGATGATCGGCGTGCTCACCGTACCTCCATCGGCATGGAACCCTTTCATCCGTTGCACAGTTGCTTGTAGTAACGAATCCGGCCCCAGCAAATCAATCAATTGCTTTGGATATTGTTCCCGTGACACGGGCCACAGTCGCGAACCCACTCCTCCCGCAAGTACAACAGGTACGAGTCGCACAGCCGCTGCAGCGGCAACCCGCTCTTCCGTCGGAACTATCTTGATATCACTATCACTATCTTCCGCCTCACTCACCGACGTGTAACCCATACGCACTCCTATTCGACATTCCAACAGGATCAGAAATGTTGCACTTTTAATTTCCCCACACTGTAGGCGGCCTGACGTATCTCCCTCGATCATGGGCCGTACAAAGTTCGCCAAAGTCATGTCCAGCGACACTACAACGTCTGCCCCAAAACAGATGCGAGTTGAATTGAGCGGTGCGGTTTACGACTGGCGCCAGTTGCTGCCACACGCGGCAGTGACGTGGAGTATTAACCTGACATGAGATTCGTACTTCTCGCACCGACCATAAAGATCGCGCATTTTAAAAAGTCCGATGATGTACGTCATTTCTCCACAAAAAACGCTGCTCGCCTTTTCCGAGTGCCGTAATGAATGATCTGCAATAGCTTAAATCTCAAACACTACCGTCACCTCTCATTTTTAAAACGACCGCCTCGGCTTCAGTTGCAGTGCATCATACATAGGCTGCCTTCAGACGTAATGTGACTGACGGAAAACGCCAACATGTTGGCGTTTTAGCCCATTCGCTCCTGACGTGTCTGAATAGGCTATTCACGTGTCTCGCGCATTGTGCTTGGCTCACATACAACAGCCCATTCACGTAGCAATTTAGGGTGAACTGCCACGACCTCGACTGGGCATTCTTTATCCAGAAAGTCTCACTGTTTGACGCCTGCTTGACTCTACTCCGTGGCTGCGTCAATTCCACCGCTACGCTCTTCCAAAGGGGCATCCGAGCCCATACAACGCATCCGAATCCATTCAGTTTCGATGGTCCACAATCTGCACGAATTGAATGGACATTTGCAGGTGCGAAAGCCAGCCCATACACCCTTTGCACACGTTGAAGCGACCTGTGGATTCCAATCCTCGTGCTCCGCTAATCTGATGCTATCAAACCAATTCGCGTCAGCTCTTCAGGTCAATGAGGTGCACCGGGTCAGAAAAATATGAGCAAACTACCGTGGCAAAATGCGCCATGGATTTGGCTGACTCCACCCAATTTTCCGGTCCATTGCCGCCACAACCGACATGATTTCATCCGATACCGAAGGCTGCATTCGAGGCGATCCCCCACGACCGGAACAATTACTGTTCCGAAAGCGTCACTGAGAATTGCGACTGACTGTCTGTAACTTCAAGTGGTTGTTTTTATTGCCTGGGACAGGACGTCCGGCTAACACCGCGCCAGGGAAGCCTTCATTGATGTTGTTAGCAGTCCTCGATTGAAGCTGACGTTGCAGATCTACGAAATAAACATTGACACGATAAAAGACGCAATCCCGACGGGCACGATGAAGATCGTGCATAGCCCCATCCGCATCATCAACTTAGCCCTTGCAGCTTCCCAAGGGCCGCGCGCGCGATGCGGCTGAAACTCAAGAAAGACGACCGGTTGGAAGTGCCGCCTCCCGACCTTCAAAGCAGAAAGCAAGCTGAAGATCAGATAGACAAGCGTCCAGCCGAAACAAAATTTCGAAAGAATCGAAAGAGCGATCGTCATATATTTCGCCACTTGATTTAACAATTGAGACGTCTTGAGCCTATCCTGCAACGCAGCATTTTTCATGACAAACGTTTGGCTTTATCCGTCGTCTTTCGCTCCGCCGGCTGACGTATGTGACCTGCTGGCATGCACCGCTCCGGAACGGTGCGAGTCGGCGATCCAGGCACTGGTCGGAGCAGCACGTCTGGCGTGATCGACTATAGATGGCCGCTTGCTGCACAGCAGTACAGTCGGATTTTTTACGCAAATCTACCAACCATACAACGGGGGTAGCCATGACTGATAGCGAAAGACTTTTGCTAATACTTTCGGTACACCGATCGTCTGATCACCTATCTGCTTACCAGAGTGAGTCGCATGGCTCATCTCGCGAACGAAACTAGACAAGAGTGTTAAACACCCTCCTCGACGAACGATATTTGGCGATGGAAGCCATCTGTGCATCGACACGCCCAGAACAAACGCGGACCGAGCTCACCCAACTACTAAAGGTCGAAGCGGAGAGATTTCATAAGCTCGCGGATACATTTCTTAATCGGTCAACATTGATTTTCGACCGCTCCTAATTTTCCCGAAAAAAAACCGACACATGGTGTCGGTTTAAAAAAGCTTCCGGCTATTCCGAGGATTACTGCCGGAGGCTTGAGAGAAGTGTATTTTCGTCGACGACTGCGACGCTGTTCCGACATAATTTTGTACTCAACCGCCAAATTGGACTGGTAACTGCTGGCCACCAATCGCAGGCGTTCGATATTAAATCGGCAAGATCCCAGCTACTTCAGAACCGCAAGATCCAACAGAACAACCATCAGTCTCTCAAGATGCACCCGATCAGAAGATCCAACGCGCCGCCACAGGTATAGCCTGTAGTGGTCTGCATTGGCCAGAACAACACAACGCAGGCTACAGCCTGTCGCGCTTCGCACGGCGGTCCGAGAAGCGCGATCCCGACGTGATATGGACCGTGCAGGCGTGGTACACCTCCACGACGGCTCGAGATTGATAGTCGAGATGAACGTGATCGACAAATGCATCTGTTAACGTCTTGGTGTCAAATCGAACCTTCGACACTTGCATTACATGCATCGCCAGGGCCTGTGCGCAACTGCCCAGCGCCACACGCTGGAGCAAGTCGATCCTGCCGTTAACGCACATCCACAGATGCGTGCATTGAATCACGTGTTGCGCAGTCAGCCACTTCCCAGTCAGTCGACGTCTGATTAACTGCGACACGACGAGATAGGTCAGTAGATCTGCACGCGTGTGTGTGTCGGAAGAATTTGACCAAGACATTGTTAATCTGGATAGCCAACAGGGTTGGGGATATTACGCACAACGGGTTGTTCTCTTTGTTAAGCGATGGCGCGTAAGATGGCACCTCCGTCAAGTAAGGCAATTTCCGATGACATCCTGAGGCGCTCACGAACTCACGACCAGGCGAACTTCAGTCCAATTCGCCTATTCCCCCACCACCGCCTACCAGTTTCACGTCACGCCATGCTCACCATGGAAGACTACCTGACCCGGGAGATTACTCGCGCACACGACGAAGATCTCCGTCACGACAGGGGATCGCAAGTCCAGGCGCAGACCATCAAAAAACATACGTGCCACAGTCTTTGCGTCGTACCGTTCTCGCGAAGTTTGCTCTATCTGTTCCGCTAAACGTTGCGCACGGCACGCAAGCCCGACGCGCTGAAGCCAGTCAGCTCTGCGACCGCTTAACCGCAGCCAAAGATGTGAATATTCGACAAGTTGCTCGAAATTTAGCCACTGGCTTGTCCTCTGACGCATTACTAGTTGTGAGGCGACCAGATAGGCAAGCAATTCTGTTTGTGCATACAGATCAAAATCAACAAGTCGGTGCTTCATCGTGTGTGGAAATTAGGTTATATCGCAATGCGTAATCGGAAATAAGTGTGGCGTCCCCTCGAGTGAACGTCAAAATAAACCCTGTATACCCCACAGACAGTTGCACCCCTAACGCGTGTAAAGATCAGACCTCCCGCGACGCATAGTCCTACGTTGTGTCTGATCCGATCCGCCAAAACGTTGAAGGATTCCGCCGAATTTAGGTTGCTATTCTTCCGCGATCTTTCACAAGCGGATTTTCTCGGCAACTCGCCACGCAATTGGATAACAAGAAGTTAGAGATTGGAGTGATAGATGGCGTCTCGAACCAATCTTTTGGCGCCATAGACTAAGCCCACTCTTGTATCATCCATGGTCCTGGAGACGGATATTCTTGAGAGATATCTTGCCGAACGCTGCTAAAACCGGCTTGAAATCGTTTCGCATCACGTCGAAGTCAATTTCAATTCCCAATCTTATGCGTTACAGATGACAATTCAGATTAAGCACACGGCAATTCGCGACGTCAAGCTGATCGAACCATGCATCCAATCAGATAAGCGGGGCATTTCGTTTGACAGCTTCGACCAAGAGGAATTCGAGGAACATGTGGCGCGCGGCTATCGATTCGTGCAGGAGCGTCACTTGGTGTCCGCCCACAATGTGCTGTGTGGTCTGCATTATCAGATTCGGCGCCCGCAGGGGAAACTAGTGCGTGTAGTGAACGGTGAGGTGGTCGACGTGGCGGTTGACTTGCGACGCTTGTCGCCCACGTTCGGGCGCTGGACCAGTGCACGGCTATCGGCATCCAACTGCCGTCAGCTATGGATTCCGCCGGGGTTTGCGCATGGTTTCCTCGTGTTGTCGGATGTCGCAGAGGTACTTTGCAAGACAACCGAGCGCGGCTTTGTCGAGCATGAACGCACGTTGCAGTGGGACGATCCCGATATCGCGATTGCCTGGGATCTGGACAAGGCGCCAATCACATCCGCGCGTGATGCGGTGGGTACGAGTTTCAGCGTTGCCGAGGTTTATTGATCGCAATCCCCACTCATGGTCGACATGCATCCGTTGATTCGACTGCATGTCATTCGACCGATGTACCCCACGAATAGTCTTTTATCGCATCTGTCGACGCACCTAAGTAAACGACCGTTTGCTTGCACGGTACTCTGTCGGCGTTACTCCAAGGTATTTACGAAATACTTTCGAAAGCTGTCCGCCACTTCCGATTCCGCATCGCCGCGCGATCTTGTCGACCGGAAGGTCCGTTTCGGAAAGAAGGTGGCAGCACTTGTCAATTCGAACGTATAAGAGGTAGTCGGACGGTGTCACACCCATTTCCATCTTGAAGCGGCGCAAGAAATTCCGCTCACTCATCGCGACGAATTGCGCCGCTTCTTCAATCGTGATCGTTCTTCCGCAGTTCATGTCCAACCATCGTGCCGACGACTGTATCTTTTCGCTCACAGCTCCGAACGCGTTCTTCTTTGGAACGGAGGTAAACTGTTCGTCATAGCGCAACCTTAGAGAGCCGGAGATCTCCCGCGCGATTTCCGTGCCGAGATCCTCTTCAATCAGCGCTAGTGCAGCTCGCAGCGGAGTGCTTGATCGCTGGGAAGTAGACACTTTCAGTCCGTTCCACGCGACCTCATGAGCACCTTCGCCACGGCGAAATTTGCGGGAAATATTCGATGAATCAGCGACGTTCAGTAGCAAGCGTCTTTCGGAAATTGGAAAAATCCGTTCGCTGCGCAAGTCGAGTTGGCTCAGCCAGGCAATCAGGTGTTCTTCACTCAGCATGCTGTGGACGCCTGCACCTCCGGCGATAAAGAGCGCATGAAAATCGTCGGCATGACCACGTGATTTGATACTGTCGGTCCAAACAAACACCGATGACGAACTCGCTATCCTGCCACCGCTGACCGACACGAGATGAACGTCGTAGCGAGGCCCATCTATGCGCAAGGACATGCAGAGCGCATTGGCTGACTGGAAAATCTCCACTACCGTGGCTGCCTCTGGTAGCGAGAAACCGTCGAACAGTGCCATGCCTATACGTCTTACGGAGCGAACGTCATGGAATACCTGAGACTGAGTCGCATCACGACTACTGCGGGCAAAAAAAACTGCCATCCAGCCATCCCCCCCGGAAGATAAGTGGCCTCCTACGGCTACATTTGAGCCGTTTTGACTGTCTGGACAATCGTACACAAGCGGCACGCATAAGATCGCTGGATGGCCGAATAGGATAATACGTTGGCGGTCACGGACCGATTGCAGCATTCAGGCAGAAGCTTCAGCGGCGGATGTCCGGTTCGCGATTATTCGATCATCTTCCATTACATTATTCGGCATCCTATATAAATTAAATAATGATGTTGATCTTCTTGCAAATGCCACGAATCGCAGATGGCCGAATGTCGCGTTCTTTGGCTTCAATATTTTGACGAATTCTGCCGCCCTCGCATCGGCGGGCGTTTCGAGGCGTCGGAGAGATCGTTTTCGCCAACGCAATTGGTGGTGTTTTTTTGATTCAGCTAGATGGCAGGGCGCTCGCGAAGAGCCTGCTGAGCGGCTATTGCGCGTCTCGCTGTAGATCGCGCGAAATGCGCGTCGCCTAGCTGTGGCGGGCAACACGTCAAGTCCGCGCTGAACCATATTGCTTTAACGGCAAACGCTGACAATCCGGCTCAGTATTCACATGCTGTGCAACACAGCATGTGAATATGCTTTACACGAGGCGCGGCGAACTCACATCGGCAGGAGAGACAGATGCTGCTCCAGGTAAGCACGAAACTCGACGCGTACTTCGGGATGCCGCAGTGCAAATTCCACCCCCGCCTTCAGATAGCCGAGCTTGCTGCCGCAGTCAAAGCGCGTGCCATCATACTTGTATGCAAGTACCTGTTCATCGGCTAGCAGCGACTGGATCGCATCCGTCAACTGGAGTTCGCCGCCCGCGCCCGGCGCGATTGCGCGAAGATGTTTGAAAATTCGCGGCTTCAGCACGTATCGACCCACCACACCCAGGTTCGAAGGTGCCATACTCGGCTCAGGCTTTTCAACGATGCCCGCCATTTTGATAATTGAATCCCCCCATTCCTTGCCGTCGATGATCCCGTACGACTTAGTATCCTGCGCCGAGATTTCCTCAACACCGATCACCGAGCTATGATAATGATCGAACACCTCGATCATCTGCGTCATGACAGGGGGGGTGCCGTATAGCAAGTCGTCCGCGAGAATTACGGCGAACGGGTTATCACCCACCAGCTTCTCAGCGCACAGCACAGCGTGCCCGAGGCCGAGCGCCTCCGACTGACGCACGTAAAAACAGTCAACATGACTCGGTTTGATGCTGCGCACCAACTCCAGCAACTTGTTCTTACCGCGCGCTTCCAGTTCAGCCTCGACTTCATACGACTTATCGAAATGGTCTTCGATGGCACGCTTGCTGCGGCCCGTGACGAAGATCATTTCGGTGATGCCTGCTGCCATGGCCTCCTCCACCGCATATTGAATCAGCGGTTTATCGACGATCGGCAGCATTTCCTTTGGGCTAGCCTTCGTAGCAGGGAGAAATCGGGTGCCAAGACCAGCTACCGGAAACACTGCTTTTGTAACTTTTAACATAAAAGACTCGGAATATGATTGCTATGGCCGATCCATGGTCGGACCACCTCTGCCCCACATCGATAGCCGCGGAAAACCTGCGCCCTCGGCAGCGACGCGCAGAGGCAAAGTGCGCGAAGGGCGGCGCTTTAGGCTGCCATCAGTAGTTCGGTGACGACCGCTGCGATTCAAACGGCTCGTTGTCGCCCACCCAGGTACCGAAACGACTAGGCGGAAGCATAAGGCCTCAGTTGGCCATTGTTCAAAAAACCATCGATCGAAGAGGAAGCAGATTGCGATTGATTAATCTCCATGCAGCACGGTGACCAGGCGTGATATCGGCAATTCGAGTACCTAAAACTACCAGCAATAAATAGCAATTAAATAGCGAGAAAGAATAGCTGCGCTTTGACAATTAACGATTCGACCGGCTTCCAACCCGATGGTAATTAGCAAGGCGAACAATGTCCGAAATGCACCCACCGCTATTGGCCACTCAAGCCCGCTTGCTCGCGCGATACTCGGTAGGTGTCGTCGCAAGATGCTTGCGGAAGAGTTTCGCGAGCCGACCGCCACATCCAATGCCACAATGACGCGCCACCTTGTCGACTGGCAGGGCGGTTTCAACAAGCAGGCGACAGCTCATATCAAGCCGCACGTACAGCAAATAGTCAGACGGCGTCACACCCATTTCGATCTTGAAACGCCTGAGGAAATTGCGCTCGCTCATGCCGGCGATCTGCGCGGCGGCGTCAATCGAGATCGAACGGTGACCGTTCGCCTCCAGCCATTTTGCCGACGCCTTGATATTCTCGCTCACGCCTACCGAAACATTCTTGCGCACAATTGCAGTAAACCGGGTATCCGGAGATGGTGCGACCCAGTCAGCGATCTGACGCGCAATTTCGCTACCGAAATCTTCCTCGACCACTGCGATGGCTGTTTGCAACGGGCCGGCGGCGACGCTCGAAGGTCCATTGGCGGCGCCGATCTGCATCATTTCGCAAGCGTGTTTGCCGTAGCGCCTAACACCGGTGGCCTGCCCGAATCCGGCGACGTCTAGCAGCAATTGTCCTTCGCCGATCGGGAATACCAAGTCGCTGCGCGGATGCGTCCGACGCAGCCAGGCAATCAGGCGTTCATCGTGTAGCGCATCGTTCACCCCTACGCCGCCAGCAATGAACAAAGCGTGAAAGCGCTCTGCGTCGCGCCGCGCCTCGATGCCTTCGGTCCAGACGAATACCGATGAAGAACTGACGATCCTGCCTCCCGCCACCGACAACAGGCTAACGTCGTAACGCATTCCGTCGCGCCGTTCGCCCTCAGTGAGCGCATTCACCGACTGGAATACCTCCACGACCGCTGCAGCCTCCGGAAGGGCAAAGCCGCCAAACAGAACTATGCCAATACGCCTCACGATGCCAGCCTCAGGCGAAACGTGGGGCGGCATTGCGCTGGTGCGGCAAAGGACTGAAGGACACTCCATCTGATTTTCCCCGGAAATTAGTTGCCTGTTCCAGCTTGCTTTGAGCCGGATTAATTGTTGAGTCTGATCGTACATAAGGATGGTTTGCGACGTATTTTTCTGGCCGAATCGAACAACATATTGGCGGCCACGATCAATTCATTAGCCGCCACACGAGGCCCAACATTCCGCCATGAGAAATTGCCGGTTTTAATGAAAAAGCATTTCAAAAGACATCGCACAAAAACAGTCGATTAGCATATTCATATTAAATATCTTTAAATTCCCAGCACACGTATGGTCGTCATCATCGAAGTCCATAAAAGTGCTACTCGCGAGTCGCGCACGGAGGCGGGCCTTCCTCGCAAGCGATCATTCCAACAAGCCGGAGCGGAAATGTGCTGCGGCCACCTGTAGTCGGTCTGCTCAAGAGCGTGTGTGGTTTCCGAGTACTGAAATGATCGATGTGCCAGTGAGTCGTTCGCTGTGCTGTACGGCAAAGTAAGTACTGGTATGCTTGGCAACAAACACTAGCGCGTTCCGAGCGGGCTAGTGGCTCAAATTAAAGTTCAGCCGCACGGGGCGGATCAATACTGGACGAAAATCAACACCGAGCCCTGCATTGAACGACGACCCGCAACACACAGCAATACCGCTAAGCCGCCTGTTGTTGCCGCCGGAGCCGCCAACGCTTGCTCCGGGCATCGTGCACAGCAATTTCAGCGTTCAAGGCGACGCCCGTCAAAGCTTCCTGGCCTGGCAGGAGCGTATGAGTTCCGTCTACGACATCCAGCCTTCGTCAAAGCAGGCTGAGGACACGTTCGATTCATCGCTGTCCCGTTACACGATCGACAATCTGAGCCTCTTCGACTTCCGCACCGCGCCGAACCTGGCCGTGCGATCGTTGGGTCGAGTTTCGACCGAGAGCATTCGCGACATCACCTTCAGCGTGTTCCTTGAAGGGCCACCGTCGCAGTTCGTGGGCGGCAAGCCACAACTCGATGCGCCGCATATACCGCAAGTGCCAAGTATCCTCGCGCTGGACATGGATCAGCCGTGCACAATCCGGAGTTTTCATGGTCGGCTACTGCTCCTTTTTGTGCCGCGCGCGCTGGTGGAAAAATCGTTCCCCGATGCCGCCTCGCTGCATGGCCGTTGGGTCCACGCCACCACGCCTTTGACGCGCCTACTCATTGAGCATCTGGTGGCGCTCAAGCGGCAAATCGTCGGACTGAGCAAGGAGGAAGCGCATCACTCCTTTCTCACTGCGGTAGAACTACTCGTCGCCGCTTTCAGCCGTCAAGCGGGTCTCTCCGGCAACAGCCGCGCGGCGGTACGCGCCGCAGTCTATGGACAAGTGCGGCGGTATGTCGAGACTCATCTGCACGATCCGGATTTGTCGCCTGACAGCGTGTTGGCATCGCTGCATCTCTCGCGCGCCAGCGTGTATCGCATCTTTGAGCATGAAGGTGGCCTGGCCGCTTATATCCGGAGCCGCAGGCTGCGAATGGCGGCCGATGAACTGGTGCGCTTTCCGCATATGGAGGTACAGGACATTGCCGCGGGCTTGGGTTTCAATGATGCGTCGAGCTTTACGCGTGCATTCCGTCGCGCCTTCGACATCGCGCCACGGGATTTACACGAGTACGCGCCGTTGCTCCAGCGCGAAAATGCGAGCCGGGAGCGCTTCACCTAGACAGATAATGTCGCATCGATTGGATCGTTAGCTGCGATCGGGGGCGCGCAATGCAACGAAGTCTGCGGCAGGCAAGTTACGACGGGATATCCACATGACGCATAGGGCGTCGCGCATCATGCTCGCTGCTGATCTATGCGCTCTCGTCGTGGCGACGGGGGTGATCGTGGTAGGGCTCAGAAACCCTGCGTGCTTTAGCCGAGACGAGCGAGCGTGCCCAACCGATACGATGGGTCAGGCTGGTATTGATATGCGGCCATGAAACAAGCTGCCGTTGGCGCCCGAATGAAATGCACCGCCATGTGCGGCAGACCTCGCACCGGGCCTCGAAGATCGGTCAAGTCGGCGAGCACTGCTACCGCGCTGACGCAATTGAAAATCAGCCGTGCCCCGATTCGATCGACTACAGCTTGCTCGCGCGATCCTGAGACATGGGCCTGGTTGAAAAGACTTTGGAAGAAGGATCGCTACGACGCCCCAAAAGCGTGAATGTGCGCAAGCGACTGCGCGCTGCCGAGCGGCTTCTCGAGGCAGATGTTTGCGCCACTCTTCAGCCCCGCGGCGATCACTTGGTGCGACGTGCACGACGTCACGAACAGGACAACGGGGATCACGGATCCATATCTGCACAGACAGCGCAATGTATCGTATCGGAGCGCATCCGGCGCCACCCAATCGAGCATCACCAGATCGACCGGCACCTGGTTGAGCAGCCCGTGCAATGTTTTGTCGCATAGCGCGCCAAAACAGAGATGCCCAGCGGATGACAGGATTTCGAGCGCACAGTCAAGTGCCGTGGCATCGGATTCTAGGATGGCGATTCTCATGTGAACAGGTGCGCTTGCGGAGTGCAGCGACGAGAGTGGTCGGTGGTGAGCAGGTCGGCGAATTGATAGGCAATGCCTGTATGGGCGAATGCACTTCGACGGCCGAGTCTACGCGAAAGCACTCGACAAAATTGTCAAGAAATGTCAGAAGCAAGAAAGGGGGCTGTGATGCGTCGCGCTGGTTTGGCGACAGTCAATCGTCATTGTTCGACACCCTCGACTTTTTACCGAGCCGTAGTATCGACAGCGCACCGCACGCATCACCCCATCGCATCCTAGAACCGTCGTTTGAAGCCCGGACGTGGATTTTCTATAATTAGGGCACGATCGACCCTTGGTCACGATGCTGTTGAAGTCATTTCGCCACCGCCATTTGTACGAATTCCGTGGCCCGGTCATGCCACGCCACGCTCTGCACCTGTAATGGCCAAAGCCGATCCGCCATGCTTAAAGCGTTCTGCATCCGCCCCTCATAGCCGCCCGGGAAGTCCGATCGCGCGATCCCTTCGCGAGGACACTTCTCGCGCCTTTAATAGTCGGAAAATAAATCGTCGCCTGACTGTTCCCTAGCTGGCCTGACTGATTCCACCGTCATGAATCTCTATGAGATCACCACACCGACGACGAATGTCGCGATACCCAAAGGCAATGCCAAGGCCGCGCATAGCGCCATTCGCTGCAACAAGCTGGCCTTGGCGATCTCCCTTGTGCCACGCGCACGATACGGCTGAAACTCAAGAAAGACGAGTCGCTGACTATGCCGTGTACCGACCGATATGGAGGAATGGAAACTGAAAATCAGATAAACAATGATCCAGACGAAACAAAGTCTCGAGAGAATCGAAAGAGCGATTACCATGCGAATCTGCGTCCTGTGTACCGTCCGGCAGTACGAACGGAGTTTAATCTGGATTTGTAGAGTTTATGTTTCGACGCAGAATGTTGATCGCCAATGTTGTGGCGTTATCCGCCGAGGAGACGAGCTAGGCAGACAAGATAGATCTCGGCTACGGCTGGAGATCGGCGGCCGAGGCGCCAGTAGACAGCTATCGCGCAGTTGCTCGCCGCGCTGCCGACGATCAAATGAACCAGTACTTGGAAAAGCGCTGTGCAGAGGCCCATAGGAAGCGCGCGCAGACGCCGGGTGAGTACCGTTCGATCAAAGATTGAAAGGGCGCGTGGTGTCCGTAGGGGATCCCAGACACCAGCAGAAGTGAGGCAGCAGCAACAGTGTGCGCTTCTTCAAACACGCGAGCAGCACCAATGAGAGCGCCACTCGCGAGACCCAGAGCTATGCCGATGGAGACGTGCCCGGTACGGCGGAGAAACAACGCGATGTAAGTCGCCCATACCGCTGACGAGAGCATTGTGCGCCCGCTAAACAACGCGGAATCCTATTTCGCTAGTCTCAATGCCGCAGCCGGCGTACAGGATTTTCGTTGCTCCGACGATCGCCATCCCCGCAGACAGAAGAAACGGCCAGCAGGCTGCCGCGTGTCGATTCGATGAGGCGATCCAAATTGCGCAGGCCAGTGCCAGCGGAAGAGTAACGGCAGCGTCGCCGAAGTTGCTGACCGCATTCCACATTTCGTGCACATGTCCGATTGAATGTGTCACAGATTAGCAGATGGCGCGATGTTCGATTAATGCAAACTCGCCGTATCAAACTCGATCGACCTGACCGGCAATCGCCCGCTTAGCGGTAGAAATGGAGTTTCCACACACTCTGGACCAGTTTCGGACTTGAAACAGCGACGAGTGCTGCCGCGACGCGTTCGGGCGTAGATGGAGGATACTTGCGTAGCAGCAAGCCAACGCATCCAGCCAGGATTCTGCACATGAAGACGCTTTCTCTACTGACTCTTTGCGCTGCGTTGTTCTCGTTCGGCGGCGCGGCGTATGCGCAAGTCGACCAATCGGAGCCTCAGCTTCTGATCAAGACCGCGACGCAACAGGTACTCGACGAGGTGCGCGCCCGAGCGATCGCGCCAGACGATATTCCCCGCATCATGGATATCGTAAACCGGGACATTCTTCCCTACACCGATTTTCGCCGCACCACGTCACTGGCGATGGGCCGTTACTGGCGGACGACTACGCCCGCGCAGCAGCAGCAACTCGTCGAACAGTTCAAGATGCTCCTGATTCACACATATTCGGGTGCTATCGGTCAGCTCCGTCCAGACCAGCGGATCGACTACCCGCCGATACACATCGCTCCAACCGATACGGACGTGGTGGTGCGCACGATTGCAACCAGGAACGGTGAACCAGCAGAAATCGATTACCGGCTGTACCGCACGCCGCAGGGCTGGCGGTTGTATGACCTGAATGTACTCGGCGTCTGGCTAATCCAGACATATCGGCAGCAGTTCAGTGACAAGATCCAGGAAAGCGGCGTTGATGGTTTGATCAAGTTTCTCGCTGAGCGCAACCAGCAGCTCGCTTCGGGCAAGCAATAAGCGACCGCTGGGTATGATGGCGACGGACGCTTACAGCAGAATGTCGGTCGCGCAATGGACGTTTCGCGGACGTGCCCGAAAGTGGCTTGAGCGGCGCCCGCGAGAGTATGGAGCCGGCGGAAATTCCCACGGGCTGTGAAAGGTCTGGACCCGGCCAGTAGCTGTCGTTGGCTGGGTCGGTGATGTCGCCATTCGAGCGACGGTTCGGCTCATGAAGCGGCCATTAACTTGGCTTCGTTCCGCGTGGCGGTATTGGGTCGAGGGTGTGTGAAAACCCACGTCAAGCGGGCCGATCGAAAAACTCGACCTTCAGATCGCGCTGTGTTGGCTTGGTGACGACTCGGGAAGGGTGAAGCGACACCGGGCCAATATCGAGCAGAGCACGGTCTTCACTCAGCCATGCAAGTGCTTTCCCCGGCAACGGCGTCGCCGTTGAGAACATAACATTCTTGTTCTCAAGGCGCGCCAGTGCAGTCAAAGGATGCGGTTGGACTCAAACATTAATGTCCTTCTTCTTCCACTGTCAAATTGTTCTTGACCGACGTAACTCCAGGAACACTCTCAGCAACTTTCCCTGCGAGATCTATCTGCGCCTGATCTGGAACCATTCCTACAAGCGTAATCTTGCCGCTACGAGCGATGGCGTGAAGATCAGGCGTCTCCAAGCCCTTTTGCTTGTACAGCGCCGTCTGAACTCGCTTCGCCAACTCCCTATTTGCTGCTCTAATCGACGAACGAGAGGGAGCTGTTGCTGAAGTTGCCGCAGCCGTCTCTTGTGCATTAACAACGGGCACGATCGCAACAATGGCGCTGACGGCGATCGCTGTGGCAACGTAGGTCTTCATGGATTTCATCTCTTCTCCTTCAGGTGGGTAGCAAAACTGGGTGGGAGAGACTCGAAAAGATCGCTGGTCAATCAAAGTGCGGCGAAAAATGAGCACCCCGACGTTGATGACCAGCGGCCACGACGTTCGGCAATTGAATTGTAGACTTTTCCTCGTCGGATGCGCACTTCAAGCGCGTCTAGAACCGCTGGAGGGTCCTTTCCGCCGGACCTTCGACTAGTGGGTCAGGGCCAACCCTTTGTGTGAATGAGGGTAAGGGAACCCGATGACTCGTCGTTCGGCGTGCCTAGGCGCACGGCCGCTGTCAATTGGAAGCCGCCGTTGACTTCGGACGGACTCGAAGGGCCGTTGAGGGCCTCCGGTCCTTGGCGTTTTCGGAGTCTGGTTTTCGATTCACAACGCCCGACAGATCCTATGAGCAGGGGACGTCGACGAACTGATACGTAAAATCAGCGTGTCGA
>NZ_JALQCK010000002.1:0-414774 GCF_030464835.1 Paraburkholderia sp. WS6
CCCGGCACCGCTTCGTTCTGCGTCGCTGCATCAGCAGCAGAGAAACGAGATTATGAAGAACTTTCGCTACGCCGTCAACAGGTTTTTCTAACTTCCTGAACCCGCCCACATCGCGCAAAGCCTTGCCACTGCTGGCTCTCCCGCTCCCCGTGCCCCGGTGTCCGAAGCACGAAAGAGCGAGATTCTAGCGAGCCGGACGGCCCCTTGCAAGCGTTATTTTGATACGCATGGACTGCGCCAGAAATGGCGCGAGAATTGAAAACGAGTGGCACAACAAGCTCACCCGAAGCTCAACCGAAAACCACCTCGTTCACGTGGTCACGTGCTTCTGCATCACGCGCTCGACTACGCTCAAAAAATGATCGAGCCCCGGCGTCGCACGGTTCTCTTCTTTTGCGCGATCGTCCCATTTACGCAGACGCAATGCGTCTTCCACGTAGGGTTTCTGCAGGAACGCCTCAGCCTCTTCCTTGCTGAAGATGCCGCCTTGCAATTCAAGGCTCCGCACCGAATCGGCGGAAAGCTGGCCGAAGTACGCATCGTCGATTGCGCAGAGGCAGCGTTTGGCGTCGACGTGCAAGCGGATCGGCTCCAATACCGCGTCCGACAACACCGGCCGCAAGAACGGCAGCGCGAAATACTGATGCAGATCGTCGATGCCCCGCTCGGTCGGCGTTTCGCCTTGCAGATTCAGCAGATGGCCGAGGTCATGCAAAAACGCGGCGGCGACGAGTTCATCGTCGGCACCCGCCTCTTCCGCCAGTGCGCCGCTTTGCAGCGCATGTTCAAGCTGCGTCACAGGCTCACCGCTATATGCGAGCTTGCCGTATTGCTCATATAACGAACGGATGTCGTTCAGACTCAATGCCACGTTCTTACTCCCACGGTAATGAAAAGGTCTTCAGATTGGTAAAGCTCTTCATCGCTTCCTGAACACCTTCCTTATAGCCAAGCCCGGAATCCTTGATGCCGCCGAACGGCGTCAACTCGATCCTGTATCCCGGCACTTCCCACACGTTGACTGTTCCCACGCGCAATTCATTGATGAAGCGCGTGATCGCGTCCTGCCGGTTCGTGCACACACCGGACGACAAGCCGAACGGCGTGCCGTTACTGATACGGATAGCGTCGTCGAGCGTATCGAAGGTAATGATCGGCGACACCGGGCCAAACGTTTCCTCGCGCACCAGCGTCATTGACGGGTCGACGCCATCGAGCACGGTCGGCGAATAAAGCGCGCCGTCGCGCTGATTGCCGATGCGCAAGCGCGCGCCACTCGCCACAGCCTCGTTCACACGCGCCTCGAATAGTTGCGCTGCAGCGACGTCGATCACGGTGCCCATCTGATTCGACGCGTCGAATGGATCGCCATAGGTCCATGCGCGCGTCTTCTCCACGACCAGATCGGTGAAATCCGCCGCGATGCTCTTCTGCACCAGCATCCGTTTGACTGCAGTACACCGCTGCCCGGAGTTCTTATACGAACCCTGCACGGCCAGTGTCGCCGCACGATCGAGATCGGCGTCTTCGAGTACGATCAGCGGATCGTTGCCGCCCAGTTCCAGCACAACGCGCCGGTAAGCCGCCTTCGCCGCAATGTATTTGCCGATCGCCACGCCACCGGTGAAAGTGACGAGATCGGCCAAAGGATGCGTGATCAGTTCGTCGGCGATTTCGCGCGGATCGCCGGTCAGCACCTGCAGCATCGGTGCCGGCAAACCCGCTTCATAAAGAATGTCCGCCAGAAAAAACGCCGACAACGGCACCTTCTCCGACGGCTTCAGAACCACACGATTATTGGTGGCAATAGCCGGCGCAATCTTGTGCGCGACCTGGTTCATCGGATGGTTGAACGGCGTAATCGCGACGATCACACCCGCCAGCGGCTCACGCTGCGAAAACACCCGGCGCTTCTTGCCATGCGGCGTGAGATCGCAGGAAAAACTCTGCCCGTCGTCGCGCAGGGCTTCGATCGAGGCGAACTTGAACACATCGGCGACGCGGCCGATCTCGTAGCGCGAATCCTGTTTCGACAAACCCGACTCGAGCGAAATCAGATCCGAGGCCTCCTCGGTCCGCTCCCGCAGCAACGCCGCAGCGCGCTCGAGAATCTGCGAGCGCTCGTAGCGCGTGAGCTTCGCTTGATAGGCGGCGGCGTATTCAAACGCGGCGCGTACATCGTCGATGCTCGCCAACGGGACCGTGCCCACCCGCGCCCCTGTATAAGGATCGAACACATCGAGCGTGCGCGAGCGCGTCGCGTGCTCGCCCTTAAGCCGCAGCGCTTCCGCCCGAAATGCCGGATGATCCCGCAGCACGGCGTTCATGATGACGACACGTGATTCAACGCGACGTCGAAGATATCGAAGTTGCGCAACCGTTTCCCGGAGGGCAAACCCTCGACGCGCCGATTGAACAGCAACGGCACTTCCTGCTCGGAGATGCCGCCGTGCGAGCGTAACGGCACGGTCAGTCCGGACAGATCGTGCTCATCGCGACGCGTGCCGAGCGCCACATGCCGGGTACTGACCACGACGATATCGCCGACGCGGTCGTTCGGCAGCTCGAAGCGCTCGCACGCGGCGCGATTGTCGAGCACGACTTCAATGCCCTGCAATCCGCCGATCCGTTCGATCACCTGCGTAACGCTCACATCGTGCGGCAGGTAAATCGTCGCGAATGAACCGAGCGCGCCGTGATGCACGACATAGGGATCGGTAATCGGCAAGATGACACGGGCGCGGCGAGCACCAAGCCATTCATCAAGCACATCCTGCAGATAGATCACATTCGGCTCGCCGGTCTTCGGATCGTGCTTGGCGTTCATGCCGTGGTCGGCGGTGAGGCCGATCACCCAGCCGAGCGCATCGAGTTTGGCGAGGTAGCCATCCATCATCGCGTAGAACGCATTCGCGCCTTCGGTACCCGGCGCCCATTTGTGCTGGATGTAATCGGTGGTCGACAGATACATCAGGTCGAGCTTGCGGGTTTCAGCAAGCCGCACGCCGGCGGCGAACACGAACTCGGACAAACCCGCGCTATACACATCAGGCACCGGCAAGCCGACCAGATCGAGTACTTCATCGATGCCGTTTTCTTCGCGCGTCACCTTGTCGGCTTTTTCCGCCGAGAAGCAGATGCCCTTCAATTGCCAGCCGAGCAGCCGGCGCAGCTTGTCTTTCGCGGTGACCACGGCGACCGCCGCGCCCGCTTCCGCAGCGGCAGCCAGCAAGGTCCCCGCACGCAGATAGGCCGGATCGTTCATCATCACTTCCGCGCCTTCGCCGCCGTTCGCGTCCGGGTCCCAGAAGTAGTTGCCGCAAATGCCGTGAACCGAGGGCGGCACACCGCACACGATCGAGAGATTATTCGGGTTGGTGAACGACGGAATCACACAGTCGCCCTTGAAGGCCGCGCCACCCTTGAGCATCTTGCCGATGAAAGGCGCGACGCCCGCCGCGACCGCGGCTTCGAGGTAATCGTATTCGCAGCCGTCGACGCACACTACGACCGTCGGTTGCGAGGGCAGCCGGTAACTGCGGCCGTTGACTTCGATCGTACGTTCGCTTGCGTTTGCCATCATTACCTTCCATCCGTTGAGAGCACGCGTGCTCTGGTCAATCCGTTGCAGCCAGCCTCAATCGTTCGATGCCGCCGACATCTGCACCGCGCCCAACGGCCCCGCCGGTTCGCACGCCTCACGCGCCCGCTGCAAGCCGCCGTTCACATGCGCATGCATCAGCGCCGCGGCATGTTCGGCGTCGCGCGAGGCCAGCGCCGTCAGAATCGCACGATGTTCGGCGAGCGAGCGCTCCATCGCGTCGGCATGCACCACCAGCGCGGCGCGGCGAAACAGACTCAATTCGCTCACCAGCCTTCGATATGTCTCGTACAGCTTCACATTGCCCGACGCCGCCACGATCGCGTCGTGAAACGCCACGTTGGCGCGCGCGTAGGCATCGTGATCCTGCGCATCGAGCGCGGCGCGCATCGCGTCGAGCCACTCACGCAACACCGCAAGCTTCTGCGCATCGATACGCGAAGCCAGCATCCGGCACGCCGCTTCCTCAAGCACCGCGCGCACCGCATAAATCTCGTCCGCTTCAGCCAGCGACACCGTCCGCACAAACACGCCGCGGTTTTTCTCGGTGCGCACGAGGCCCGCTTGCTCCAGCGCGCGAAACGCCTCGCGCACCGGCCCGCGCGACACTTGCAGACGCGCGGCCCAGTCGGCTTCGTTGAGTTTGTCGCCGGGTGCGAGCGCCCCTTCGATGATGTGCCGTTCGATTTCGTCGCGGACCAGCGTCGTCAGCGAATGCCTGCGCACAACCTCAATCGGATCGACAGAAGCAGTTTGCATATATTCGGTCATTTTGACAAATTTCGCCACATCGATATGTGTTTGCGCGTTTGAGTGCCCGCCGCCTGGCATGCGCACGCAAACACAACAATCAGAAGGTGCCCGTCAGTCCACCCGACGGCGCGGGACACGCGCCGCGATCAGCAGCAGCGCAGCAAGCGAGACCATCAGCAGAATCAGCGACAACGCGGAGGCCGGCAGGTAATACCCGCGCTCCACCTGCCCGACTACCACGATCGGCACCGTCGCAAAGCCCGGCGGGTACACGGTGAGTGTGGCGCCGAGTTCGCCGAGCGAAAGCGCGAAGCCGAGTGCGAGACTCGCGCGTATTGCCGGCACCAGTTGCGGCAGCACGACGCGGCGCAGCACCATCGACGGCGGCGCACCCAGGCTCGCTGCCGCTTCGCGCAGAATGGTCAATTCCGGACGCAACGCGGCGGCCGCGCAGCGGTAGCAGAACGGCAGCACCAGCGCGAGCTGCACGAACACGACGATGGCCGCCGAGCTCGACAGATCGAGCGGACGCTTGTGGTACGCGATCAGCACGGCCAACCCGAGCACCACGCTCGGCACGCCGTTGGGCATCATCGCGATGGTGTCGACGAACGCGCCGAGACCGCGCCGGTCACGGCCTTCGAGCGCCAGTGCCAGCCACAGTCCGAGAATCGTGCCGAGCACGGCAACGCCCATGCCGATTGCGAGGCTCGTCGTCAGCGCGTCGAAGTCGCTGGAGCCGAGGCGCTCGAACCAGCGCGTGCTGAGGCTGTCGGGCAGGATCGTGCCCGACCAGTGCCCGGCCACGCTCGACAGCGCGACCACCAGCACCGGCAGGACGAACAGCCAGAAGCACAGCAACGCGGCAAAGCCGAGAAACAGACTGCCGAGTATGCGTACCGGCAGACTGCGGCGCACCGGCCGCGCCTTCTTGTGCATAACCGGCAAAACGGTTGGGTCGAGTTCAACGGCCATGGCCCGCTCCTTTCACCTTGCGACGGTTGACCTGGCGGTACAACGCGTACAGCGACAACGACATGATCAGCATCACGACCGCGCCGGCGGCGGCGGTCGGCAGATCCAGGTCGACGGTCGCCGAGCTGTAGATCGCGACCGGCAGCGTAATCAGATGCGCGCTGCCGAGCACGAGCAGAATGCCGAACTCGTTCAAGGTCAGCAGAAAGCACAGGATCGTGCCCGCGGCGATGCCCGGCCACGCGAGCGGCAGGATCACCTTGAATGCAACCATCCAGCCGCTCGCGCCGAGACTGCGGGCGGCTTCGATCAGACGCATGTCGAGCGTGGCGAACGACGCCAGCGTAGGACGCACGACAAACGGCGCGTAGAAGACCACTTCCGCGAGAATCACGCCGCCCACGCCGAACAGGAAATTGAGCGGCGGCGCCTCGAGATGAAACAGCTGCTGCAAGGCGATGCTGACCGAGCCTTGCGAGCCGTACAGAAAGATCAGCGTGAACGCGACCAGAAACGACGGGAACGCGACGAACAGCTCAAGAAAACGCGTAACCATGCGCGCGCCGGGAAACGGCTTGAAGAACAATAGCGACGCGAGGCCGATACCGAGCAACGATGCGAGCCCGGCGCTCACACACAGAATCCACAGCGTGGTGCCGACTACGCCGCGCGTTTCCGGATTGCCGAAAAACGCCGAGTAGGCCTGCAGGCTCAAACCGTGCGGGCCCGTGAAACTCAACAGCACCAGACGTACAAGCGGATAGATCACCAGCGGACCCAGCACGACCACCGCAAGGAACAGCAGGTGCCATTGCGCCGCGCGTTCGCGTCGCTTCACCGCCGCCGTGTGCGAGGCCGCACTCGCGCTGCGGCGGGCATCGGCAGCGGCTTCGCTGATCGAATTTGGGGTATCAGGGGTTGATAAGGACGACATCGTCAGCCTCATAACGCAGGGAAACACGCGCGCCCTTCTCCGGCATCATGCCGTGGCCACGCTGCATGGTGACCAGCACGGGCTCGTTAGGCATCGCGTCCAGAGCGATCGACACCGACAACACCGCGCCGTACCATTCGACCGACGTAATCGCGCCGTGCAATTGCCCCTCGCCAAGCGGCACGATACGCAGCGCTTCCGGACGCAGACAGGCCACCCGCTCGCGCTCGTTGTAGCGCACGTCGTCCATGCCGAATGCGACCTGCGGCGGCAACAGATTGGCCGCGCCCAGATAACGCGCGACGAAACCGTCGTTCGGCGTGTCGTACAACTGTTGCGGCGTGCCGAGTTGCGCGATGCGGCCTTCGCGCATCAGCAGCGTGCGGTCGGACAGCACCAGCGCGTCGTCCTGATCGTGCGTCACGCAGACGATCGTCAGATTCGGCAGACGCTCGTGCAGCGCCTTCAGTTCGGAACGCACCGAGGCGCGCAGATTGGCGTCGAGTGCGGAAAGCGGTTCGTCGAGCAGCAACACATCGGGCTCGATCACAAGCGCACGCGCGAGCGCCACGCGCTGCTGCATGCCGCCCGACAATTGCGCCGGCATGTGATGCCCGGCGTCGCCCAGTTGCACGAGCTTCAACGCGTCGGCGACACGTCGCGCGACATCCTTCGACTGCGTGCGGCGCGCACGCAACCCGAAAGCCACGTTGTCGAATACCGATAAATGCGGGAACAACGCATAGCTCTGGAACAGCAAGCCGAGATTGCGCTTATGCGGCGGCACGTGCGTCAGGTCGTGACCGGCGACGGTCAAGGTGCCCGACAGTCCGTCCGCTTCGATGAACCCGGCGATGAAGCGCAACAGCGTGGTCTTGCCACAACCGCTGCGACCAAGCACGGTGAGCAACTCGCCGCGCTGAATGGTCAGCGACAGATCGTCGAGCACGGTGCGCGTGCCGAAGCGCACCGTCAGATGGTCGATCTGCACGCCGCCCGGCGTGTTCGAACGCGCGCCGTCGAGCGCGTCCGGTGAGGCGCCGAGCGCGCCTGGGTGAGCAAGACTGGCCGTATTCACCGGGTTCATCCTCCAACTGGATTAATGCTGATACGGCGCCCCGCACGAATGCGAGGGCGCCGCCTGACTCAATGGCGAACGGTCCGGCTTACTTCGGCTTGACGACTTCGATCTGCTTGCCCGACGAACCGATCACGTCGCTCTTCCAGCGTGCCGTCCAGTCAGCCTTCTTCGCCATCACTTGCGTCCAGTCCACCGGGATCAGCGTCACGCCGGCGATCGCCTTCTTGACTGCTTCGCCGTTCTTGCCGGCGAGCGGCACGTCCGTGCGGCCCGGGATGCCGAAGATATCCGGCACCTTGGCTTGCACGTCGGTCGACATCAGGTAGTCGATCAGCTTCTTGCCTTCTGCCTGATTCGGGCCGTTCTTGATCAGGCCGATCGCGTACGGCAACTGGAAGGTGGTCGGCTTATCGCCGGCTTTGGCTGCGAGGAAAATCGGCTTGAGCGACAGACCGCCGTTCGCTGCATCGTCCAGATCCATCTGCAGGTCGCCGTTGGCGAAGGCGATTTCGTTACGCGAGAGCAGCACGTCGAGGTAGCCCGTGCCCTTGGTGTGGAACTTGGCGCTCTCTTCGAGCTTCTTCAGATAGTCGAACGCCTTGTCTTCGCCCATCAGCGACGTGGTCAGGATGATCACGGCCATACCGTCGCCAGCCGTAGCCGGGTTCGAGTAGGCGACCTTGCCGGTGTAGTCCGGGTGCAACAGGTCGGCAAAGGTCTTCGGCTGGTTCTTCGTGACGTCCGGGTTGATCGCGAACGAGAAGTAGTTGTTCACGAAAGTCGCCCACGAACCGTTCGGCGCCTTGGCGATCGCCGGCACGTTCTTGTAGTTGGCGCTCTGATAAGCCTGCAGCAGGCCGCTCTGGTCGGCTTGCTGGATGAACGGCGGCAACGTGACGATCACGTCGGCCTTCGGCTGATCCTTCTCGATGGTGGCGCGGTTCACCACTTCGCCGCTACCTGCCGTGACGATGTTGACCTTCACGCCTTCCTTCTTTTCGAAGGCCGGCAGCACATCCTTATAGAGGTTTTCGAGGCCGTCGGCGGTGTACAGCACCACTGCGTCAGCCGCATGGGCCTGCATCGCCGTGCCGCCGAATGCTGCCGCGGCGATCAGCGCCGGCAACAGTTTGCGTGCGAGGCCAGCCGTGGCGTGAAGGGAATTCGTCTTTGTCATGTCGCTCTCTCCGAAAGGCAAAAAACCAGACGGTCGGGATATCCCGATACCTGTTGTGATTGAACGGCGGTAGCGCCGCGCCGCTTGCGTGTTGCCCGCAGCCAGTTGCCGTGCAGTTTCGCCTGAATTCGCGCGGATTGCAGATTGCCGACAACTTTGCCGCTTCTTCTCCAGCCTGACTTACAGCTCATCTATGACACTCGCGCTGCCGGCCATGCCTGAACGGGCACGGCAAGGATCACAGGTTTCCATGACAACGCCATGACCATTCTGTCGAATTCCAACAATTGACACAATTCGCCAATAATATCCAAATCAATCCTTTCGTCACCCTCCCCGGGCGACGGACATTCATCTGATGACGGAGGCTCTGTGATTCCTGGAAACGATCCGATCCTGTTGACCCCGGGCCCGTTGAGCACTTCGCTGCAAACCCGCGAGGCGATGCTGCGTGACTGGGGCTCGTGGGACGCCGCTTTCAACCGTATGACCCATAGCGTGTGCGCTGACCTGGTCAAAATCGTACATGGTGAAAGTGACTATGTATGCGTGCCGCTTCAAGGCAGCGGCACGTTCGCGGTCGAAGCGGCGCTCGGCACGCTGGTGCCGCGTCAAGGCTGCGTGCTGGTTCCGAACAACGGCGCGTATTGTGCCCGTCTGATCCGAATATTGCAGCGAATGGGGATCGCTTATGTGGAACTGACGCTGCGCGAGGACGAACCGGTCAGCGCGGCCGCCATCGAAGACGCCCTGAATCGCGACTCGCGTATCACTCACGTTGCGCAAGTCCATCTGGAAACGAGCGCCGGCCTGCTCAATCCGCTCGACGATATCGCCGCGGTGTGTCAGCGGCACGGCAAAAGTCTGATCGTCGACGCGATGAGTTCGTTCGGCGCGCTGCCGATCGATTTACGGCGCGGCGGCATCGACGCGCTGATCTCGGCGAGCGGCAAATGCCTGGAAGGCGTGCCGGGCATGGGATTCGTGATTGTGCGGCGCAGCGTGCTGGAGCGGAGCGAAGGACGCTCGCCGTCGCTCGCGCTGGATCTGTACGATCAATACGTCTATATGGAGAAGACGACGCAGTGGCGTTTCACGCCGCCGACTCATGTGGTCGCGGCTTTGCGTCAGGCGCTCGATCAGTTCATCGCGCAAGGGGGACAAGCGGCACGCGGCGCGCGCTATACGCAGAACTGTGCGGCGTTGGTAAGCGGCATGAAAGCGCTCGGCTTCGAACCGTTTCTGAAACCCGATGTGCAGGCGCCGGTGATCGTCACGTTCTACGCGCCGGCCGACCCCGCGTGGAATTTTGCAAACTTCTATGCCGCGGTGCGCGAGGCGGGTTACGTGCTGTATCCCGGCAAGCTGACGCAAGTGGACACGTTCCGCGTGGGTTGCATCGGCGCGATCGATGCGAACGAACTGCGTAACGCGGTCGCCGCGATCGACCGTGCGCTGAAATGGCTTGGGATTCGCGTGAAGTGAAGTGACGTGGATGCCGCGGAGCGGCCGTGGTGCGCAGGTACGTGGGGCGCTCGCTCACGCGCCCAGGCCGCCAGCCGCTCGGGTGCTCCGTGGGCGCAGCCGCTCAGGCGATCAGGATTTCCGGCCCATGCACCGTGATCGCCTTGCCGAGCGCCTTCTCCGGCGCCAATTCGGTGACCAGATAGCGCGCCGATTCGATACCGTTGATGCGCACCGGCGTCACGCGCCCGAACTTCGAGTGGTCGGCGACGACCACCACCGTGTCGGCGGCGGCGATCATACGGCTGCGCACTTCGGCGGCCATGCGGCTGTAGTCGGTCAGGTAGCCGTCCGGCGAAATGCCGCCCGCGCCAATGAAGGCGAAGTCGGCGTGGTACTGCGTCAACTGATGGACCGTGTCGAGGCCGAAGGTGGCGTCTTCGATATCCGACAGTTCGCCGCCGAGCAGCGTCACGCGGTTATCGTTGCGGCGGCCAAGCAGCAGCGCGATACGCCAGTCGTTCGTATAGACGGACAGGCGATGCCGGTCGAGCAGCGCCCGGGCCACCGCCTGGGTGGTGCTGCCCGAATCGATGATCAGCGAGGCGCCGTCCGGCACGAACTCGGCCGCGCGTTCGCCGATGGCCCGCTTGGCGCCGGCGTTGGCGGCTTCTCGCGTATCGAGGTCGGGCTCGCGCCGGTCGCTGGATAGCGCGCCGCCGTGGGTCGTGACGAGCAGACCGCGCCCGGCCAGTGCATTCAGATCGCGGCGGATCGTCTCGCGCGACACATTCAGTTCGCGCACCAGTTCAGCGACCGAGAGCGCGCCGGTTTTGGCGACTTGCGCCAGGATGTATTGGTGACGTTGTTCTGCGAGCATCTATTGGAGGCCGGGAGCCGGCACGCTTGGGTTTCGCCACGATTGGAGAAGGCCGCGGTATTGTATTACGCGTGGCGCGGGGATGCTCCTCTTACGGCGCTTACCTGCTAACCTGAACGCCCTGGCCGCGCGCCGACGCCTGTCGAAGCCGCGTAGTCCGCCAACCGAACTGCCGATGCCGCCACTGTTTCGCCGTTTACTGCTGCTGTTCCACGCGTTGCGTTATGGCGCACGCCTGATCTGGCTTGCCGCCCCATCCGACCACAAACTGCACTGGATGATCGAGCTGATCGGCCGCGTGCACGCGGCCGGGCGCAGCGGCGCGAGCCTGCACGGCGTGCTGCCCGCGCTCGGGCCGCTCGCAAGCCGCTTCGCGCAGACCCTGGTCGAGCGGCCCGAACTCGCGACCGGCACCCTGCACGATGCCATCGACGCAATCGATCATCTCGAAGCCCCGCTGCCGCCGCAGGAATCCGAACAGGCTTTGGCACGCGCATTCGGCCGGCCGCTCGCCACGATCTTCAGCGCAGTCGATCTGGTGCCGGTGCGCGGCGGCTTTGCCGAACAGACGCACTTCGCGCGGCTCATCGTGCCGGTCAACGGCCATAGCGAAGTGGCCATCAAGCTAGTGCGCGCTGATCAGTTGCAACAGATCGGCGACGAACTCGCGCTTCTGCGCTGGGTCGCGCGCTGGCTGGAGAAATTTTCCGGCTCGGCCCGCCGCCTGCAACTGCGTACGTTGGCGCAGACCTTCACCGACGAAATCCTGCGCCGTTTCGATCTGCGTGCCGAAGCCGCCAATCTGAGCCAGACCGGCCATCATTTCGACGGCGACCGGCGCATCGTCGTGCCGGTCGTGATCTGGGACCTGTGCACCAACCAGACGCTGACGATGCAACGCGTCAGCACCTTGGCCGCCAGCGACCTGCCCGGCCTGCATTTGCATCACGTCAAGCTTGCGCCGCTGGCCGCGCATATCGTCGAGGTGGTGACTGAACAGGCATTCGAGCACGGCTTCTTTCACGCGACGCTCGATGCGCGCAAGGTGCGCGTGAGCATCGAACCGGACACACTGGGACGTCTCGTGCTGGCGGAGTTTTCGATCATGTCGAGTCTGTCGACCGGCGAGCGCGAATTCTTCGTACACGGCGCGACTGCCCTCTTCGACCAGGACTACGGCCGGCTCGCCGAACTGCATCGCGACGCCGGTCATGTGTCCGACGACACGCGCAAGGAGATGCTCGAAGCCGAGTTGCGCACGCGCGCCGAAGCGCACTTCGCAGCCGCGCCGGAGGACCGCTCGGCGGGTTCGCTCTTTCATCATCTGCTGCACGCCGTGCATCCGTTCGACGGCGCCGTGTCCGGGCGGCTCGCCACCGCCCAGCGCTCGTTCCAGCAGGCGGAAATGCTCGCGCGTGCGCTGCATCCAGGCGTCGATACGTGGAATGTCACACGCGGCGTGCTGGCGGGCATAGCGCGGCGCGACATGGATCACCGCGGCTGGATCAAGCGCATCTCGCGCGAGTTGCCGCATTTGGCGCATATGCTGCCGCGCGTGCCGCAACTGGCCGTGCGCTATCTGCAGCATGAGCACGATCGCGCCCGCACCCCGCAGCAGAATGCACAGTTGATGCTGGATATCAGCCGTGAATATCGGCGCACGCGTGTGCTGCTGTGGGCGTGCGCGGTGTGCGGCGGAGTACTCGGCGCGGGGACGGTATTGCTGATGTGGTGATGATTGCAGCTTCGAACAAGACGCGCGTCTTGCGTCCCGGCAGTTCGATATCGGCTCAGCACCCTCGCCCGCCGCTTAACCCGCCGCCTAATCCGCTGTGTCGGCGCCGGCCGGCACTTTCGCGCGCACCTTGCTTCCCGGGGCTGGCGCCCAGGCCGGGCGACTCTTGCGCGCCGAATCCACCACGACGATGTAGCGCCCCGCCCACGGCGTCACCTGGCGATCGCTTTTCAATACCCACAGCGATTTGCCGGACTCGACGAGCGCGACATATTCAGCGTCGAGAATGCCGTAGTGGTCGATAAACGCATTGAGCGAAGCAGGAATCCGCACGCAGCCCTTCGAATGACGAATACCGAGCAGCGGCTCGAGCCGGTCCGGATCGGTGGCGTGCATCTGGAAACGCATCTGCGACATGCCACCCTTGCCCCAACCCCGTTCGCCCTGCGCCCAGCCGAGGTCGAAGATCCGCATGTCGCGCTTGCCGTAGCCGCGGATGTGGTTCTCGTTCAGCGTGCCTTCCGAGCGAAAGTCCATGTTGGACGGCGTATGTTCGAACACGCCGAGCGGCGTGATGAAGTGGTCGTACTCGCCAGGCCGGCCCGTCGAGACCGGCGAAGCGCCGATCATCTGCCAACTGTCGGACGGCGCTGCCCGGAAATAGATGAACAGCGCCTGCACGTTCGCGTTGCGATCGACCAGCACGACATACTCGCCCGACAGGCTGCCGAGCATGTGCTCGCCGAGCGCCGTTTGCAGACGGTCGGCATAGGCGCGCTGCTCCGTGGCCGGCACTTTCAGCCGACGCGTGACGTCTTGCGCGAACACGTCCCGCAGCAGAAACGCGCGACGCGGGTCGATCACGCCGGCCGCATCGGGCGCGGCAACCGCAGACGCGTCGACCGCGCGCGCCGGGCGGTTCGCCACTACGGATGCCGGCGGCCGGGCAGACGTGCTGCCCGAAGCCGAGGCTGAGGCTGTGCCCGACGCCGCGATAGCGGCGCCACATGACGCCGCGCAAAAGACAGCCGCAAACACGCGCGCCAGATAGCGCACTGAACCAACGGCGCGCGCGAAACTCGGCACGAAGCGTAAATCCGACATACACACCACTTCGCTTCGACGATCTACCGATGCGGAAGTACTGCGGTCCGGTGCAGGCTGGCGAGGCCAATTGGGGTAGTTCATCGCGTATTTGAGCAAACCTGATTATTATTGATTGCTCGCCGGCTCACGGCGGCGCTCGGAACGAGGATGTTACTAAGCACATTGGCATCTGTCGATGAAGACTCGGCTAATTCACCCATATCACCGTATTAACAACCGATATTCGACGCTCTGCGCCGCGGTCTTAAAAGCAGCGCGAAGTGAATTGAAAGCCAATATCCGCGATAAAACCGCGAAACCGATTCGTCACGACATGCTCGCGGAATCGGCTCGTTCGTGGACCGGTCGCTCGTGCAATCCGCGCGAGCGTTCGTGGTCGACACTCGCGTTACCGCACATGGAGGAAAGAGGAACATGACGCAACAAGACCCAGCCGCACGCCAGGCAAGCATCGCAGCGGAAATGCATGTCGCCGCCGAGTTCGACGCCGCACAGGAAATCGAGCGCCGGGTCGCCTTTCTGGCGAACTATCTGCGCAGCAACGGCCTGAAAACTTACGTGCTAGGCATCAGCGGCGGCGTCGATTCGACTACCGCTGGTCGGCTTGCACAACTCGCGGTCGAGCGGCTGCGCGCCGAACACTACGACGCGCGTTTCGTCGCGATCCGTTTGCCCTACGGCGTGCAAAAAGATGAAGCCGACGCGCAGCAGGCCTTGAGCTTCATTCGCGCGGACGAAAATCTCATCATCGATATCAAACCCGCCGCCGATGCAATGCTCGCCGCACTGGATAACAGCAGTGTGCGATTTAACGACGACTCCCAGCAGGATTTCGTCCACGGCAATATCAAGGCGCGCCAGCGAATGATCGCGCAATACGCGGTAGCCAGCGCACGGGCGGGCGTGGTGATCGGCACGGATCACGCGGCCGAATCGGTGATGGGATTTTTCACGAAGTTCGGCGACGGCGGCGCCGATGTGCTGCCGCTCACTGGCCTGAACAAACGTCGTGTGCGGGCACTGTCCAAAGCCTTGGGCGCACCCGAATCGCTGGCGCACAAGGTACCGACCGCCGACCTGGAAATGTTGCGTCCACAACGACCTGACGAAGACGCATACGGCATCCCTTACGATGATATCGACGACTTTCTGGAAGGCAAACCGGTGAGCGACGCGGCGCGCGCAACGGTCCTGCGCTTCTATGACGTCACGCGGCACAAGCGGGCGCTGCCCTACACGCCGTTCGATTGGCCAGTGAAGACAGGCGGGGAATGAGAAAAGGGAAGTAAAGAAAAGGGAAGTAACAACCAGAATGCGCGGGGAGGATGCCCGTCAGGAATTTGCGCCTGACGCAGCGCGTTCTCCCCACGCGGCGCATTCGAAGCAATCGGCAAACGCGGTTGCGACAGACTCAGTGAGCAGGCGGTGTGTCGTCACTAAACAGATCAGCACTGGCCTCGAGCGTCAGGCCGCCCAAATGCTTGCCGTGAATCTGCCGCGCGATCACCTCGCCCACATACGGCACTTCCGCGTTTAACTCGACAGTAGCGTAGGCGCTGGGTTTTCCGGCGTCGACCACCTCGACGTGTTTCGCGTAATGCCCAAGCTCACGCTTGAGGAATTCCCGCACTTCCTGCTCGCTGCACGATTCCGCGATATTGCGCACGATCAGGTTCATGCCGCCTACCCTCGGCGCGCGCTGCGATCCGCAGCCTGCACTCGCACCGGGCGCAGCGCTGCACGCTGTTTCGCCTGAGTAGCCGCGAGTTGGCGGATCAAGGCGGCGCCGGCGGCACCCACAGCAGCCAATGTCAGATAGAAGGCAATCATTTAAATCTCCCCTTCGAATTTCGTCCTGTTTTCAGGATAGCCACAATCGACAACAAAAGCGACGCGACACAATGTCGTAAAACGGACCTACGAAAAACTTCCGTTAATGCACTGTACCTGAATAAGCAGCGATAAAAATAGCAAAACACATGTTCATTCAGTGGTGCAGGCCCGGTACACGCACCAGACGCGGACGCTGGGCGCAAAAATCGGGCCGCACCGGACAGCGGCATGCATCGCCAGCGGCATCCTGCGGGGGACGTGCGCAAAGGGCGGGCTGATCGTCGGGATCAGTCCGCCGCTTGCACGTTCGCCGCGCTCACCCACCATGCATTCTTGCCTTACGGCACGTGAACCAGCACCGCGGACGAAGCGTCGACGCCGTCGGAGACAGGCGGCCTCATGGCACGCTGTCGCGACCGTCGCCTCGTCCGTTGCTGTCGCCGGTTGCGACATCGAGACGGCTCACATCGCAAGACGTCTGGCTAAAGCCCGAATAGACCACCGACCAGTTACCGACAATCGCGGCTTGCGCCTCCGCGAGACTCAGCTTCCCTTCGCAAACGCAGCGTTTGAGCATGACCGCGGCGCGCGCCTTGCGACGCTCGCCCTGCTGGCCTGCCCACGGCAGAAGATCGAGATTGGCGGGTGCGTTCGGCGAGCCGCCGAGCACAATGGGCACGCGCCTGTCCAGCGCGAAAGCGGGACCGTTGTCGGCAGTGATGCCGCGCGCGGCAAGCATGCGGTCCTTGTGGGCCATCAACTCGTCGAACGGTGGTGCAACCGTGTCCGCATAGCCGGGTCGGCAAATCGTTTCACCGACCGACTCCTGCGTGACGCGCTCGTCGAGCATCGCTGAATCCTGAGCCTGGACTTCACCGACGCGCAAGGCGAATATCGCGGTGAAACCAAGCAGGAACGCAAGACGCATCTTGCGGCCGGGACGCGCCGCACTCCACCGGCGCGCAGGCGTCGGCGGAACCGTCTGGTATGTCCTGCTGGTTGCGTCGCTGTGATAGATGATGCGGCGCCCGTCTGCAATGCCTGCGTTCATTCGTTGGCGCGCCGGCAGCGGCGCGCAATAGTTCAATTCGCAGACTAATTAAAACACATTCAAAATCCTTGCGCGAAAAAGGCATACAGACGCAGGTTAGTGAAGATGCGCCCCAAGGCGCTCGCAAGTGAACGCCAGCGCGGTCCTGGCGTGCACGAATACACGTGGCAGGACCGTGTCGACACACGGTACAAAGGCGGCGCAGTTGCCTGAGCCGCGTCCAGGCACGGCTCAGGCACCGCGCAACCGCAAGCTACTTCGCCTTTTGCACCACCCGAGCCTGCAAGGCGCGGATACGGAAGAGCGCCTGGGTATTGGACACCGTCGTGTCGTACATCTTCGCGAGATCCGCCTTGAGCGCGGTGCGCGAACCACCGTCGAGATAGACCATATGTCCCGACGGATAAAAACGCGCCGACAGATTCTGCCGGACCTGCTGGCTGACAAGCGGCATTTGCTGCAGATCGAGCACGGTCTGATAGAACGGCGTGACGTAGTCGAAGAAACCGTTCGCCGACAGCACCTTCAGGTCAGGATTGAGCGCCATCACGGCGGCAAGGTCGCCGGCGGTGTACAGAATGATGTTGCCCTTCGCGTCGAGCCCCTTCTGCGCGCCGGTCGGATCGATATGGCTGAAGTCCCAATACTGGAATGCCTGATCGTTGAGGTCCGTGAACGCCGAATTCGACGTGTATTTCAACTGCTCATTCAGATACACGTTCCACATCGTCGTATAGACGCCCGTCACCGCCGTCATGGTCGGATCGTTGCCGCCGGAATTCGGGTCGATCTTGCCGGCGATGCCGGTGTTGATCGCCGTCACGCGGCCGTCGTATTCGCCGAGCGCGAGACCCTGCGATTTCAGCAGCGTGGTCAGGAACAGCGAATTGCCGCGGCTGTCGTACGACGCGATGTCAAGGCTCCAGGCGAGCAAGGTGGTTTTGTCGATACCGGTGTATTCGCTGAGTTTTTCGACCGTTGCGGAATCCGTCGTCGGAAACTTGCGCAGCGCCGCCAGATAGTCGGTGCGCGCGAATTGCGCCACTTCTTCGGCAAACGTGCCGAGGTCGGTTGGCCGCGGCGCAATGCCGAGTTTCTTGTGATACCACGCATCCGCCGCGGTTGTGGGCAACGCGCCGACCGGGTTGCCGGATTGCGTGTAGTCGAGAATGGACGATTGCAGCGTGATGCCGTTCAGATCGACGCCGTCTTCGTGCAGCCGGTACGCCAGCACGCAACTGCGCGCCGTGCCGTAAGACTCGCCGAACAGGTACTTCGGCGAATTCCAGCGATTGTTCTTGGTGAGAAAGCGCTTGATGAACTGCTTGATCGAGTCGGCGTCCTGGTCGACACCCCAGAAGGCACGGTTCGTCTTCGGCGCAATGGCCGCCGAGTAGCCGGTGCCGACCGGGTTGATGAAGACGAGGTCGCTCTTGTCGAGCAGGCTGTCCGGGTTGTCTTCCATCGAATATGGCGCGGGCGGCGTAAAGCCCGGCATCGATGTCTTGATGCGGCGCGGCGCGAACGAGCCCAGCAGCACGAACACCGAAGACGAACCCGGGCCGCCGTTGTAGAAGAACGTTACCGGGCGGGTTTCCTCCTTCTGGTTGTCCTGCGTGAACGCGACGTAGAACATCTTGGCTTCAGGCTGCGAACTGCTTGGGTCGACAATGACGAGGTGACCCGCCGTCGCCGTGTAGTTGATCTTCTGGCCGCCGATCGTGGTCGAATGGTGCGTCACCGCGGCTGTTTCCGAGGTATCGGTGACGGAATCGTCCGGACCGTTGCCATACGCGACCGGGTCGAAGAACGGCTGATCTCCGGCTTTGTGCGACGTGCCGGCGGCGGCCGTCGCGGGCGAAGCATGCGTGTTGTGTGACGACTGCGGACTAACGGAAGCTGACTCGGTGTTCGTCATGATCGCTCCATGGATTCGTTAAAGTCTTGGTGTGTCTCTCTTGATGTGTCTCGATGTCTCTTGATGTCACTCGTGTGTCCTGCGTTGCCTGCGTCTCCTGAAGGCAAGCACCGTACCGCCTGCGGCCAGAACGCAACGCACCGGGACCAAGCGCGGACAGCCGGTGAGCGCCGGAGCCGGCAATCAGCGAGGCGCGTTCCGAACTGAACCGCGACTCATCAGACTATAGTGCCGCCGCCACCTTCTGACCATTGGGACTGCCGAGCCCCGTGCACGCATCCCAGCCTGGCGACGCGGCGAAGCTGCCGTTGTTGCCTTGGGTGATGTCGTTGAACGCGGCCGGCGCCTTGTACAACTTGGGGTTGATGAAACCGGCCGGTTGCCCCTTCGCCGCGTTGATCCGCGCAATCAACGCCGCCCACAGCGGTGCAACCGCGCTGGTGCCGCCGACCACCGTCTGCGTGCCGTCGATCAATACGCTATAGCCGGTGATGGGCGATGCATCGCCGGCGACGTCCGGCACGCCGCGCCCGCTGAGCGCCGTCTTCGCGCCGCTCGATGAAGTGGCCGACAGACCCTGTTGCCACACCGGCACCGGAAAGGTCCGGCTCACGCCACCGCCGCCTGCGCCGCCCTGTGCGCCGTCGTTCCACACCACCTCGTGCGAAATCGATGTGCCCGACGCGGTCAGGCTCGTGCCGCCACATGCCAGCACGTAAGGGCTCGACGCAGGAAAGTCGACCTGATCGCCGCTGGAACCATCGCTCGAGCCGCTATCGCCCGACGCCGCGCAGACCGTCACACCGAGCGCTGCCGCCGTTTGCAGCACACTGTTGAACGCCTGCTGCGACTGGCTGGTCCAGTTCGACTCCGGGCCGCCCCAACTGATCGAGACGACCGAGGGTTTGTTAGTCGCGTCATGCACCGCTCGGCTTACTGCATCGATGAAACCGGCGTCGCTGTTCTGTGTGAAATAGACCGCGATCGTCGCGCCAGGCACAATCGCACCGACGATCTCGATGTCGAGCGTGACTTCGCCGTCGGGCCCGTTCGGGTCGCCGCTCGGCTGATTGCTACCCTGATCGACGCCGACAGATTTCACCTTGGGTGAAGCAACGCCCAAGCTCGCAAAGTAACTCGTGAGGTCGGACGTGTTGAACCCGCCGCCAAGTTCGATGATGCCGACGCATTCGCCGCTGCCGTCGCCCTGCGGAAACTGATACAAGGACGCGAGTTGGAGCGGCGTAAAGGACGCCTGATGCGCTTTGGCCGGCTGGAACGGCGGCCGGATGCGAAAGTGCGGCCGCGCCTGAGGCCGGTTATCGAGGCCGAGCACGGCTTGCACGATGCCGTGCAAATCGTCCGGCACACTGATCGTGCCGGTGCGGCCGCGGAACTGGCCCGCCGTGTGGTGCTGGTAGTGTTCCAGCTTGACGCCAAAGGCGGTCTGGAACTGCGCGATCGTGCCGCTCAGCACCACCTGGCGCGCTGCCGGATCTTCCCGCACCACCGTCAGGCCGTGTGCAGTTGCAAAGGCTTTGACCTTGGCGATGTCGTCCGGAGCGGCGCTGTAATCTCTTGCAAAGGCCTCCCGCGATAGAGGTTTGACGCTCGGGTCGCCCGCTTCGATCTTGCTCATCAGTGCGTCGAACTGCGCCTGGTGTTGACGGCGCAGCATCACGAAAACCTCGATCCGTTCTGCCGGATCGCATTGCCCAACGACTGTCGAACCTTGTTCCGCCGTGCGCTCGCTTCCCGGCAGCGGTTGTCTATTGACCATGGTGTCGATTCTCCTGTTAGCGTGACGGCGCGGGCCGCAAAGCAGACCCCAGGCACGGCACGCGCCTGCACGAACTCACCGCCGCGTGGCCAGCGGCGGATTGCTGTTTCAAGAACTTCGCCAAATCGTCCGACCCATGCATTCGAACACAGTTCCGGCGTGCGCGGCAGTTGTCCGAATGGCTAACGCCGCGTTCGATCAATGCGCATCGCGCAGCACCCGCGCTATCATGCTGAAGCGGCAATCCAGCCGTTGCAGCGCCTCGCGCGCCACCCGCGCGCACGATCGAAGAATCAGAGGAACCCCATGTCAATTTCGATGTATCAAGCATCATTGCCCGTGCTGGTGCGCGGCATGACTAACCTGCAAGTCATCCTCGGCAAGGCCGAGGCGCACGCTGCAGAGAAACAGATCGACCCGTCCGTGCTCACGAACGCGCGGCTCGCGCCGGACATGCTGCCACTATTGCGCCAGGTCTATATCGTGAGCGACACGGCGAAGGGCTGCGCCGCCCGTCTGGCCGGCGTCGAAGCGCCGAAGTACGACGACGTCGAACAGACCTTCGAAGAACTCGATGCTCGCCTTCAAAAGACGATTGATTATCTGAAGGAATTCAATCCGCAACAGATCGACGGATCTGAAGAACGTCCGATCACACTGAAAATGCGCGTTGGCCCGATCGAGTTCACGGGGCTGTCATATCTGCTCGGTTTCGTGCTGCCGAATTTTTATTTTCACGTCACGACGGCGTACGACATTCTGCGTCACAACGGTGTCGAACTTGGCAAGCTCGACTATCTGGGCGGCATCAAGTAAGAAGGCGTATGCGCTGTGGCGTGAGTGCCATGTGATTGCGACATGAACTGCACATGAGCCGCACATCGGCAGCGTGCGAACCGGCGCATGAACCGCTCATGAAGCGCGTACGAACACGAGCAGTACACGTGCGGCGTCAAACACGCGGCTGGAACGCGATGATCGCCATGCCGGCCAGGGTGAATGCCACACCGGCCGCATCCCACAGCGTGGGGCGCACTTTGTCGACGCCCCATAGCCACACGATCGCCACTGCCACGTACACACCGCCGTAAGCCGCATATACGCGGCCTGCGGCGGTGCCGTGCAGCGTCAGCAGCCAGGCGAACAATGCGAGGCTGAGCGCGCCGGGCACCAGCAGCCAGATGGAGCCCCCCTCCTTCAGCCAACGCCAGGGCAAATAGCACCCAACGATCTCGGCGATGGCGGTCACGGCATAAAGCAGAAAAGTTTTCATCGACAGATAGAAGCGAGCGGTTGTGTTGCCGCGGGACGGTACGCGGCTGTCTATCGGCTTTATTAACACAATCACTTAGCGCGCGGGCATGATGCATGCGTGGACCGTCGCGTCGCGCCACTCTATTCGCTACCTGTCGTGGGCATCGCATCACCGTGTGCCGACATCCGCAAGTCCGGAAGTCCGGAAGTCAGTCAGTCCAGCGAAAGCCGCAACGCAAAGCCGATCAGCGCCGCTGAGAAAGTCCAACGCTGCAGTGTCTGCGCGAGAGGATGAGCCCGCATCCAGCCGGCAATGCGCGCCGCGCCAATCGCGTACGCGATGTCGAAACATGCGCCGATGGCGAGCAGCACCAAACCTAGTTCGACCATCTGCAGCGCAACCGGTCCGGCTACAGGACGCACGAACTGCGGCAATAACACCGAGCAGAACAACAGTGCTTTTGGGTTCAGCAGATTGGTCAGCAAGCCCTTGACGAAAGCGGTCCGCAACGGCCGCGACTCGGCGCCCATCACACCACCTTCGGGCAATGCGAATACAGGTGAACGGAAGATCTGGATACCAACCCACGCGAGATAAACCGCGCCACCGTAACGCACCACGTCGTACAACCAGGGCGCACTGCGCAACAGCGCCGCCACCCCGCATGCCGACAATGTGACGTGCGTGGCCCGCGCCACCCCAAGGCCGCCAGCCGCGGCGAAGCCACTGCGCACGCCGCGTCCGATGCTGGTCTGCAGAACCAGCGCCATGTCGGGCCCAGGCACGGCATAAACCACAAACAACGCAGCGATATAGACGACCAGAAGGTGTGCGGAAATCATAGAAGCCTCTTGTTTTCAAGGGCTCTATCTTGCCGTCGTCGGCGGAGGGTTTGCTGGTGAAATACAGGAGCAGCAGCCTCATCTTTGAAGGAATACGCTAATATTCCACTCCCGAGCCATGTTTTCCGCCAACGCACTGTCAACACCCCAAAGCCATGACAACCGACCTCGATAAAACAGACCGCGCGATCCTCGCCGCGCTGCAGAACGACGGCCGCATGTCGAATGCACGGCTCGCCGACATGGTCGGCCTGAGCGAGACGCCTTGCGCCCGCCGCCTCAAGCGCCTCGAAAACGACGGCTATATCGATCAGTACCGCGCGATGCTTTCGCGCTCCGCCCTCGGCCTCGGCGTCGTCGCGTTCGTCTATGTGCGTTTTGCCGTGCATGACCGCGCGGTCGCCACCCGTTTCGAACGCGAGGTCCAGGCAATCCCGCGAATTCTGGCGTGCCACAACGTGTCGGGCAGCGCCGACTATATTCTGCAGGTGGTCGCGCGCGATCTCGACGACTACGGCACGTTCATGCGCGACGAGATGCGCAGCCTGCCGGGCGTGACGTCGGTGGAATCGGCGTTGTCACTCCGGGAAATCAAGGCTAACGGCGGCCTGCCGCTGTCCTGACTGCGGACGTGGCATAGTCACGCATTTGATACGGCGCGAGCCGACCAGACGAGCACGGAGTTTTCATGGATCACGAACAGGCGAGAGCCGAAGAATCAGCCGCGATGGAGCGCGTCTTGACTGCAACCACGCGGGTAAAGGCGGCCTTCGCGTCGCTGCAATCGCAATTCCCGCCGGCCGGCAGCGGCCAGCCTTCGCAGTTCGCGCTGCAAACGTTCGACGCTGCGTTGCAGGAACTCGAAGACGCCCAGGCCGCATTCGACGAATTGCTTGGCGATCTGCTTGACGGCAATCGGTGAGTGGCATAGCCGGTCTCTTCACTGCATAGCTGCTGCGTAGGACGCGCGCGGTGGCCGTCTTCAGTTTCCACCGAGGCGGGCGTCGCGTTATCCGGAGCGGCCGGCCGGGCTTGACCGTTAGTTGCGTATTGACGTCATGGAACTGGAATTCCCACAACGCCCCATCGCCCATCCCCCTACCCGGTTCTGGGGGCTTCAACGTGCCACTGCGTCCAGAAGCGCGTTGAAACGGCCGGCGGTCCACTCAGAAAACGATATTGGTCCGCAACCCGACGATCGCTTCGTTACCGACGCGTTGGGACGGATTGCCCGGATCCGGAATACCGCCCGCCGGCCGGAACACATATTGGAAGTCCGCCTGCAACTGCCACCACGGTGCGACCTGATACTGGTAGGTCGCCTCGACGACAGTCTCGGCGCTGCGCGACGGATAGCCCGGTGTCGTCAGCGAGGCGGTATCGCTCGCGAGCCCTTGAGCACGCGAGCCGATCTTCGCGTAACCGACGGCCAATCCAGCAACGTCGTTGTCGCGCCCTTTGAACGGCGCTTTGAGTGCTACACCCGCATTCACACCGAGGTCCACCAGATTCCGATCACCTGGCGCGCCCATGATTCTCGCGAAGGCACCCACCGACTGCGGACTGTCCCCGCCCCGTTGCCAGACCGTCTGATCGGCCACTGCGTAGAAGCTGTAGTCGCCCCGGTGACTCGCCGGCGCGCCACTGCTCGCCGGATTCGCCAGCGACAAACCGGCACTGTCGAAACGCTGGTCCGCAAATTTTTGCGTGTTGTACCAGAAGCCCAGCTTGTAGGTGCCAGGCAGACCGGCTGCCTGCGTACCCGAGGGATTCGCCGCAGGCTGGTTGATGGCGTACTGCACCTCGCCGATGAACAACGCGCCGCCACGCAGATTGAAATTCGTGCCGTGGCGGTTCTGTTGCTGTGGGTCGCCCGTCTCGCTGCCCACCGGATTGCCGCCGAAGACACCGGCCATCACAGTCCATGCATCCGAAGGCCTGGCGCGCAATCGCACGCCAAGTGACGACAGCGGATAGGCCGGGCCGCCCGCCGGCATATCGACCGACGGCAACACAGGCCAGCCGAAGGTCGCGTTGACGAACGGCGTCGCGAACTGGCTCACCATGAATTCCTGGTCGAGACTCTGCTGCCCGACCTTCAGGTCCACTTTTCCGCCAATCAGGGATTGCTGATACCAGAGCTCCCATAGTCTCGTCGTGTCCTCGGCCTCGATACCGCTCGCGCTTTGAAGGGTCTGCAGATTCCGTTGGCTCAGATTGCTGCCGTGAATCTGCAATGCCGAGACATTGAACGTGCCACCCGGCAGCCCCACCGCTTTTTCCGTGTCGACGACGATACCGAACTGGGTCAGTCCATCGTAAGCGCCGCCTCGTTTGACCCAGCCCGACAGGTTGTTCAGATACTCGCTGGTTTCCTGCAGGTTGAAGGTCACGCCGTAGTTGCCGAGCCAGGGGCGCAGCCCGCCCATGTCGTCGAGCAGATTCGAACGTTCCCAGAGTCCGGTGGGCGCGGCAGGGGTCTGCTCAGCGGCAGACGTCTGCCCTGCGGCCGGAGACTGAACTGCGGCAGGCGCCTGATCCGAGGCGGGCACCGGATCCACTATCGGCGTCTGTGCCAGCACGGACGGCGCCACGCCGACCGACAACAGAAACGTCAGCCCGACGTGGCCACCCGACATCCACCACCCCGCTCTTTCAGGGACTTTCTGCGCGAGACAAGTCTGAGCGCCGCGCGCGCGGCGCGCCAAAGAACGATACGACAACGATTTGACGAACATAAGCTCACTCCCATCGGGTCCGGCAAAACCGGGCGATGTACGAAGACGTGACCGGGTCTCGCAAACAATGCGATACCGATCAAACAGAGGGAGCGTGCGACTGGCAGACCGGCTGGAACCGGTCACTGAAGAAGCGCGCTAACCCGAACGGAGCGAGTTAGCGGCGAAGGAGTAATCCTGCTGCTAACTCGCGGATACTGCGCCGGCGTAGACCGGCATCGGACTTCCACTACTGGAGCATGTGTCCACGGGGGACTCCTTTTGCTGAGACGGGCGGATTGTATTCGGCACACTTATAAAATCGCAAGTAAAAATCACACAAAAGAGATCGCACTCCGAATTTGCTGGCGAGCGCGTCACCTGCCCCTGCCGTTGCCCCGCCGTTGCCCTATCCACCGCTGCATCCGCGCCCTTCATTCCCCTGTCCTTCCTGTCACTTCTGAAAGACTCAACCTTGCCAACAATAGCGAAGTGCGTTGCCGCACGCATAAAAAAAGAATATTTGCTTCGCTTAACGAAGCATGTTGACTTCTGCTTGCGGGAGTGCATAAAATTCGCCAGTCATCACAAACGGGGCCATTGCCTTGGACACCAGCAGTAGTCGATTTTCGAACAGTTTCACTGCCTGACCGGCCCGACGCCCGCGCTCTCTTTTTCTCAGCCGCCGTCTCGCCAGCAGGCAGACGGTGCGCGCCGCAGTAACTCACCCCGTGCACCTTAACTAGCGCCATTCGGCCGCGCCGTGCTTATGCACGTCCCGCAACCATATGGCATTGCGTCGCGAGCATCCACTCGCGGCAGCGTTCGCTCACGCCGGTTCGATCTGTTCGAATTCCGGCGCGGCCGAGCGCGTGGACGAGCACGTACTTAACGAACGCAGATTAGCAACGTCGATAAGCAACGCAGATAAACAAAACCGATAAGGAGCCGCCATGCCGGACAGTGACAGTTATCCCTTATGCCGCTCAATTGCCACGCAATTTTTCATTTGCCTGAGGAAAGCAAGCAGAGGTTCGCCGCCGCGCGCATAGTGCCGGCCGCGCTCCGTGTCTGCTGGCTTTCCGCAACCCGCGTCAAGCCATACGCCCCGGAGAAACACCATGTACATCGCCGTCCTCGTACCGACCCTGCAGCAAGCGCATATTCACAGCGACGCTGCACTCGCGCTTCACAGCATCAAGCCGCACTGGCTCGCCGTGTCCTGGCAGCGCGTCAAAGCGCTCATCTCGAACCCGGCTTCGTAATTAGGCACTGTCAGCACCCGCACGCCTTCGCGATCCGCATGCGCCGCCGTCGCTCGACCCCATTCGACGACACTCGTGCTGCGGATTCCGAAGACGCGCCACTGCATACAAACCACATCTACTCAGGCGGCCAAAAATGTCCACTCCAATCAATGTCTCACCGCCACGCAGCGCCGTTCTCGACGAAGCCCATCTCGGCGACATCAAAGGCGCGCTCGGCACCATCGCGCACCACGATACCGCGCCTCGCAACAACTGGTGGGCCCGCATCCGAACGCTGCTTGCGATCCTTGGGCCCGGCCTCATCGTGATGGTCGGCGACAACGACGCCGGCGCCTTCGGCACCTACACGCAAGCGGGACAGAATTACGGCACCACCTTGCTGTGGACCATGCTGCTGCTAGTGCCCGTTCTCTTCGTCAATCAGGAAATGGTGCTGCGTCTCGGCGCCGTGACCGGCGTCGGCCATGCCCGGCTGATCTTCGAGCGCTTCGGCAAGTTCTGGGGGGCATTCAGCGTAGTCGACCTGTTCATCCTGAACGCGCTCACTATCGTGACCGAGTTCATCGGCATCACGTTCGTGCTGGATTTCTTCGGCATTTCGAAAGTGGCCGGGGTCTGCATCGCCGCCGCAGTGACAATGGCCGCAGTCAGTACGGGCAACTTCCGGCGCTTCGAGCGCTTTGCGGTCGCGCTCTGTCTGTTGAGCCTGTTGCTGGTGCCCGTACTGGTGTCGATTCATCCGCCGGTCGGCCAGATGGCGCACGACTTCCTGATTCCGAACTGGCCCGCTAATTCGAAACTGAGCGATGTGATGCTGCTCGTGATCGGCATTGTCGGCACCACTGTCGCGCCGTGGCAGTTGTTTTTCCAGCAGAGCTATATCGTGGATAAACGCATCACGCCGCGCTTCATGAAGTATGAGAAAGCCGACTTGTGGATCGGCATCGTATTCGTGATGATCGGCGCGGTGGCCATGATCTCGTTCTGCTCTGCACTGTTCGCAGGCAAACCCGAGTTCGGCAATTTCACGGATGCCGGCGGCGTGATCGCCAGCCTCGAAAAATATGCCGGCCGCACACCCGCGGTTCTCTTCGCGGTTGCTCTGCTCGACGCCTGCATCATTGGCGCGGCCGCGGTCTCGCTCTCCACCGCTTACGCAATCGGCGACGTGTTCAAGATTCGCCACTCGCTGCATCGCGGCGTGACGGACGCGAAGGGCTTTTACGTCGTCTACTTCGGCATCATCGCGGCCGCAGCGACGCTGGTCCTGATTCCCGGCAGCCCGCTCGGTCTTCTGACTGAAGCCGTGCAGACGCTCGCAGGCGTGCTGCTCCCGAGCGCGACCGTATTTCTGCTGCTGTTGTGCAACGACCGTGCGGTTCTTGGTCCGTGGGTGAACTCGAAGAAGCTCAACTTCTTTACAGGCGCAGTTGTCTGGGTGCTCGTCATGCTCTCAATCATCCTGACTGCATCGGTGATGTATCCGGACATTACCAGCGAAGCAATCATTGAAGTACTGGCCGGCGGCACGCTACTGGCCGTGGTCGGCTACGCTGCAACCGTGACGGTTCGCAGGCTGCGGCTCGCATCGACGGATACAGCGGCTTCCGCGGTCGCCCAGGCTTCAGCTGGCGAGCAGCAGTTTTCGAAAGAAGCACGCAATATGTGGCGCATGCCACCCCTGGAAGAACTGCCGGCACCGCAACTGACGCTATCCAAACGCATCTGGATGGGCGTGCTGCGCGGCTATCTGATCGTGGCGGTCGCACTCGTTGTCGTGAAGGTCGTGCAGATGACGTTGCTGCATTAAACCAATGCTGCCCGCCTGCTCACGGTTACTCCGGTGAGCGGCGGGCAAACGGCAGACCTTCGCATTACACGCCCCAGCGTAGTCCCGGCGTATGCACTGCGCTGTCCCAATGGCGCTTCATCTCATCGTCGAGCACGCACAGTGTGATCGATGCACCGGCCATCTCCAGCGAAGTCGTCAGCGCGCCTACCTGCACCCGGCCGATATTCAGCCCGCGCTGCTCGAGCCACGTACGCGTGGAATTGAAGAGCAGATACAGTTCTCCAAGCGGCGTACCACCGAGCCCATTGACGAGCACAAGTAATTCAGCATCTGCCGCCGGCTTCAGATCTTCAGCAATCGCCGTCAGCAACTCGCCCGCAATCGCGTCAGCGGGTGCGAACTTCGCGCGCCGACGCCCAGGCTCACCATGAATGCCGACACCCACTTCGATCTCGTCGTCGCCGATTTTGAACGTTAGCGTACCGGCCGCCGGCACCGTGCAACTGGTGAACGCCACACCCATCGACGCGGTGCGCTTGTTGATGCGGTCGCCAAAGGCCTTGCATTGCTCGAGATCCGCGCCGCTCTCCGCCATACTGCCAACCAGTTTCTCGACGATCACCGCGCCGGCCACGCCGCGCCGCCCTGTCGTGTAACTCGAATTCTCCACGGCCACGTCGTCGTTGATCAGCACCATTGCATTCGGCACCTCGGACATCTCCGACGCCATTTCAAAGTTCATCAGGTCACCGGAGTAGTTCTTCACGATGAAAAGCACGCCGGCACCGGTATCGACAGCCCTTGCTGCGGCCATCATCTGATCGGGTGTCGGCGACGTGAAAATCTGCCCCGGACAGGCCGCATCGAGCATCCCATAGCCGACGAAGCCTGAGTGCAGAGGCTCATGGCCAGAGCCGCCACCCGAAATCAGCGCAACCTTGCCGGGCTTCAACGCCTTGCGACGCACAAACACCGGCTCATTGTTCAGCACGACCAGGTCGCTGTGCGCAGCGGCGAACCCCGCCAGACTCTCGGCGAGAAAATCGTCCACATCATTGATGAATTTTTTCACGGTCTCTCGCTCCTTCACTCGTTATGAAGCGCCAGTCGCGCGCATACCGACGCAATCATGATCTGACTCGAACGCGCTCCCGGATCGATGTGTCCACGCGAACGTTCGCCGAGAAACGACGCCCGCCCTTTGGTCGCCAGCATATCGCGGGTAGCGAGCATGTTTTCCTCCGCGACCCGCGGCAACGCATCGCGCACCTCTTGTGATGTCGCGCCCTGTGCGGCCAGTTCGTCGAAGCGCTTCGCGACCGGGATCAGGACGTCCATCATCGTTTTGCTGCCGACGCCGGTCTTGCCGCGTTGACCGACCGCTTCGACCCCCGCGGCAAAAACGTGCGCAAAACCCGCTGTATCCGGTGCATGCCGTTCGGAAGCTTTAGACATGCCGCTCAGCAGCGAATAGAACAACGGCCCCGACGATCCGCCCACCGTCGAAAGGACCTTGGATGCCGCGATTTCCAGCGCGGGGCCGAATGCTGCGGCTTCGATGTCCGACCTCACAGCGAGCAGGGCCTCCATGCCTCGCAGCAGATTGAAGATGTGATCGCCATCGCCGATCTGCTGGTCGAGCAAAGCGATCTCGTCGGTATGTTCCTTCAGCGACGCATATGCGGCGTCGATGCACGCCATGACCGTTTTGCCGTTCATGTCGCTATCCTCCTGCCGTCGGCTCGGAAATATAAAAGACTGCGCGCCGGCAGCGAAACGCCGACCGATTGCCCGGGCGTGAAATTGCGCTCCGCCACTGTCGTTGCCACGACGGCGGTTCCCGCGCGATCGAGGATCAGCAGGTGCCGCAGCGGCGAATATTCGAGCACCTTCAGATTCAATGCGTCCTGTGCACCTGAAACATCGCGTTGATCCCGCGTGTCGCCGTCATGCAGCACCACGTCTTCGGGACGGATTGCCACTGTGGCCGTACCCGCCGGCATGTGCGCCGAATCGAACAGCGCCGGCGGCAGCAGGTTGATCGGCGGAGAGCCCAGCCGCTGCGCTGCACTGAGCGAAACCGGATTGCCGTATACCTCGCGGGGCGTGCCGAGCTGTACCAGACGCCCATGTTCGAGAATGCCGATACGATCCGCGAGCGTCGTCGCTTCAACCTGATCGTGCGTAACGTAAACAATCGTTGCGCCGATCGTGCGATGCAGGCGTTTGAGTTCGATACGCAACTCTTCGCGCAGCTTTGCATCGAGCGACGACAGCGGTTCGTCCATCAAAAATGCCTTGGGTTGCCGCACGAGCGCACGCCCTATCGCCACGCGCTGCATTTCGCCGCCTGAGAGGTGTGTCGCCATATTGTCGAGCTTCGATTCCATATGCAGCATCTCGGCCACCGCGTGGACTCGCGCGCGCACCTCGGTCTCGCTGCTGCGCCTTCTTGGCGAGCGCAGCGGAAAAGCCAGATTGCCGAACACAGTCAGATGCGGATAGAGCGAGTATTGCTGGAAGATAAACGCGACGTCGCGATCCGATGGATGCACGCCCGTAGCAATGGCGGCATCGATCAGTACATCGCCGGTATCCGGTCGTTCCAGCCCGGCAATCAGACGCAGCGTAGTCGTCTTGCCTGCACCGCTCGGCCCAAGCAACACGATGAACTCGCCATCATCGACGTCGATCGAAAGATCGTCGACAGCGCGGATGTCGCCAAACCGTTTCGATACATTGCGCAACTGGATTTCAGCCATGAGCCTCTCCGTATGCGGGAATCGTTTGAGCGGCGCGTGGCAGCAGGCGGCCCGATTGCGCGTCGTACAGCAGCGTGCGCTCCTTGCGAAACGACAAACCGACCGGCGATCCGGCAGGCAAACCGTCGTCCTTGCCCGCCCGCACGCGCACGACGCCCAACGCGGTCTCAATCACCAGCACCTGATGCGAGCCGAGATATTCATCGGCGATGACCTTGCCGCGCAGTGGGCCGCGCTCGTCGAGCACCACATGCTCCGGGCGAATGCCAAGCAGAACACGCTCGGCCGCCGCCTCGCAACGTGGCACCGGCACTGGGGCGCCGTGAAGTTGTACCGCTTCGCTACCCGCATCGACACCGCGATCGACCGGCAGGAAATTCATCGGCGGACTGCCGATAAAGTTGCCGACGAACACGGTGGCCGGAAAATGATAAATCTCATGTGGCGGCCCGGCTTGCAGCACTTCGCCCTTGTTCATCACGACAATGTCGTCGGCCATCGCCATTGCTTCGCTCTGATCGTGCGTCACATAAACCGTCGTTGCCGCGAGCGCGTTATGCAGCTTGCGCAGTTCAAGACACATCAGCTCGCGGAAGTCCGCATCGAGCGTCCCAAGAGGCTCGTCCATCAGAAAAGCCTTCGGCTGCCGCACGATCGCGCGGCCGAGGGCGACGCGCTGCCGGTCACCGCCCGACAGGCCGCCTGTTTTGCGATCGAGAATGTCCTCGATGCGCAGCATGCGTGCGACCGCATCGACCCGCGTCGCGATTTCCTTGCGCGACACATGCTCGTTCTTCAGCGGAAACGCTATGTTGTTGCGCACCGTCATATGCGGATACAGCGCGAACATCTGAAACACGAACGCGATATCGCGCTGACGTGCACGCAGCGCCGTCACGTCTTCGCCGTCGATCAGAATCTGCCCTGAGGTCGGCAACTCGAGCCCGGCGATCATCCGCAGCGTGGTGGTCTTGCCGCAGCCCGACGGACCGAGCAGTACGACAAAGCGTCCCGCATCGATCGTCAGACTGGTGCCGCGCACCGCGACGAAATCGTCGAAACGTTTATGGAGGTTGGCAAGCACGATGGTCGACATGGCGCTATTCCGGGAAATGGCTCGTCACGAGGAACGCAAGTGCACCCACCAGAATGACCGGAAACGACCACGTGAACAGCGCCAGCGAAAACGGCTGAACCAGCATCGCCATGCCGGTGCCGATCAGCACGGTGGAGGCCGTTTCGCTATAGCTGCGGCGCAGCCAGCGCCCCTGCGTGAGAACGAAATCACGTTTCATTTGCGCACCGCTCCAAATGTGATACCGCGCAATAGATGTTTGCGCAGCACGACAGTAAAGAAGAGAATCGGCAGTACGAATAGCGTGGTCGCCGCCGCAACAGCGGGCCAGTCCTGCCCGCCTTCGCCGATGATGAACGGAATGAACGGCGGCATGGTCTGCGCATCGCCGCTCGTCAGCAAAGACGCGAACGCATACTCGTTCCACGCGAAGATCAGACAGAAAATCGCGGTTGCCGCAATGCCGGTGATTGCCTGCGGCAGCACGACTTTGACGAAGGCCTGCAGACGTGTGTAGCCGTCTACCAGCGCCGCCTCTTCGTATTCGCGCGGAATCTCGTCCATGAAGCCCTTCAGCAGCCACACCGCCAACGAGACATTCACTGCCGTATAAAGCACGATCATGCCGACATAGCTGTCGCTCAGGCCCAACGCGCGATACATCAGGTAGATCGGAATCGCGACCGCTATCGGCGGCATCATGCGAGTCGACAGAATAAAAAACAGCAGGTCGTCGGCGAGGGGGACTTTGAAACGCGAAAAGGCATACGCCGCGAGCGTGCCGAGAAACACCGCGAGGAAAGTCGAACCGAATCCGATCACGAGCGAATTGACGAAGCGCGGCAACACCTTCGACGGACCCGCGATCACCATGCTGCGCTTGCGCACGTCGCGCTCATACCAGGTTTGCGCAGGCGGCAGACTGGCGATGAATTCCGGCGTCTGCCGCGAACGGATCGTAAACAGGTTCACGTAGCCTTCCATGGACGGCTGGAACAGCACGACTGGCGGATAGGCGATCGCGTCTTCCTGGGTCTTGAAGCTCGTCAGGAAGATCCAGACCATCGGCAAGGTGGCGAGCAATGCATACGTGATGACGGCCGCGGCGGCGAAGCGCTTGGCGCGCGGCGACGACGCCACCACCGAGTATTGACTGGCAGTCGGTCTCATCGTTGTTTCACCCGGTTGAGTGCCTTCACATAGATGTTCGCCGCACCGAACACCGTCACGAAGAGAATGATGGCCAGCGCCGACGAATAGCCGGTTTGCCACTTCTCGAATGCGGCGCGCTTTAGCGTGATCGACACGGTTTCGGTTACCGAACCCGGTCCGCCGGAAGTCAGCAGGTTCACCATGTCGAACATCTTGAAGTTCTCGATGCCGCGAAACAGCACCGCCAGCATCAGGAACGGCAAGGTCATCGGCAACGTGATCGACCAGAACTGCCGCCATGGCGTGGCGCGATCCACTTCCGCCGCTTCGTAGATGTAGTCGGGAATCGAACGCAGACCCGCGAGGCAGATGAGCATCACATAAGGTGTCCACATCCACGTATCGACCATCACGATGGTCCACGGTGCAAGCGAGACGTCGCCGATCATCTGGAACGACCCGGGAGCAATGCCCGTGAAGAAGCTGACGATATCGTTGAAAAGACCCGTTTGCGGTTGCAGCAGAAAGGTCCAGAAATTGCCCACGACGGCGGGCGAAAGCATCATTGGCAGCAGGATCAACGTGGTCCAGAAACTATGCCCGCGGAACTGCCGGTTGATCAGCAACGCGAGGCCGAAGCCGAGCAGCACCTCCAGTCCGACCGACCAGAACACGAAACGCGCCGTGACTTGCATGGCGTACCAGATGTCTTCGTCGGTGAGAATATCGACGTAGTTGTCGATGCCGACAAAGTGCGCCGGCACGCTCGGCATATTCGACTTGAAATTCGTGAACGAGAGACGCAATGCCCAGATCAACGGGAAGATGTTGATGGCGAGCAGCAGCAGGATCGTCGGAAGAATGAACAGCCACGCAATGGTTCGGTCCGATAGCCCGGCCAGGCGCGTGCTCACGCGCGCCCGTGCGCCTGACTCGAGCCCAGCCGACGGAAAAGGCTTGTTTGCCAACATGCCTGACTCCTTTAAGCGGACCGGCGGCAATCCGTGCAGGCGGCGCCGGTCCAGTCGGGAAACGCGCTAGTTCTTGCCTTCGGCCTTGAAGACCTTGTTCCAGTCTTTGACCAGGAGATCGAGCGCTTCCTTGGCCGTGCCCTTATCGGCCACCACGTAATCATGCACGCGCTTTTGCATGTCGAGCAGCAGTTCTGCGTAAGCGGGTTCCGCCCAGAAGTCCTTCACGATCGCCATCGACTTCAGGAAGGCCGGTGCAAACGGGGCGCTCTTTGGGAAGTCCGGGGCATCGACCACCGACTTCGCCGCCGAATAACCGCCCAATTGCCACCATTTCTTCTGGACATCCGGCTGCGCGAACCATTTGATGTACTCGAGCGCGTCGTCTTTATGATCCGAGTACGAAACGACCGAGATGCCCTGCCCGCCCAACTGTGTGAACTGCTTCAACTCACGCGGATTGACGAAGAACCCGATCTTGTCGCCGCCGACGTTCGGGTCTTTATAGAGTCCCGGGAAAAACGCAAACCAGTTCATCTGCATCGCCACCTGGCCTGACTTGAACGCGTCAAGTCCTTCCTGCATGTACGCGTTGGTCATTCCCGGTGCCGTGCAACACTTGTAGAGCGCCTTATAGAACTCCAACCCCTTGATCGCGCCCGGTGAATTGACGAAGCCGTCCAGGTGATAAGGCTTCTTCGGGTCTTCGTATTCGAAGCCGAAGTTATAGAGCGCGTTGGTCACGCCCATCGTGATGCCTTCGGAACCGCGCTCGGTGAAGATATACGCGCCGTACACGGTCTTGCCGTCGATCTTGCGGCCCTGGAAGAACTCGGCGGTTTGCTTGAGCTCATCCAGCGTGGTGGGTGGTTCGAGTTCGCGTTTATATTTTTGCTTGAACTCCGCGCGCAACTCCGGGCGCGCGAACCAGTCCTTGCGATATGTCCAGCCGACCGCGTCGGCCATTGCCGGCAATGCCCAGTAGTTCGGCGTATTCTTCGGCCACTCCGAATAACCGACCACGGTCGCCGGCACGAAGTCGTCCATCGATATCTTGTTCTTCACGAAGAAATCGTTGAGCTTGACGTAGTGCCCATTAACCGCCGCGCCGCCAATCCACTGGCTATCGCCGATGATCAGATCGCATAGTTTGCCATGCGAATTAAGTTCATTGATGAAGCGGTCGGCGTAACTGGTCCACGGCACGAACTCGAACTTCATCTTGATGCCGGTCTTGCTCGTGAAATCTTTCGACAGTTCGACGAGTGCGTTGGCTGGATCCCATGCCGCCCAACATAATGTCAACTGCTTGCCCTGCGCCTGCGCGCCCGTCGCCATGCCGAATCCCAGCGATACGATGGCTGCCGCCACTACCCTTGCTGACGTAAGACGTAACATGTGTCTTCTCCTTGTCTTTCTCGGGTCTCCAACCTGATATGGAACAGCGCCCATGCGCCGGGCACCGCGTTTCGGCTCCAGCGGATTCAGACGGCAATCCGCGTGTCGCGAGCTTCAGGCATGCGCATTCTCACGAAGATAAATTCGGGTTTCCGGCGTTGGGATGGCGAGCGCGCCACGCACGTCGTTAAGAAAATTAATCGCGGCAAGGCCGGCCCAGTGCACGATGCCTCGCACGTCCTGATCGAGAATCACATCGATCGCGCGTTCGGTGAGCTGGCTGCGGGTCTCCGCGGTGCATTCATGGCCGATCACAACCAGACGGGCCTTGTCGCCGGATTCCTGCAATGCCGCGGCAATCCCGGAGATGCCGCCGCCCGTCGCATAGACGCCGACCAGATCCGGATGGCGTGCCAGCAAACCCTGAGCGGCGAGACCCGCACCGTCGTCGTCTTCGGCGAAATCGGGCTCGGCGATCCAGCGCAGATTGCGAAAGTCCTCTTCCAGAACCTGCGAAAAACCAGTGCGCCGCTCCAGTTGATCATGCAGGCGTGACGAGGCGGAAAGCACCGCCACCGTGCCAATGCGGGAACCGAGAAATCTGCCCATCAACAAACCGGCCGTACGACCGGCGACCCGGTTATCGACGCCGACATACGCGGCGCGGCGGCTCGACGGCAGATCGGAGAACACCGTGACGACAGGCACGTTCGCCGCGCTCATGTCTTCGATCAGACGTTCTACCCATGGATAGTCGAGCGGCACGAGCACGAGCGCGTCGTAGCTGGCCACCTGTTCGGCGAATGTGGCCGTGTCGCGCTGACTGGAAAAATCGCAGCGATAGAACGAAGGGATGATGCGGTGTTCGCGAAAGAAGCTGGCGGAGAGCGCGATACCGCGCTCGACATGATCGAGAAAGCGCGAGTTGATCTGGGGAAGCACAAAGGCGACGCGAAACGAACCGGCCTTCGCCGGGCGGCCGCGACTCGCGCGTTCGTCGCGCAGCGTGGCCAGCGCAAGGTGAACGCGCTCGGCAGTTTCCGGACGCACGGCCTGATCGTCGCGCAACACACGATCGACCGTGGCCACGCTAACGCCCGCACGACGCGCAATCATCATACGTGTAGCCGGCATGTGTCTCCTCCGGTGCCGAGCCAGAAGTCGTTTTGTTTTATGAAGGTAGCTTTTTCTGTACGAAATGCAAGTTTTTTTACTTCGATAAATCCATCATTTTTGATGGCATGGTGCGGCGCACATGAAGGTGTGAAGCAATTGGCAATGCGATGCCGAACGCTCGCCATGCTGAATCACTTGCACCGCACAAGCGTCAGTTCCCATCCGTCTCGATAGCCGGTTCGCACAGAATCGGAAAGTTGACCGAGTTCGCGATATAGCACTTCTCATGGGCCGTATGATGCAAACGCCCAGCCAGCTCCAGGTCGCCGCCTGCCTGAATGACGACGTGCGGCCGCAGAACGATCTGTGAAAAGCGGGCCTGCTCCGGACTATCGAGCATCGTGCCTTCCGCGTTGTCGCGATAGCTCAAAACAACGATGCCCGCATCCGAACAAAGATGCAGATACCAGAGCTTGTGACAGGCGGACGCTGAGGCGACCAGCAGATCTTCCGGGTTCCACCGGTTCGCGTCGCCGAGAAATGCGGCGTCCGATGACCCGGGAATGTCAGGCTTGTTTCCCGCAGCGATGATGTGGTCCCGACCGTATTCACGGTATCCCGAGGTGCCGCTGCCGCGGTTGCCTGTCCATTGCACCGATACCGCGTATTTGTGCTCGCCGTACGCCATGCCAATCTCCTTCGCTGTTGACCCGGATTTGATTTCGCAACAGGCGCATTCTAAATGCGCGCACCCGTTTTGGTATACCATTATTCCAAACGACAGGAACTCGACGCACATGGACCACAAACTGGATTCGACGGCCGATGCCATCGCCGCCTCACTACGCGAACTGATCGCGACCGGCGAACTGGAGGATGGCGCACGGCTGGTCGAGCGCGAACTCGCCGATCGCTTCGGCGTGAGCCGGGTGCCGATGAGAGAGGCCATACAAAAGCTCGAGGGCGAAGGACTGGTCGAACTCATGCGCAATCGCGGGGCGGTCGTGCGCACCTTGACCGAGTCGGACCTGGACGAGATTTACGGCCTGCGCATCTTGCTCGAAGGCGACGCCATTTTCCACGCGGTCAAACGCATGGACAGTGAGACGTTATCCCGCGCCGAACTCGTTCATCGGCTTCTGGGAGATGCCGATACCGCGCAAAGACAGGGTGAACTGAATCGCGAATTTCATGAACTGCTATACCGGCCGTGTGCAAACAGCCGGCAATTGAAAGCGATCCGCGAGCTGCGCGCTCAGGTCGAGCGCTACGAGCGATTGCAAAGCACGCTGCTCGCCGACACACCGGCGTTCCAGGACGAGCATCTCAAGATTCTCGAAGCATGCGAGACCGGTAACGCACGCCTCGCGCGATCGATGACGGCGGAACATCTCAAGTCGGCGAAGCGCATCGTTCTGCAACTGGTTCGGGCTGAGTGACGACTACTGTCCGAACGCTTTTCCCGTCACGTTCGGTGCGCGAGGATCCGGGCTCATATTCAGGCTGGTGCCGTTCGCCCGCATGTTGTTGAGCGCCGGGCCGGATCCAGTGCCGCCGGCTCCTCCGATCGCTGGGGCGTGGCCCAGGGTGCCCAAGCCTGGCGTTGGGCTCAGCCCGGCCGCGCCCGCCCCCAAACCCGTTCCCTGCCCTGCGCCATTCATCCCACCTGCCTGCAAACCGACCATACCATTGGCGTTAAGGTTTGCCGATTGAGCGCAAGCCACGCCCGTCAGCCCCATCATCAGCGCCGCGGCCAACATGGTTTTTGTCACGATTTTCATAGCCCACTCCATCATGCCGTCGAATTGCCCGACCCATGTTTCCCGCACATCGTAGCGATGCCGAGCCAACGACGCTCGCAAAGGAACCCGGTCAAACGGTAAGACCGCCCGCCAGCCACTTTTGTTCATCGCTGAAAGCATCCGGTTTCCAGACAGCAACCGGCGCGCGTCTGGCGAAGATTCGCCACAATCGTCTGCAGCGCTTCCTCGACGAATTTACCGACGAAATCTGACCGGCCCATCTTCGTCGGCAATTTGTACAAATGCTTACAAAGCAGCGTGCGTCTGGCGTCCACCGGCCGCGCTGCTGCCGCGTTATTGCAGGCATCTACCCGCGGAGCCCGCAATGAACACGAACCTCACCTCCAGTAATTCGCAGCGCAGCCGTATCCACCCCCTGGTCGCCGGCGCAGCCGTGGCCGTCATCCTCGCGAGCGCCACCGGCATCGCGGCGATGACTGGCCTTCTGCCTACCTCGCACGCCGTTACCGAGCCCGCGCAGCCGGCCACCACGGTCGCCGCGCAGGTTGCCAGCGCTCCGGTCGCCGCGCCCCAGGCGGCCCCGGTTCAGCAACCGGTTCAGCAGACGGCCCAGCAAACGGTCCAGCAAGCCGCACCGGCACGGCCGCGCGTGCATCACACGCACAGCACGCCCGCCGCGGAGACACCGAGGTACGCAAACAATCAGGGCTACCAGGCACCCTATGAACCCGCGCCGGCAAGGCCGGTCGCCGACCCTTATGCGGGCGAAGTCGTCGCCATCAACACGGTGCAGGCGCCTGAGCCGACCACCGGGCTCGGCGCGCTGGGTGGCGCGGTCGCCGGCGGCCTCGTCGGCAATCAGATCGGCGGTGGACGGGGCAAGATTCTCACCACCATCGCAGGCGCTGTCGGCGGGGGTCTTGCCGGCAACGGGATCGAGCACGCCGTGCGCAAGCAGACCACGTATCAGGTCCAGGTGCGTATGCAGGACGGCAGCTACCGCAACTTCAGCTACCCGACGCAGCCGGACGTCCAGATCGGCGAGCGGGTCCACGTATCCGGCGATTCGTTGACGGCTTCATAACGGGCGAACGCATCTGGCGATGTGCTGACGGCTTCGTGAGATTGTGCGCCGGCATGTCGCCCGATGCCGGTTGGCAAAAATGTGGCGCAGCGCCGTGCGCGTTATGATCAACCGTTACGCCAGAACGGCTGATCGCGCACGATGGAGCACGCCTACATCCACCTTTTGCATCTGCTTGCCGGCCATCCGGCGTGGATGCTCACGGTCGTCTTTCTTGCGGCCTTCCTGGAGGCCGTCGCCGTCATCGGCACCTTCATCCCGGGCAGCACTGCGATGTTCCTCGCCGGCGCACTGGCCGGCACCGGCTCACTGAGCCTCGGCTGGGTGTTCCTGTGGGCGATCGCCGGCGCCATCGCCGGGGACGGCATGAGCTTCTGGATCGGTGGCCGCTACAAAGACAGGATCGTCCAGTTCTGGCCGTTCCGCACCCACCCGCAGATACTCGACGCCGGCCACCGCTTCTTTCAGAAACATGGTGCCAAAGGTGTCGTGTTCGCCCGCTTCGTCGGACCACTACGAGCGATCGTGCCGGTGGTGGCAGGCATGCTGGGCATGACGCCGCTGCGCTTCTACGGCATGAATGTACTGTCGGCGCTGCTGTGGGCTCCCGCGCATATCCTGCCGGGCGTGGTCTTCGGCGCCTCGGTGCTGCTGGCCGGCGCGGTGTCGTTCCGCCTCGTTGTCATCATCGCGTTGCTGGTGGGCATCGTCTGGCTGAGCTATCGCGCGATGGAGTTCCTGGTCTCGCATGCCAGTGCGTGGTCGAGCGCGGCGGGACGCTACCTGGGAAGCTGGGCGTGCCGCCACCCAGGCCCGTTCGGCCGATTCGCGCGGCGGCTGCTCGACCCCGAACAGCCGGATGCCAGCAGCATCGTGTTGACGTCGCTGGTTGTGCTCGCGGCGGGTGCGCTCTTCTTCGGCGTGCTCGACGACGTCGTCAGCGGCGATCCGCTGGTCAGTGTCGATCTGTCCGTCTATCACTTCCTGCAATCGGTGCGCACGCCATGGAGCGACACGGTCCTTGCAGGCGTTGCGACACTCGGCAGCGTCTTCACGCTGACGGCGGTGGTCGTGACGGTGGTGGTGTGGATGCTGCTCGAGCGGCGTTGGCGCGCCATCGGCTACTGGCTCGCCGCGGTCGTGTTTTCCCAATTGCTGATCTTCGCCCTGCAGTTCGCCATGCACCGCGCGCCGCCCAATGAACTCCTGTCCGACGCGTACGTGTTTCCGAGCAATCACGTCGCCGCGACGGTGATCGTCTACGGCTTCCTCGCGTTCCTGCTCGTGCGACGGGTCGGCATGCTGGAAGGTTTGCTCGTGGCGACCGCGAGCATGGTGGTCGTGATCGTGGTCGCGCTCGCAGGACTTTACTTCGGTAGGTACTGGGTCTCCGACGCGATCGGCGGTGCCGCGCTCGCATACGTCTGGGTGGCCATCGTCTCGCTGACGGCAATATTACGGTATCCGGAAGTGCCGCCCTCACGCGGTTTCATGCCGGTCGTGGTTCTGGTGGTCATGCTCGCGAGCGTGGGCGTGCAACTGAGCGTCAATCCCCTGGCAGCGGCGCCGGACCACATGCCTCACCCGCAGCCCGTGCTGGTCACGCAAGCGCAGTGGACAGTGTCGCTGTGGAAAAGACTGCCATGCTATCGCTCGGACATGGGCGGCGACCACAAGGAACCGCTCACGCTGCAATGGGTGTCGAACCTCGATTCGATCAGGGGGCAACTGCGCGCCCAGGGATGGATCGAGGGCACGGACCTGTCGGCGCGCAGCCTGCTCTCGCTTGCCTCGCCGAACGTCGCGGCGACATCGCTGCCGGTATTGCCGAAGCTGAACAACGGCGTGCCTTCGTCGCTGGTCCTCATGCGCCCCGGCGACACGCGCGACGAACGCGACGTCCTGCGTTTCTGGCCGAGCGGCTATGCCGTGGAGAACGGCGCGTCCGCCACGCCGCTGTGGGTCGGGTCCTTTGCGCACGAACGGCTCGCCCGGGCATCGTGGCCGATTAACATTCTGCGAGTCGACAAGGAAGAGTCGTCGTTCGATGCGCACACTAGAGCAAGCGCCGATCTCGGCGCGGCGCTCGTGGCCAGGGTGAGTTGTCAAGGCGTGCCGGTGTCGCTGCTGGCCTCGCCGGTGGAATGAGCGGCGCGTTGCCGATGGTCTGCCTGGATGTGCGGGTTCGCCGTACCGATCAGGAAATCGCTCTGCGCTCAATCACTTGGCGGCTTTGGCCAGGACTTGTCCACAAGGATATGAACATTTTCTGTGGATAACCTGCGCTATTCGACTCGCACATGCCGGTCGACGCAGGCAGCCCCTTCTATTGATGCAACACCCACTGAATGAGCACGTGGGCATCGTCACTTGAAAGCGGTGGAACCGGATCGGCCTCCGGCATGGTGATATCGCCCCAGTGAGGTTTTCCGCCGGCCAGCAGCTTCTTTTCCAGCATGACACTCGCCCCTGGCGACGTGCGATAGCGTTGTGCGATCTTGGGGAATGACGGCGCCAGATCGGCCCCTTCGGTGGTATGACAGAACATGCAATGTTGTTGTTCGATCAACCCCGCCACTGCGGATTGAGCGAGTGCACCCGTGCAAACCATCAGCGCCAAGCTGAGGAGGACCGCGTTACAACATAAGTTTTCCACGCGTTTCACGATATTTCTCCAGTGTCGCGACGCGCCGCCAAGGGCCCAGTTCACCCATGCTGACCTACGCGCGGCGTCATCCCCGACCGCCCATCAAGGCGACGCCGGGCGGATCGCGCTGGCAATATCGCGGCTCACCGTTCCGAGCGCCCTGCTGTATGCCGCGACCACACCATCGAAGCCGGCGCCGCTGCAAGGCTCGTGGACCGTGCTTCGGCCGCTTAGCACCGGCTTTTTCCCCGGCGACGCGACCGACCACAACACGTCAACCGTCACCGCGTCGCCAAGCGCCGCATCGAAGCGCTGGATGTCGAGTTGAACCCGGTAAGCCGACGCCGGATCGCCGCCGATCGCATAGGTGGAGACAAGCGGGCTGTTCAGCAACTGCCCGAGGTCGGCGCGTACCACGCGCGGGATCTGGCTTTTCAAAGGATCGGCCCAGCGGGCGAATTCGTCGATATCCACCTTGTTGTCACCGGAACGCACCACGATCTGCGGCCGGTCAACGAGATCGGGCACGGTCACCACCGTGATCAGGACAGCAATCGGCGCTGCAGGCGGCATGTCCGTCTGCGCGGCCGCCGGGCTCAACGTGTAGAAGTCCGACTTGGGCGACGAAGCGCAACCGTACAACGCGGCGAGCGCCAACGCCACTGCTACGATTAAGGATGGGCGCATCATTTCTTATCCTCCAGCTTGCCGCGGATCAGTGCCTCTGGATGGCGCTCGAGATAGTCCGCCAGCGTGCGGAAAGCCGCCGCCGTACGCGCCAGTTCCTTCATTGCGTCGCCGGTGTTCTGTGCCAGCGCGGAGTCAGGCTGCAGCGCGTTATTCGCCGAGTCGAGCGCGGTCTTCGCGGCGGCCAGCGTTTGAGCCGCTTGCGGCGCGACCTCGGTATCCAGCCGCTTGAGCAATGCATCCGCATCGCGCAGGGTCTGATGCGCATCGTTGCCGATCGCTTCGAACGGAATCTTGTTCAGCTTGGCGATGAGCGCCGTCACCGAGTCCTGAAGCGATTGCAGGCCGCCGGGCACCGTCGGCATCGCGGGCGGGTTCGTGCTCCAGTCGACCTTCGCGCTGGCTGCATTGGGGAAGAAGTCGAGCGCGACGTATAGCTGGCCAGTTAGCAGATTGCCGGTGCGCAGTTGGGCCCGCAGGCCATGATCGACGAGCGTTTGCGCAAGTTGCTGCCGATCGGCGTCGGTGGTCAGCCTGCCGCCGGTCTTCCCTGACGCGAAGCGCGACGTAAATCGCTCTGGAAACACCTTGATCTCGACCGGAATGCTGAACTGTTTCGTTACGGGATCGAACCGTGTACGAATCCCTGAGACCTCGCCTACCACGATGCCGAGAAAATCGACCGGCGCGCCAACCGTCAAGCCGCGTACCGACTCCTTGAAATTGAGCACGTAGTTATCGATGATAGTGTCGTGGCGTTTCATCGCCTCGGTCTTGTCAGAGAACAGCGTGAACTCGGTGCTGGCATTCGCCTCTGGCCCATCAACCGCGTTGTCAGTCGACTGAAAAGCAAGGCCGCCGATCAGAATGGCCACCAGCGATTGCGTATTGACCTTCACACCTGTCGCATCGAGCGAGACGTCGACACCGCTCGCCTGCCAGAAGCGCGTGTCGTTCTGCACGTACTTGTCGTACGGCGCGTTGACGAACACATGCATCGTCACCCCTTTACCGTCGTCATCGAGCTTGTACGATGTGACCTGGCCGACCTGCAAGCGCCTGAAATAGATCGGCGAGCCGATATCGAGCGACCCCATGTCGTCGCCCTTCAGGACGAACTCACGCCCCGGCACGCCGCTCGCGAACACCGGCGGCGACTCGAGCCCGACGTAGTCGCGCCGTGACTTGGGCGAGCTGCCCACGTCCATGCCGATGAACGAACCGGAGATCAAGGTGCCGATGCCCGACACCGTGCCGCCCGAAATCCGCGGACGCACGACCCAGAAACGCGTGTCGTCCACCAGAAGACCCGTGGCGTCTTTCGTGAGCTCGGCGGTGGCGACCACATTGCGGTGATCGCGCGACAACGTGACGCTCTTGACCACGCCGATATCCACGTTCTTGAACTTGAGTTTGGTCTTGCCAGCGTCGAGCCCCTCACCGGTTTCGAAACTGATGGTGACGGTCGGCCCCTGTTCCAGGATGGCCTTGACCGCGAGCCAGCCGCCGATCAGTACCGCCACCAGCGGCACCAGCCACACGACTTGCATGCGCCAGCGCGAGCGACGCGTCGCTACCGCTTCGGGAAGCTCCGGTGGCCCGGGAGGTCTAGACATGATGATCCTCCGTCGCGTCCCAGATCAGGCGCGGGTCGAACGACATGGCCGCGAACATCGTCAGCACGACTACCGAGCCGAACGCAACCGCGGCGGGTCCCGCCTGAATCGTGGCCAGCGCGTTGAACTGCACGAGCGCGACAAGAATGGTGATGACGTAGATATCGAGCATCGACCAGCGGCCCACCAGCTCCACCAGACGATAGATGCGGGTTCGTTGCTGCAGGAGCATGACCGAGCGCCGCTGCGTGGAGATCACGAGGTAGATCAGCGCCAGGATCTTCAGCATCGGCACCGCCACGCTGGCGATGAACACCACCACGGCGAGCGGCCATGAGCCTGAGGTCCAGAGATAAACCACGCCGCTCATGATGGTGTCCTTCTCCGAGCCGAACAGCGAACTGGTATTCATCACGGGCAGCGCATTCGCCGGGATATACATCACGATGGCGGCAATCAGGAAGGCCCAGGTACGCGCGATGCTGTCGGGTTTGCGTGCATGCAAATGAGCGCCGCAGCGCGGGCATGCTGCACCGTGCACATGAGCCGTCGACTTCACCAGCAGGCCGCAGCTATGGCAACTCAACATGCCGCAGCGCAGCGCGGTGTGGGCGGACGCGGCGGCGGCCGCCTCCGTCTTCGAAGCCGCATCGTCGAAGCTGCCCATGCGCCGCCAGAGTGCGTGTGGATCGAAGGCGGAGCCGGCCGCCGCCAGCAGCAGCATGAGCGCGCCGAACGACCAGAGCGCGACACCAGGCACCACGCTCGCAATGTGCGCGAGCTTCACGAGAGCCACCAGCATGCCGAGGATCAGCACCTCGGTCATGCCCCACGGTTGCGCGAGATGCATCAGGCGAAACACAAAGTCGGCGTGATACGGGCGGCGGTTCAGCTGCAACGGCACCAGCAGATAAGCCATCGCAGTCATCTGCATCAACGGCATCAGGAAGGTGGTCGCCAGCACGAGACCCGCGATTGGCCACATGCCGTCTTTGTAGAGTACGCGAACCGCACCGAGCAATGTCGTCTCGACGAGATCGCCGTTCACCGCGAGTCCGACAATCGGATACAGATTGCTGATGAAGAACAGCACGACGCAGGTCAGCGTGAAGGCCAGCGCCCGGTCGGTGCTGTCGGGATGCGCGCGATAGAGTTCCGCGTGACAGCGGCAGCAGCGCAGCGTGCCGTCGGGCGGCACCGCGGATTCGCGCTGCAGCAGATCGCATTCGTGGCAGGCGACGAGGGGAATCGGACCGGCCTCGTTTGCCTCGTTTGTCGTGGCGGTGATCATTTAGGCTGCTCCGCGCCGGGCGCCGTGGTTGTCGGAGTCGCTGACGGATTCGCTGATGGATTCGTCGACTGAGTCCCTGACTGATCGCCGGACTGACTGGCCAACTGTGCCACCGCCTTCTGCCCCATCACTCGCCCGGTCATCGCCTCGGCCTGCACAACCCAGCCGCCGCCCATCGCCTTGTAGAGACCGATCAGCGAGTTGAACACCAGGCCATTGGTCTGCGTGTAGCCAAGCTGCGCATTGAACAAACTGCGCTCGGCATCCAGCACCTCGATATAGCTCGTATAGCCGCCTTCGAAACGCAGCCGTGCGAGCCGCGCATACGTGCGCAGCGAGTCCACCTGGCGAGCCTGCACGACCAGTTGCTCGCGCGACTTCTGCAGCGCGATGAGCGCATCGTCGACTTCCTGGAACGCGGTCTGGATAGCCTGCTGATACTGGATCAGCGCCTGTTGCTGCTGCGCCTCCGCCTGACTGACCTGACCGCTGATGCTACCCGCCGTAAAGATCGGCACCGTCAACGAACCGGCGTACGACCAGACGCGCGCAGGCCCGGTGAACAGTTTCGAGAACTGTCCGCTCGTCGAGCCGAACAGACCGGTCAGCGAGATTTGCGGAAAATACAGCGCGCGCGCCGCGCCGATCAAGGCATTCGCGGCGACCAGGTTTTGCTCGGCCTGCAGCAGATCGGGACGACGCTCGAGCAGATCGGACGGCAGGCCGGCGGGTACCACGGGCTGCACCAGTTCGGTCAGCTCACGGCCGCGCAATATCGGGCCAGGGTTGTGGCCGAGCAGCACCGACAACGCGTCTTCCTGCTGTGCGATCTGCGTTTCGAGTTGCGGAATCGTCGCGAGCGAGGCTTCATATTCGGACTGGCTCTGCGCGAGTTCCATCTGCGAGACATCGCCGCCGGAAAAGCGCGCCTGGAATACTTTGACCGATCCGGCGCGGCTGTCGGTGGTCGCCTTGGCGATCGCCAGTTGCTGATCAAGATCGCGCAGATTGATGTAAGCAGTCGCCACCGAAGCAACCAGCGAGAGAATCGTCGCGCGACGGCCCTCCTCGCTCGCGAGCAGGCTCGCACGCGCCGATTCGGTCTCTCGACGCACGCGCCCAAAAAGGTCCAGTTCCCACGCCACCGACAACGGCGCCGAAAACGCGTTGTAGACAGGACCGAAGCCCGCAGGCAACGGCGTCGGCCCGGCCTGTGAAACACGCTGGCGGGACGCGTCGAAACCGGCGTTGATCTGCGGAAAAAGCGCCGAGCGCGTCGTCACGAACTGACCGAGAAACTGGTCGACGCGGGCTGCCGCGATCTTCACATCCTTGTTGTCCGTGAGCGCGGCCAGAATCAGATCGTTCAGAACGGGGTCCTGAAACTGTTCCCACCACGGCGTATTGGCGACCTCCGTAGTTTCGCCTGCTTCGAAACGGAAGTTCGCGGGCGTCTCCACGTTCGGGCGCACGTAGTCGGGACCGAACAGGCAACCGCTCAATCCTGTTACGAGCAGCAACGCGGGCGCGAGACGCAGCCGGAACGGAGTGCCTCTCATGTCAGTCGCCCTCGCGTCGTGCGGACGGCGTGACAGTAGGACCGCCGGAACCTGCCGGCGCAATCGGCGCAACCGGCCCCGCATCATCTGCCGCAGTTGACCCGCCGCTCGCTCCCGGCGTCTTCTTGCCGCCGCTCTTTTCCGACATGGTTTCGAGCACGTAGAAGAACATCGGAATGAAGAACACCGCGATCACCGTTGCGCCGAGCATGCCGCCGATCACACCGGTGCCGATCGAATGCCGGCTGTTGGCCGACGCGCCGAGCGCGATGGCAAGCGGCACGCAACCGAGAATGAACGCGAGCGAAGTCATCACGATCGGCCGCAAGCGTTCGGTTGCCGCCGTGACCGCCGCGTCGTATACCGACTCGCCCGCTTCGCGATTGAGCACCGCGAACTCGAAGATCAGAATCGCGTTCTTGGCGGCGAGCGCCACCAGCATGGTCAAGCCGATCTGGAAATACACGTCGTTTTCAAGGCCGCGCAAAAGAATTGCGAGCAGCGCCCCGAACAACGCGAACGGCACCGCCAGCAGCACGCCGAACGGCAGGCTCCACTTCTCGTATTGCGCGGCGAGAATCAGGAACACCATCACGAGACCAAACACGAACACGAGCCCCGAGGTGCCGCCCGATTGCCGCGCCTCGTACGCCTCACCGCTCCAGCCGACGCCGTAGCCCGTCGGCATGACCTGGTCGGCCACTTCCTCCAGCGCGTTGATGACTTGCCCGGAGCTGTAGCCAGGCGCGCCATTCGCCGTGATCTTGACCGCCGGAAAATTGTTGAAACGCGTGATCAGATCCGGGCCGGTGACGTACTTCGAGTTCACCACCGCCTTCAGCGGCACCATGTTGTTGGTCTTGCTGCGTACGTAAAGCTGGTTCAGATCCTGCGGTGTGAGACGGTACTGCGGTTCGGCCTGCAGGATGACCTGCCACAACCGGCTCGAACGGTTGAACTGCGAGACGTAGAGCGAGCCGAACATCGTCTGCATCGCGCTATACACTTCTTCGATCGGCACGCCGAGCGTTTCCGACTTGTCGCGATCCACGTCCACCAGCAACTGTTGCGACGACGCATTGAACGTGGACGTGACACGCGCCAGTTCCGGCCGGCTTTTCGCCTTCGCAACGAAGTCGTCCACCACGCCGGCCAACTGCGACGTGGTCGCATCGCCCTTGCTCTGAATCCACATCTCGGTGCCGCCCGTCGTGCCGAGCCCCGGAATCGAGGGCGGATTGACCGGCAGGATGATCCCCTCTTTGACAGTGGAAAGGTTCTTGTAGGCGTCGATCAACACCGCCTTCGCGTTCTGGGTTTTGATATTGGCGAACTTGTAGCGCTCATCGAAACTCTTGAAGCCGATGAAGAACGTGCTGGCGTTATTCTTGTTCTGACTGTCGAGCAGGCTGAAACCGTCGACGGTCGTCACACTGCTTACCGCAGGCTGTTTCATGAAGTAATCGGTCACGCGCTCCGACACCTCGCCGGTTCGATCCAGGCTCGCCGCGTCCGGCATGATGACCGCGCCGAGCAGATAGCCTTGATCCTCAGGCGGCAGAAACGAGGTCGGAATGGTGCGCATCATGATCACCGCCAGCGCTACCATGCCGACAAACAGCAGCAGCGCAACCACGAAGCGTTTGATCACCAGTTTGACCATGGACGTGTAGCTGTCGGTCATCTTCTCGAAGTTCCGGTCGAACCACTTGAAGAAGCCTTTCTTCTCATGATGGCCGGGCTTCAGCAGCAAGGCGGCCAGCGCCGGTGACAGCGTCAGTGCAACGACGCCTGAGAAAATGACCGAGATCGCGATGGTGATGGCGAACTGCTTGTACAACTGTCCCGTAATGCCGCCGAGAAAAGCCACCGGCACAAACACCGCGCACAGCACGAGCACGATCGCGACAACCGGGCCGGCCACTTCGTCCATCGCGCGCCTCGCGGCGTCCTTCGGACTCAGCTTGTGGACGTTCATATTCCGCTCGACGTTCTCGATCACGACAATCGCGTCGTCCACCACGATGCCGATGGCCAGCACCATGCCGAATAGGGTCAGCATATTGATTGAGAAGCCGAGCGCGAGCATGCCCATGAAGGTGCCCATGATCGAAACCGGCACCGCCAGAACCGGGATCAGTGTGGCCCTCAGGCTCTGCAGGAACACGTACACCACGATCACGACCAGTATGAGAGCCTCGAAAAACGTATGGACGACATCGGAAATCGACGCGCGCGTGAACTCGGTCGTGTCCATCGCAATGTCGTATTCGAGACCCTGTGGGAAGGTCTTTTTCATTTCCTCGAGTGTGGCACGCACCTGTTTGGACACGTCGAGCGCGTTCGCGCCCGGCTGCTGATACACCGCGATGACGGTAGCCGCCTTGCCCTGGTAGCGGCTGCGGATCGAGTAATCCTTCTGGCCCAGCGCGGCGCGGCCGACGTCCTTGAGGCGCACGATGGCGGCGTCGCCGCTGGCCGCGCGGATGATGATGTTGTCGAACTCCGCAGGCTCGCTCAGCCGGCCTGTGGTGGTGACGGCGAACGACTGTTCGACTGGCGCGCCCGTTGGCGACTGACCGAGGCGGCCTACAGCGAATTGCTGGTTCTGGTTGGAGACCGCCCTCTGCACATCCCCGGCCGTAATACCGAGTTGTGCCATGCGGTCGGGTTTGAGCCAGATACGCATCGCGTAGTCCGGCGTGCCGAAGATAGACGATTGATTCGCACCGGGAATGCGCTTGAGCGCATCGAGCACGTAAATATTCGCGTAGTTGGCGATATACGTCGCGTCGTAGCGATCGCCCGGCGAATAGATGGCGATCACCATCATGAACGCCGACGATTTCTTCTGCACCTGAATGCCCTGTGACTGCACCGAAGAGGGCAGTTGCGGCAGCGCGAGGTTCACGCGGTTCTGTACGTCGACCTGCGCCAGTTCCGGATTGGTGCCGATCTGGAAGTACGCGTTGACAGTCAGATTGCCGGTGGATGAACTCGACGAGTTCATGTAAATCATGTTGTCCGCGCCGTTCACCTGCTGCTCGATCGGCGCGGCCACGTTGTTGGCCACCACGTCGGCATTCGCGCCGGGATAATTGGCGGAAATCGTGATCTGCGGCGGGGTGACATCCGGATACTGCGCGATCGGCAAGTTGAACATCGCCACCGCGCCGCCGAGCGTAATGACAATCGAAATCACCGACGCAAAAATCGGGCGGTCGATGCAGTAACGGGAGATATTCATGTCGCGTGTCCCCTACTGCGCGGCGGTCGTGTCGGACGGATGTCCCGTCGAACTGCTCCCCCCGACTCCCGGCACGTAGGCCGCCGCATGCGCGGCTGGCGCTGCGACGATTTTCAGCGGCACGTCGGCGGCCACGCGTATCGCGCCGTCTACCACCACCCGCTCGCCCGGTTGCAACCCCTCGGTGATGAACCAGTCGTCGCCATGCCATTCGCCCACTTCCACGACACGTTGATGCGCCTTGGAGTCGTTGTCGACCACCCACACGAAGTGGCTTTTCGCTCCCTGCAAGACCGCGCGTTGCGGCACGAGAATCGCCTTCGGCCGGGAAGCGCCGGACACGCGCGCCCGCACGAACTGGCCGGGACGCAACTGGCCTTTCTCGTTCGCGAAAGACGCCCGTACGAGGAACGTGCCGGTCGCCGTGCTGAAGGCGGGATTGGCGAAACTGATACGACCGTGGTTAGGAAACTCGGTGCCGTCCGCCATGATCACCGTGACTTCGAAGTCGTCATTGGCCGGAAACCGCAAACGGCCCGCCGTGATCTCTTCGCGGAACTTCAACAACTCATTTTCTGAAACGCTGAAGTTGACCCACATCGGATCGAGTTGATAGACATAGGTCAGCAAGCCCGAAGCCGAGGCGGTGACAAAGCTGCCGTCCTGTTGCCTCGCGAAGCTGGACAAACCGGTGAGCGGCGACTTGATGGTCGTGTAGCTGAGATTCAACTGGGCGGTTTGGACCTGTCCTTGAGCTGCGATCACCGCGGCTTCCGCCTGCTTTTCATTGCCGGTTGCGTCGTCGAGATCCTTCTGGCTCAACGCATTTTGTGCGGCGAGCGGAATCACGCGCGCGAGATTCGCCTTCGCGACGGTTAGACGCGCCTGCTGCTGGGCGAGCTGGCCTCTGGCGGTTTGCAACGCCGCGTCAAAAGGCTTTGCGTCCATCTGGAAGAGGGTCTGTCCGGCGTGAACCAATTGCCCTTCGGTATAGAGCCGCTTGTCGAGAAAGCCGTCCACCCGCGCGCGAATCTCGACTTCGCGAGAACTCTGCGTTTGCGCGGTGTATTCGAAATCGACTGGGGTGTCGCTCTGCACCACCGGCATCACGGTGACCTCGATCGCTCCGGCGGTGGGCAGCGTAGCGGCTTTGTGACAGGCGGCGCACAGCGCAAGCGCGGCGAGCCCGGCAATCGCAAGACCTAGACGGTTTCTGCTCATGGCTGTCTCCCCGTCCCGATCGATGTCTACTGAACCGTGTAGCCGCGGCCGGTCATGCAAGCAGCCACTGCCCGGTTGAAGGTCGCCATCTGCTGCGACGTCTGTTGCTGACTCGCTTGCTGCTGCGCAGCCTCGGCCTGGTTGGCACGGCGCTGGCGCACGCCGCCGGCCGCTGTTCCGGTGACCGCACCGATTGCCGCGCCCTTTCCGGCATTGCCCGCGATGGCGCCCACTGCCGCGCCCACGGCGGCGCCGCCCGCTGCGCCCTTGACCGCTCCGCCTTGCTTGGGTGCAGCGCCAGGTTGAGCGGACTGTTGAGCAATCGCGACCGGGTCAACACCGGTCGTCTGCTTCGCCCATAGTTGGCACTCCGCGGTATCGGTTTGCTGCCGACTCGCGCTTTGGCCTTTCGCCGGATAAATGATGGGCTGCTGCGCGGCCGCCGAACACGCCAGCGTCAGCACAAACATACCCGTCAGCCCTCGCACGATCGATAGCATGGTCAGATTCCGTTCAATTTTTCCGAAGACAATCCTTCAGCGGGCGCCGTGTTTGCGACTATCCGTGCGCCCGATCCCGACCCGGGGCGCCATCTTCGCCCCTGATCAGTCGAGTCAATTATTGGATTTCGCGTCGTTCGATAGCAATTGGCCTTTGGTCCCATAGCGCACGAATTCGCGTTACAGGGCTATGCAATTGCTCGTCAGACAGGCGGTACACCGTCGAGCGCGGCGCGCACCGTCTTCACGAACAGTTCGTCGTTGAAAGGCTTGCGCAACCAGGCAACCGCACCGGCTGCGAGCGCGTGCTCGCGTACGCCGATCTCGTCGTGTGCGGTAATGAAGATTACTGGTATGCCATTGCCGGCCAAGCGCCGCTGGACTTCGAGTCCATTGAGCCCGGGCATCTGCACGTCGAGAATGACGCAGTCGGGTCGATACGACGGCATCGAGGCGAGAACGTCGAGGAACGCATCGCCGCTGGAGAACGTTTCGGCGGCGATCCCGATGGAGCGAAGCAATCGCTTGATCGCCCGGCTCACCGATTCATCGTCATCGACGACGACAACGAATGGTTTGAGTTTTCCCATGGAGAGTAGTCCGGTGTCCGGGAATACGCGAGTCAGCGCACTCCCCCAGACGAAAGCCTACGAGGCAGAAAGGTTCACGGATATTGGACCTTGGTCCCGTGTCGATCGAGCACGGATCAGGTGCGGACCGGGTGCGAGCCGCTAGCGAACCGCGCATGGACCGGCGAGTAGCCCTTCGGCGACGCACGCACCTGAGCAGGCCTCGAATCGGGCCACACTGCTGCTAACGGACTGCAATGACTTCAGCGCGAAACGTGGGTTTCGCCCGCGCCGCCGAGACCGACTTTGTCCGCGACGCGCACGAGCTGGGCCAGCGAAGTGACTTCCATCTTCGCCATCACGCGCGCGCGATGAGCCTTGATGGTCTTCTCGACCGTGCCAAGCTCGCCTGCCACCTGCTTGTTCAGACGGCCCGTGACCACGAGCGCCATGACTTCCTTTTCACGCGGTGTGAGCTTGTCCAGCCGGCCACGGATCGCATCCAGCTCGCAGCGCGTAGCGCGGGTCTCTGCAACGCGTTCGAAAGCGGCTTCGATCGCGCGGAGCAGATCGCAATCGTTCACAGGTTTTGTCAGAAAATCGGTCGCCCCCGCTTTCATCGCGCCCACTGTCATGGCGATATCGCCATGACCGGTGACGAAAATGATCGGTAGCATCGCCTTGAGTTCGCGCTGCAATGCCAGCCCGTCCAGGTCAGGCAATTGCACATCGAGAATCAGGCAGGCCGGAGAATCGACCTCGCGCAACCGTTCGAGAAACGCGCGGGCATTGCCGTATGCTTCGACACGGTAACCTGCGGAGTGGAGCAGACGCGCCAACGCACGGCGCACGGAATCGTCGTCGTCGACGACGAAGACAAGCGAATCGGATTCAGTCATGGCCTTTATCGCGACTTATCCTCCGGCGTGGCATCGCCAACCGGCAATGCCACGTAGAATGTCGCGCCTCGATCGTTGTTGTTTTCGGCCCATAGTCGCCCGCGGTGCATGTCGATGATGGAACGGCTGATCGACAATCCCAAACCGAGCCCTTGGGGTTTTGATGTAAAAAACGGCTTAAAGATCTTGTCCAGCTTATCGGCGGTCAATCCATGGCCCCGATCGCGAACAGCGATCAACACCATGCCGTTGTCGGCCGGTTTGAGCGTGACGCACACCATACGGTCGACGGGTGGGACCTCATTCATCGCATCGAACGCATTCAGCAACAAATTCAGCATGACCTGCTGCAATTGAACCCGATCGCCGCGCACGGGCGGCAATGTCGAGTCGATATCGAGCGTCACGCGCGTACCGCGCACGATCGCGTCGCTATGCACCAGCGCCACCACATCGCGCATCACGCCGGCGAGGTCGAGAGGAATCACCTCGAGATCGCCCTTCTTGACGACCGCGCGAATCCGCCGGATCACCTCGCTGGCCCGGTAATCGTCCTGGACAATATCGTTAAGAATATCGCGCAACTCGGCCAGATCGATCGGATCGGCCATCATGAAACGCTGCGCAGCCTGCACGTTGCTGAGTATCGCGGTAAGCGGCTGATTCAACTCATGCGCCAGCGAGGAAGCGAGTTGTCCCATGGTCGATACGCGTGTCAGATGCGCAAGATCCGCGCGCTGACGGCGTAACTCATACCGGTCCGTCTTGTCGATGATGAATGCGAGCGTGACGTTTTCACCTTCGAAACGAAATGCACACAGGTCGATGTCGGCACGAAACTCGGTGCCGTCCTTACGGCGCGCGCATAGATCGTCCAGCGGCAAGAACCTGCACAATTGCTGCGTGGCTGGGGGAGCATCCCAGCGTGACGCGTGGCTGTCGAAACGCAGCGCGTGAACCAGCATTTCCACCGGCTTGCCTTGCAACTCATCACAGTCATAACCGAAGAGCCGATCCGCTTGCGGATTGACCATTGCCATCACGCCGCGCCCGTCGAGCATCAGCGTGGCTAACGGTAATAACGTCAGTACTTCACGGAAATAATGCTCACCGCTCACCTGATCGTTATTGTCATCGTCAGCGTGTGAATCGTGCGCGAGCACCGCTCGCGCGACGTCATCATAAGTCTTCCTGCGCGCGGTTCTCGCGGAGGCCATCATGCGAATCCGATCCGTAAAACGCCGTCTCGCACGCGACGCCGGTAGACCGCTGTCTGGCGCACCGGAAACCGCGGGAGGGTTGAGAAATTTCTCGGGACGGAGCCATTCCGATTGACGGGGATGATTTAAGGAATCGTGTAGAGCTGCTTTATCCGCCAGTTCGAGATGCGCTGAATGCGCCGCATGCTCACTGGGCATCCCGCAGTCGCGAGAATTCGCTCCGTCAATTGGCGGATTAACACTGCTGAACGCCGCAGATGCGCGATGTCGCAATCCAAGCACCAGCAACCCGAGAATAATCGCGGTTTGCAAAATGACGACAGCAGGCATGACGATGCTCATGTCCGAACGGCCTCAAAGATTCGGCACCGCGAGATTGGTTGCCAAAAGTCTTGCTGAACATCGGCGCGAGACTGCGCCTCTTGAACAGCAGGCTCATCGTGTCTTCAGACAGTTAACTAGTTGACGAAGACACGCTCTGTCTGTGGGCGCATGCGGAACGAGTGCACCGGTAGGAGTTACATCAGCGGAGCGCTTTCAACCGGCAAAATTAATCGTAGTACGGACGGTTAAACATGTAAACGTAATTGAGGTATTTCTTTTGCACATATTTCGGTCCGCCGATGAATGTGACCAAAGTGCGACCGCCCATGTGCTTCATCGATTGGCAGCACAGTTTCACACCTCATCAATTGCACCCTTGACCATTGGCTGTGCGATAACAGGTCTTTCCGCTCGGACTCTTATATACGCCCTTACCGTTTTTGGTCTTGGCTTCTCCGCCTTTGCTCGTCGTTGTTGTCGTGACACCGTTCTGATTCTTTTGCGCCCTCCACGCATTGCCGGTGTTCGGGTTATAGCCGCCGGCCGCCTGTCCGTTATTGCATTCGGTCATACCTCGCGCGTTAGTGGTGCACTCCGCGAATACATTGGATGACAGCGCAAAGGCTATCAACACGAACAACACTTTCATGGTCGTCTCCTGAGGCAGCAGGCACAGCTACGCCTCCCACAACTTCCAGATTAGCCCCATCCGCTCGCATGCATATTGGACCTTGGTCCTATTGCAGGCAGCAGCATTTCAGCCGCCTCATGGAGGCGACTCCGCAACGGAAGCATTGGCTCAACGCTGACGCGCGGACTTGCAACGTGTCGTCCGGCACATCAGGCAACAAGAGAAGTGGATTTGACCACCATGCCGCATGCATCGAACGATTCGAATCGCACAGTCCCGCAATCATGGCACTTTCGGTTCGCGTGGCTCGGCTCCGCTCTGCTGTGCTCGATGTCCGCACCGTCGATTCACGCACAGGAGATGGAGCCGCGCGCCTATTCTGCCGTGCCGGTGGGGACCAATTTCGCGGTATTCGACTACGCGCGATCGAGCGGCGACGTATCGTTCGATCCATCGTTGCCAATCACCAATGTGCAGGCACATATCAACATCTTTTCGCTGGGCTATTCGCACAGTTTCGGGGTCGCGGGGCGTACCGTGAGTGTCGCGGTATCGGTGCCCTATGCGAACGCGAATGTGAGCGGCGACGTGAAGGGTGCTTTTCAGCAGCAATACCGCTCGGGTCTCGGCGACGTGCACTTCAGGATCGCGGCAAACCTGCTCGGCGACCCGGCGCTCTCTCCGGAAGAATTCGTGCGACGTACCCCCAGCACGATCCTCGGTGTCAGCCTAAGCGTGGTTGCGCCAACGGGCCAGTACGTACCCACCCGTCTCATCAATATCGGCGCTAACCGCTGGTCGTTCAAACCCGAAATCGGGCTCTCCCAGCCATTCGGCAACTGGTTTATGGATGCTGCGGCAGGCGTATGGCTTTTCACTGACAACGACGATTTTTTCGGCGGCCATCGGCGCAGCCAGGATCCCATGCCGACTCTCCAATGGCACGGCGGGTACACCTGGCGCCCCAGACTATGGCTTGCCGCGGATGTTACTTACTTTACGGGCGGACGCACCCACGTCAACGGTATCGAGGATCAGGACTACCAACTCAGCGCACGATACGGCATCACGCTGTCCGTCCCGCTGGCAGCGAAATGGTCCGCCAAACTCGCATGGTCGCGCGGCCTGGTGACACGTGTGGGCGGCAACTTCCAGACAATCTCGATCGCGCTTCAATACCACTGGTTCAATTGACCCCTGCCTGGCAATGCAGTTGTGTAGCGGATTCGCAAAAAGCGCAGTGCCTGATTCCCACTACCTAATGCCTTTTACCTAGTGTTTTATGCCTAGTGTTTAATGCTTAATGCCCGAGAATATCGAGCGCCGCGCGCATCGGTGCGAAAGATATTTTTACTATTCCGCCGAGCGGCGTATTCATTTCCATGATCAGGAAGATTGCACCGGAAGTCGACAGTGCACACATCACGAGCGCCGTTATCGTCGTGCCGTTGCGAGGCGCAAACAGGCCGAACGTGCCAAAGAGGATCGCCAGCCACGACACCAGAACCACGAGCAACGGTATCGGAATCGAACCCGTTTGCTGAAGAAGCGCGAGCCATCGCGTAGCTAATACATCGTCGACGATTTGCAGCGCCCGCGCCTGCAATTGACGCTGCGTGTCGGTGTGCGGCGAGAGTTCCTCCACTTGACGCTGAAATGCTTCTCCGCGGGCCACGGCTTCGGGGCTGCTCAATCTGGCCAGTTGAGCGGGATCGCCGGAAGACATCGCCGCAACCGAAGCCTCGGTTGTGCGTTTAAGCGCGCTGCGAATCTCCTGAGTCTCCGGACCATAGTGGGCCAGCACGCGATCAAGACGAACGATAGCGGCAGCGCTATGCAAAAGCTCCGTATTCATGGTGTCGAAAGAGCCTTTTGCCGACGAAATCAGCAGGCCCAGCACCAATGCGGCCATGGTTGCAACAAGACCGGTCGCCAGTTTGACCACACCGGTGGATTCATCGCTGAGGTGGTGCTGTGGCAGCACGCGGCGCAGATACGAACCAAGCAGCGCACTGCCGAAAACGCACGCGAATACGACTGCCGCATCGACGAGGTGGTTCACCCTGCGGTCCTCCGTCTCTGGTTGCGCACGTGGCGATTCGATATCTTGCGCTCCGCGCTGCAACGTGCAATTGGACCAAGGTCCAATTGTCTTTACGTGCCCGCAACACCACTATTTATTCCAGTCGAAGCGTCCCGCAACCGGTATGGGCCGCACCATCACCGCCCTTCGAGGCCGCGAACAATCCGACGCGCCAACCGCGTTCACACCGTGACGTCATTTCCCTGAATGGAGCACGAACATGTTCAAGTACCTTCGGCTTATCCTCGCGGTGCCGCTTCTGCTGGTGGCGGTTTCATGTTCGACACAGCAGACAGCGTCGACGCCGGGAACCGATCCGGAACTCGAAGCGAAGGCACGCGCCGCACTACAACTACTAGTCAGCGACGCGCCACGGACACAACAAATTCAGCAACAGGCCAAAGCGGTTCTGGTATTCCCCGATATTCTGAAAGTGGGGCTCATCGCCGGCGCGCAAGGCGGCAAGGGGGTGATGTTCGCCCCCGATGGAACGGTAATGGGCTACTACACCGCGAGAGCAGTCTCCTGGGGATTGCAAGCGGGCGGACAAACCTTTTCTGAAGCCATGTTCCTGATGAGCGATTCAGCCATCAATTACCTCAACGCGAGCGACGGATGGTCAGTCGGCGTCGGCCCAAGCGTGGTGGTCGTGGACGCGGGAATGGGCAAATCGATGACCACCACGACCCTGAAATCCGACGTCTATGCGTTCATCTACGGTCAGCAAGGATTGATGGCAGGTCTCGGCGTGCAAGGGCAAAAAATCACCAAATACACGCCGTGATCCGGCGTGCGGCTCCCCTCGCGCAAGCTGAACGTTGCGCGTGAGGAGCCTTGTCTGGTATCGCGGTCCGATGAAAATCGCCCCATATGACTGGGCGATGCCGCCTTATTGTTTGATACCTTCAGCCTGGATGTGCAGCACCGTTTGCATCCTGAAGCCGTAAGTCTTGCCCATGTCAACGCCAAAGTCCGACCGGTCGAAACTCGCGGTCGAATCCGTGCCGCACACTTCGCGCTTGAGCAGCGGGTTCTGGAAGCACTTGAACGACTCGATCTTCAGATTCAGCGGCTTCGTCACACCGTGCAGGGTCAACTCGCCGATCACTTCGACCGGCACATCGCCCTTGAACGTCATCGACTTGCCCTTATAGACAGCGGTCGGGAATTGAGTGGCATCGAAGAATTTCGGGCTCTTCAACGCCGTATCCAGCGTATCGTTGCCGATATCCACCGACGCCATGTCAATAGTCGCTTCCAGCGTGCCGGTCCTGGCTTCGCGATCGATCTTCACTGTGCCGCTGCTCTTGTTGAACTTGCCGCGCCAGATCGAGACGCCACCGAAGTGATCGGCTTCAAAGCTGGGGTACGTGTGCGTGGGATCCAGTTGATACGTGGTCTCCGCTGCCTTTGCGCCGAACGATGTGTTTGCTGCCAGAGCGGCGATCGCTACGGCCAAAAGTTGCTTCTTCATTGTGATCCTCCTGGGGAGTCTGAGCGGTTTTGCTGCTTACTTTTTGGCTTCAACAATGTGAAACCTGATCGACACTTCGTCGGCGACGACCGACGTGTCTTTCCATTCGCCTGAGCCAATGTCGAACTGGCTACGCTTGATCGGCAAAGTGCCGTCGAAGGTTTGCGTCGCACCCTGCTGCGTGACGGTGACCGGCACCGTAACGTTTTCAGACTTGCCCTTGATGGTCAGCTTGCCGCTGACCTTGAACTGGTTGCCGCCAGCCGGTGCAATGGTGCTCGAGACGAATGTGGCGTTGGGAAACTGCGCCGTGTCGAACCAGTCTTTGCCGCGCACCTGCTGGTTGTAGCTTTGGTCGCCGAGATCGTAGCTGGCTGTGTCGATGGTCAGTTGCGCGCTGCCCGCCGTCGGCTTGGCCGGATCGAAGACGAGCTGCGCAGTGAACTTTCTGAACGTCCCGTCGACAGGCACGTTCATCTGCTTCGAGGTGGCGGTTACTGTGCTTTTCGACGTATCGACCTGCGCATGCGCAACACCCAGAAAGGGCGACATGGCAGCCGTAGCGGCCAATATCAGTTGACGGAATCGGGGTTTCATATCTGTCTTGAGCCTCTTGCTACTTTGGAAAATGGATCATGCGGGCGAGCAAGCCGTCACGATCAACTGTGTGGATAAACGATGGCGAATAGCGTATTCAAAGAGAACATGTTGTTATCCTCACGATGCAATCGAGCGGCCGCAGGACATTTAGAACAGGTGTCGAATACCCACCATCGCACCGGTTTGACTCACGCCTGGCAATGGCGTCGAAGCGGGCGGCACCACGCCACCGTCAATCGAGAACGCTGCGTTACGCTGGTTAAACACGTGCCCTGCCGTGACGTACACCGCAGTGCCCTTGGACAGGAAGTACATCGCGCGCGCTGCGATCACGGAGCCCCCCAAGTCGTGGCCGCTCACGGTGATATGACCGAACTGTGCGTCAAGCGCAATATATGGAACGGGCAAATAGGATCCACCGACCCACCAATAGTTGCTGGTCGCGTCGAAGACTTTCGGCGTCTGTGCTCCGTGATTGATCCGGTGTTGGAATCCCGCTCCGAAAGTCGAATTGCCAAACTTCACGTAGCCGTCGATGACGGCGCGTGTATCGGTTTGCGAGCTAAGTGGCAAGGGCGAGCCAGTGCCGCCCCCACCGTAGTTGCGATCGATGGCCGCTGCCGCACCCCATTTCCCGGCGTCATATTTCACCATCGCGGACATTGATTTGCAGGCCCGCCAGTCAGTCGGCGATTGGCCGGCGCACCCTCCGGCCGGCGCACTATCGGCCACGTCACGTCCCAGTGAATACATCGCGCTCACAGTCAGTCCCGACGACGTGAAGGTATAGGCGATCGAATTGTCAACGCGCGGCTGGGTCAAGTAGGGGTCAAGATCGGCGGCGGCAAAGATATTCGGCGCCAGCGTGTCGCCCGTTAATACCGCCCAGAAGATTTGCGAATATTGCCGCCCGAGGGTCAAGGTCCCCCACCGCCCCGCAAGCCCGACATAGGCCTGCCTGCCAAACAGACGCCCCCCTTGATTCAGCGTGCCCTGTCCGGGAGCAAACCCCGACTCCAATACAAAAACCGCACTCAGACCACCACCCAGATCCTCTTTGCCACGAAGGCCCCACAGCGATGGTAGCGAGGCTGTGAGAGACGGCATGTGCACTGAGCTGGATTTTTTAGCACCGACGTTCGTCACATATTCGACGCCGGTATCGATGATCCCATATAGGGTGACAGAGCTCTGCGCATGCGATACGCCCGACGCACACGCCGCAAGCGACGAGAACGTCCACCAAAATAGCCGGTGCCATGAATGGCCACCTCTGCCCCGATTCAACCCTGCGCTCATTTTTTCGTCTCCAATGTTGTTGAAATCTCAAGACGACGGCACCCCTGCGCCGTCGCGCGTCGAGCCTGCAGCGTCGTGCTGACCGTATATTGATTTGCGTCGATTCAGCCGGCTCGGTCAGCGGCTGCTGATCGAACCCAATGCGCGGTTGATGTCGCGATGTCCTGTCACCTTCGCGGCGAGATCATCGACGGCCTGCGGAAGCCGGTCGCCGCGCCACACGACATGCATGTCGGGCCGCACGAGGATGAGGTCGCGCTCATAGACGGTGCGAAGCGCCGAATCCGCGAGCACGAGCACGTCGAGCGGCGCGCCGAGCGCTTCGAACGCGGCGAGAAGCGGGCTCGCATCATGCCCACCCGTGACGTCGATCAACGTGTAGCGCTCCGGCCGTAATCGGTCCTGGATGGCGCTTCCGTCGGTGAGCCACATATGGGGAAGCCGCGCGCCCGGCCACGTAGTGGGAAGATAGGCCCGCAGATCGTGCTGCGGCCCTCCCGGTACATTGTCGATAATGGGCGAATCCACATAGCGATAGCCCAGTTCCGCGCCGATCATCTCGTTCGACTTGCGCTGCTCCACGTTCGCCACAACGGCCAGGTGGGTACGAGCAGTCGCCCCTGCGGGCGTATCGTCCCCGATCTCCGGGCGCACCTCGGCCAACCATGCGCGATATCCAAGCGACGCGTAGCGCGATGCGCCGACGACCCGCTCGCCAATCTGGCGCCGTTCAGCTTCATAGGAGGCCAGCAACCCCGGGCCGCCCCACCCTTGCAGCGTAGCGGCCAACTTCCAGGCAAGATCGGTAGCATCGCCAACGCCGGTGTTCATGCCAAGACCGCCCGTAGGAATCACGAGGTGCACCGCATCGCCTGCGAGAAACACCCGTCCCTTTCCATAGCGTTCGGCCAGCAGCAGATTCTGCCGCCATTCCGCGCAATACAGCATCTCGTAGGGCAACGCATCGCCGATGATCCGCTCGAACATCCGCCGCATCTCGTCATCGCTCTCGACGGCGGAATGGACCGTCCAATGTCGTGTGGAATCCTGCATGATCATGAAAGTGGGAGGCCCGCCCGCCACCAGATAGTGCCGCCCCCGGCTCGGCCCGTTGCCCATCGGAAGCCGCTCGTAGAGTTGCTCGCAGTAGAACAGGCCCTGCCTCAATCGCGCAATATCGCCCTCGCCCTCCAGATGGATGCCCAGTTGCTTGCGTACATGGCTCGCGCCGCCGTCGCAGCCCACGAGGTAGGCGGCCTTCAAGGTTCTTCTCACACCGTCGGCGGCATTGACCGCGACCAGAACGCCATCGTCCTGCTCGGTGAATTCCAGAAACGTCGTACTCCGCATCACCGTGACCGCCGGCAATCGCTCGGCCACCTCAAGAAGAAGCGGCTCCAGTGTGTACTGCGAGATGAGCTGATAGGGCTCGATCGGAAGGCTGCCGTCGTGGCTCTCGTGCGTGAGCGCGCGAGCCTCCGCCACCGACGGATAGGGCAAGCGCAGAATCGGAGGCTCGGTCATGGAGCGGATGATCTGGATGTCCATGGGGACGTCTTCGGGCATGCCGGCAGCCCGGATGCAGTCCGCGAGATCAAGCCGCCGGAAGATCTCCATGGTGCGCGCGTTGCAACGCTCCATTTTCGGCAGAAACTGAGGCTCTGCCTTTTGCTCGACAAGCACACACGCTATGCCGCGCTTGCCAAGGTCGATCGCAAGTGTCAGTCCTACCGGGCCAGCGCCGACTATGATGACTTGAGTTTCCAAATCCGATCTCCGTTTTCCATTCCATGTCAGCCGGACTCAGCGCCGGGGCTATGCCACAACCTGATTTCGCCCTCTGGCCGGCCAGATCGCACCGTATGGCCGCCTGGTCCGGATCGGGACTTACCATCCTTGGCGCCATTTTTTTGTGGATCAGCCCGGCGCGTAAATCGTCGCTACAATTGTTATTTTTATTAGCAATGCCAATGAAGTTATTGAAGGACCAACTCTGAACCTTTCATATCCAACCAGGCTCGATTGATCCGACTCCTCCCTCACGTCTGCCCTGGTTCAGCGTATGACGCGTTGCTCACTCAGAAAGGAAGCTGACTATCCGAATTCGCCCGGGTAACATTTATTTGATTTTTCAACTACATTTGAAGTGGAGTATAGTTGATTTTTCAAATATACGTACCCATGTAAACCCGCAACCCACCGATGACCATGAAGACACCCAAGCGACCACAAGAACTCGAGCAGGCGATTCCGTTCCTGTTGACACGTGCCGGAGGCCGGATGGGCAACGCATTCGCGAAGGCACTGAAGCCGTTCGGCCTGAACCTCAGCGAGTGGCGGGTCTGTGCCTCGCTGCTGTACGTTCCGCACCAGACCTTGTCTGAATTGTCGGTGCACGCGACATCGGATATTTCCGCGCTGTCGAGGATCATTGACCGTCTTGAGAGCCAGGAGCTGGTCAAGCGCGAGAAGAGCACGACGGATGGACGATCAATCAGGATTGCCCTGACAAGCAAGGGAGACGAACTGGCGCTGCGCATCGTCCCGGTCGCGAAGCAACATGAGTCGGTGATACTGACCGGTTTCACGGCAAACGACGTTCAGGTTCTTCGCACCATGCTGCTCAAGGTGTACGAAAACGCTGGCGCACTTGATGACCTTGTTTGACTTGACTCGACTCGTTCGCGGCTGGAGTGTCATTCTTCGTCCCGTCTTCTGGTCGGCACTCATCCCAAAAAGTAGTTATAATTGAGCGCGTAATCACTCTATATTTATGCAGACACACGATGGCACGCCCTTTGAGTCCGGAAAAACGCGGCGCCCTGCTGCTGTCCGCAACGCAGACCGTTGCTGAACAGGGCGTGCTGGCCACCACAGCGGGCATCGCCCGGCGCGCCGGTGTGGCCGAAGGCACCTTGTTCACCTACTTCGAGAGCAAGGACGCCTTGTTCCAGGAACTGTACCTGCACCTGAAGCAGGATCTGGCGCGATCCGTGATGCCGGATTATCCACACGATGCGGGCTACCGGCAGCGCATGCAGCACGTCTTCGAGCGCTACGTGAATTGGGGGCTGGCCAATGCGGCTGGGCGGTTCGCCCTCTCGCGGCTTTCGGCCTCCGGCCACATACTCGACGACACACGAGCACAGGGAGTGGGGCCGTTTCTGGCGGTGTCCCAGATGATGGAGGACGCCGTGCGCGATGGCGTACTGGTGGACGCCTCGATCGCATTTCTTTCGTCCATAATTGAGCACATCGCCGACACGACGATCGAGTACGTCGACAAGCACCCCGAGAGCGCCGAACGTCACCGTCAACTCGGTTTTCATGTCGCCTGGCGGGCAATCACGGTATAAAAATTTTCGATTATTATTGAGCGCGTACGCGCTCATTATTTGAAAGGAGAACGGTGTCATGTCAAGTCAGAAGTGGTTCATTACCGGCGCGTCCGGCGGTCTCGGGCTCGCCCTCACGGAAAAAGTACTGGCCCAGGGGCATCCTGTGGTTGCAGCCGTGCGCCGTGTCGAAGCGATGCAGGCGTTGAAGCAGGCCTATCCGGATCTGCTTCAGGTGGAGTCAGTCGACCTGGCCGATCACGAACAGGTTCGGGCCGCCGCAGCGCGCCATCCCGATGTCGACGTGGTCGTCAACAACGCGGGTGGCGCCGTTATCGGCGCGATGGAGGAAATGAGCGAAGCCGATATCGAGCAGCAGATTGCGTTGAATCTGCTGGCGCCAATTCACGTCACGCGCGCCTTCCTCGGCGCGTTGCGCGCAAAGAAACGCGGCACGTTCATCCATGTCAGCAGCGTCGGCGGACGTGCGGCCTTCCCGGGAGGCGCGCTGTACCACGCCGCGAAGTTCGGCCTGGAAGGCTTTGCCGAAGCGGTGAGCCAGGAAATCGCCGAGTTCGGTATCAAGACCATCATCATCGAACCGGGCTCCATCAAGACCGGCTTCGTGGCCAATATCCGCTGGACCACAGAACTCGATGAATACAAGGACAGCGCGGTTGGCAAGCTGCGCCGCTGGATCGCGGAGAATGGCGACGCATACGCTTCGGGCGACCCCGTGAAAATGGCCGACGCCATCTATACGGTCAGCCAGATGCCGGAGCCGCCGCTGCGCACCGTCCTCGGCGGAGATGCCTATTCGGTGCTGGAGGCCGGCTACACCAGGAGTCTGGCCGCGCTGCAGGCGCAAAAGGACATTGCAGAGTCCGTGATGTTCGAGGGCAAGACCGGCTTCGTGCCCGAGTGAGCGGTGCCGCTACCCCTCTGACGAGGGGTGCGGCGTCGCGTCGAAGCTATGGCATTGCTGCCGTCTTTCATTAATGGATAGGCGTCAGTAGTGCGTAACTTGCGTCAAGCGCGGCGGTAGAGCTGCGCCCTGGACCCCAACCGAGTGCTTCGCGATAGCTGCCCAGGCGCACACCGTGCGGAAGATGTGCTTCGTCCACCGCGACGGTGGCATCGGCCTGCGGCGCGACGAACAGGGCATCCGCCGGACAGTACAGCTCGCACATGAAGCAGGTCTGACAGTCGTCCTGCCTCGCGATCCGTGGAATGCCGCCTTCCACTGCCTCGAACACGTTAGTGGGACATGCGCGCACGCAGATGTTGCATCCCGTGCAGCGCGATTCGCTCAAAATTTCGATCATGCATGGGCCCCTTGATGTTCAGCCGGCACCAACCCCGTGTCCACCTCCTTCCTGCGGACCCATACGTCGTCGAGACCTCCGCTGATCAACCTGTGGCGCTGCCCGGCATCGATCGACTTATATTCCGCGCGTCGATGCATGCCGCGCGTCTCGGTACGTACCTGCGCGCTGCGATACATCCAGCGCGCGGTCGCAACCATCGCCGCCGCCTCTCGCGCACGCACGGTCTGATGCGCGCCGCGTGCCGGCGCGCTGGTGCGCAAGCTCGCCCACAGCGCGTCGAGGCGGCCCAGCGAATCGTCCAGCAGGTCCCCGCTGCGCGTCCAGTTACGTTCATAGGGGAACACCTCGTCTTGCACGGCCTTCACGACACTCGCGCTGTCAAAGGACGTGTTGTGCGACGTGTCGCGCAAGCCGACATCGCCCGCGCAATAGAGTCTGCCGATGCCGGCCCCGGCGCGACGCTTCGCGAGCGCGTGGTCAGCAGCACCGGCACCCGCCCAGAAACCCGACGACATCGCCCATGCTGCGTTATGGCTGCCGCCTCCGGTGAACCCGCCGCAAATCATCTCGCGAGTCGCGGCGTCGCCTGACGCATAGAGACCCTCCACCGACGTCGAACAATCGCGGCCCGTGACATGCAGGCCACCGGTTCCGCGAACCGTCCCTTCCAACCTGAGCGTTACCGGGAAGTGCTGGGTGAAGGGATCGATTCCCAGCCGGTCGAAAGGCACGAAGAAGTTCGGTTGCGCCGTGCGCATCCACACGCGAACCTGTTCGTCGGCTCGATCGAGACAGGCGAAAACACGGCGCGTCTGCAGCTCGCGCGCGATGACGCTGCGCCCGAATGCCGAGCCCGCTCCCTCGAGCTTCACGCCCTGTTCGTCGTAGAACGTCGCCCACTTATAGAAGAGAGATTTGGTGACCGAAGCGAATGCCGGACCAAGACCATAGGCATTCGAGAACTCCATGCCGGACATCTCCGCGCCCACCTCGGCGGCCATCAAGTGGCCGTCGCCAGTCAGCACGTTGCAGCCGAGCGCGCGGCTCTGAAACGCGCAGCCGCCCGTTGCAATCACCACGGCCTTCGCGCGCGCGACCCACGTTTCCCCGCTCTGGCGCTGCACGCCGCGCGCGCCGGCAACCGCGCCCCCCCCATCCACGAGTAGTTCGAGGGCCGGGCTGTGATCGAGGATGCATGCACCGCTCTCCTTCACGCGCTTGCGCATCAGCCGCATATAATCCGGCCCCTGCAGCGATGTGCGCTGCGCCTCGCCGTTTTCGTCGACGGGAAACGGATAGCCCCATTCTGCAAGTTGGTGGACGTTCACCCAGGTTTGCTCAAGGACACGATCCATCCAGTCGTGTTCCGCAAGCTGGCCTCCCAGATCAAAACGGCTCTGTTTCGCCCGCTCTCGCGTATCGCTCAGCGGCGAGACATACCAGATCGCGGTGCCTGACGGCGCCGTCGCGCCCGACGTCCCGCAGAAGCCCTTGTCCGCGAGCACGACCGTCGCCCCTCTCGCTGCAGCGCTAATCGCGGCCCAGGTGCCGGCCGGACCGCCACCGATGACGAGCACATCGACATCATGACGCGTGGCTGCGGTTGCATCGTCCAGCGCGCCGCCGCTCACAATCGGTTGACTCATGTAAATCTTCTCCCATTAGGGCGAGATCCAAACGGCTCGCGTTCCAACGTCCCGCCGGCTGACGTCCGGCGATTCACAAGAAAAACGTCCTTAAAGCGGCCCTTCACCCATGCCGCGATACGCGTTTATCGTTTATTGTTAATCGCCCGAGACATTTCATTCGCACAGCTCGCGTTTATCGATACTCGCCTCAAACACTCCGAACCGGACTGCCGCATGCAAGCTTCACCCCGAAACCTTTCCCCGGTCGACCGCGCTGAAGACATCTCCGCCAAAGCAGCGGCAAATCTGCCATTGCAGTCGAGCGGCCGCGATCTGTCACGCAGGCAGCGGGAGATCATATGGACTGCGTTCCGTAATCATGAAGCCCTGCGCGCGTGGCCGGAAGCCGTCCTCGACGCCCTCGTCGAAGCTGGCTATCTGCGCACGTATGCAGATGGCGAGCTGATTTATCTCGCCAACGATCCCTGCACGGATGTCCACATCATTCTTTCCGGCATGCTCGAATGGGGATGGCCAAGCGCTCAGGGCATTCGGGCCGTCGAGACGTTCATCCCGCCAGGCGAGCTGGCCAACCTCATCGCCGTGATGACCGATCAGCGCTCCATTCACAACCAGCGGGCGCGCGGACTCACCCGGCTTTTTCACATTCCCGCAGATGCGTTGAACGCCGCACTCGAACGCGATCCAACCCTCACCGCAAGCCTGCTCCGGCTACTTGCCACGCGTGCACGCCACCTTCACGACTGCCTCGGCAATCTTGGTTTGATGTCGTTTCGCGCGCGCCTCGCCGGCCATTTACTCGCACTCGGCAAACGCTACGGCCACACTGATAACGATGGCGTGACGCTCGGCATCCGTCTGTCGCAGGAAGATCTGGCTGCGCTGCTCATGGCCTCACGCCAGCACGTCAACAAGGAGCTGCGCTGGTTCATAGACCGGCAACTCGTGCGCATCCGGTACGGCCGGATCACCTTGGTAGATACCGCCGAACTCGAGTCCATTGTCAGGCAGCCACCTGCCCATTCGATTGAACCGTTCGAGCCGCACCGCCCCGCTTGAGCAGCCGTACCAGATCGCTAACGGTACGACCTTTCGCGGTCGTATTCGAACGACGACGGGGTCATTATCCAGGTTGGCTGATTGGGCAATCTGTCGTTGACACGACAGTGCTTTGCTGTTTTTCTTTTATCTAAATCTGTCGCAACCCACTAACACTCAACGCAATCGATCCGATTTCTCGTCGAAGCGCGGCTAAGGAAAACAAGCATCAGACACGATGCCAATGCGGGCACCGCAGCCGCGACAAACAACGCGGTATTCGACCATTGCAGTCTGATCAGTTGTCCGGCCACGACAGGACCGATAATTGAGCCTGCCCGGCCGATTCCCAGACTCCAGCCGACCCCGGTGGCCCGCAGCGAGGTTGGATAGAGCGTCGCGGTCAACGCGTTGACCGCCGGCTGCCCACCGACGATGCAGATTCCGCTTATCAGCACGACGGCATAGCGCAACCCCGTTGATAGATCGGGAAGACCAACCGATGCCACCGAAAATGTCGCCACCAGAAAACTGAGCGCCAGGACACGATAGAAGCCGAAACGGTCCATCAACGGGCCCAGCAGCAGCGCACCCGCAGTACCGCCGATCTGCAACGAGGTGCCGATGAGTACAGCCGTCGACACCCCGTGGCCAACTCGCAAGGAAAGCATCGGAAGCCAGTTCGACAGGAAAAAGAGATCAAGCAGGTTCGCGAAGTTGATCCCCCATAGCAACAGCGTAGTCGTGCCGCGACCGTGGCGAAAGAGCTCGCCAACAGAGGCCTTCGCTTGCGGCTGCCCGCGAACGGCAAAGCGGGTCCCCGGCGCAAGCTGGACGTTCGGCGCGATTCGCCCAAGCCACTGAGCCACCCTTTCCAGGCTGCGCTGTTTGACCACCAGCAGTTGGAGCGATTCAGGCAGATACCTGGCCATCGGGACGGCAATGAGCAGCGGCAATACGCCCCCAACGAAGAACACCGATCTCCAGCCCATCGACGGAAGCAAGGCTGCGCAGAGAAGTCCTCCAGCAATTGCCCCACCCGTGAAGCCACACGAGACCCATGTCATCAGCGACGCCCGATATTTCTGCGGACTGTATTCGCTGACCAACGCGATAGCGTTACCCATCACGCCGCCGATACCGAAACCGGTCAGGAAACGAAGGACAAGAAAATCCGGCACACTCTGAACCAGGGTGGTACCGAGCATGCATAGCCCATAGAAAACAGTCGCGCCGATGAGCACCGGCCGACGCCCCGCACGATCGGCCATGGCGCCGAGAACGATGGAGCCCGCGAGCATCCCCAGCAAACCGGCACCGAAGATGGGGCCGAGTTCGGCCGGGCTGATGCCCCACGCACGGACAATCGCAGGCGCGACAAAACCCATGGTCTGCACGTCGAACCCATCCATCACCACCGAGCAACCGATCATCACCATGATCCATTTCTGGAAGGTGCTCAGTGGCTGGCTATCGATCAACGCGCCAATGTCGACGATCGAAGCAGGCGCCTCTTCCACTCGCTGTGCAGTATCGGGGGTCACTCTTCACCTCGCTCCGTTTGCGCATCAAATCGTGCGCCAATGGGTCATTTCTGTCTTCTCGACGTTGCCGGGCGACGCGGATCCGTGCCCGTATGCGGCGAGCCCGGCACAACAGCTTTCTAGAACGGATAAGCCGGAAGTTCGTCGCGGCTCGTCACCCACTGCCATTCCGTGAACTGGTCGATGTTGGTCAGGGTGCTGTAGTTGTGCCCGTTGCCGGACAAACCCAGACCGCCCATCGGACCAAACACCTCGTGCATGACCGTCTGATCATTGATGTGGACGATGCCGGCGTGCAGTCGGTCCGCAATCCGCTGGGCGCGACGCAAATCCGAAGAAGCCACTGCCGCCACCAGGCCATACCGGTTCTGATTGGCGAGCATTACCGCTTCGTCATCGTTCTTGAACACGGTCACCGCGGCGACGGGACCAAAAATCTCTTCCTCGAACGCAGGCATCCCCGGCGCGACGTCCACCAAGACGGTCGGGTTAAAAAACAGCCCGGCGCGAGTCCCACCGGCGAGAAGCTTCGCGCCCTTGCTGACAGACTCCGCGACGATGCGATCGACGTTCGCGGCCTGCCGTTCATTGATGATGGGGCCGAGATGGACATTGCCCTTGAAAGGGTCGCCAACCGATAGAGCCTTAGTTCGCCTGACGAGGCTTTCAATGTAGGCGTCAGCAATGCGTTCATGAACGAGATGCCGGCCCGCGGACATGCAGACTTGCCCCTGATGCAAAAACGATCCCCACGCTCCTGCGCTCGCCGCAGCTTCGACATCGACGTCGTCAAGCACGATGTAGGGATTCTTGCCGCCGAGTTCGAGGCTCGCTCGCTTGAGCAAACCGCCTGCTACGGCGCCGATCGCCTGCCCAACCCGCGTGGATCCCGTGAAGCTGATCATGTTGACAAGCGGATCCCGGACCAGCGCGTCACCGGTTTCCGCCGCACCGGGGAGGACATGGAACAGCCCCTCGGGCAGCCCCGCAGCTTCGAAGAGCCGCGCATACAGGACACCGCCGCTGACCGGCGATTGCGGGTCGGGCTTGAGCAGCACTGCATTGCCGGTGGCCAACGCAGGAGCGATGGCGCGCGCCGCCAGAATGAACGGGGAATTCCATGGAGTAATGACGCCGACCACGCCCATTGGAATTCTGCGCGCTACGCTACGCCGCTCCTTCACGTCGCTTGTCGTGATCATCCCGGTTGGCTGGCTGCCCAATGCTGCAGCCTCGAGAATCTCGCGTATCGCCAACTTCACCTCCAGTTGCCCCTTGGGCCGTATCGACCCGGTCTCGCGGACAATCTGAACGGCGATCTCCTCTTTGTGCACCTCCAGCAAACGGGCGACCTCGCGCAACACATCCCCTCGCTGAGGCCCCGGCGTCGCGGCCCAGGCGCGTTGCGCATCGGTCGCGATCGCGGCGGCCGCGGACACATCGGCAACCGATGCGCAGCCAATCGATCCCATTTCCGCGCCGGTCGCCTTCTCGGTCACCGGGATTGTCCCCGCGCCTCCGGTCTTCCATCCGCCGCTATAGATTTTGTTACGCCACACATCTGCTGGTGCCAATTCAGTCACGGACATTCGATTTCTCCTATTCCTCGCATCATTCAAGACCGAACAAACGCTGTGCGTTTTCCCGTCCAATCTTCACGCGATCGGTTTCGCTGATCGAGCATGTGTCGAACCACTGGGACGCCTCGTCATGCGTTTCGAACGGATAGTCGACCGAATACATGATCCGGTCACTGCCCATTTCCAGCATCGTGGACAGCAGCGTCTGGGTTCTGAAATTGCCGCTCGTCGTGACGTAGACGTTCTCCCTGAGGTATTCGCCCACGCTGCGCTTGCAGGGCAATCCTCGTGGTGCCTTTTGAAGAATGTGGTCGACACGCCAGACGTTGAACGGAATCCCTTCGCCGAGATGGCCGAGAATCATCTGCAACCCAGGATTGCGGTCGAAGAGACCGGACGTCATCAGCCGCAGTGCGTGAATGCTCGTTTCAACCGCGAACGCCCAGGTGGCCGCGGTCAGCCACGGAAAACCGTCGTAGATCGGTTCGCGGGACGGCAACGGATCGCGAGGATGCATATAGAAAGGCTTGCCGAGCGCCGCCGCGCTCGCCCAGAAATCGGTGTACTGGGGGGCGTCGTAGTACACGACATTTTCCGCATCGCCCACCTGGGAAAAGCCGTTCACCATGAAGCCGTGGAATCCGAGATCCTTCACGCTCCGCTCGAGTTCACGTGCCGCCGCTTCGGGGTCCTGCATAGGCAACGCGGCAAATCCACCCAAACGGGATGGATGGCGGCCAACATGTTCTGCGAGGACATCATTGGCCCGTCGCGCAACATCGATCGCCTGCTTGATGTCCGGGATACCCTGGATGCCGGGCGAGTTGAGCGACAAGATTGAATACTCGGTTCCGCCCTGCTCCATCCGCTCGAGTCTCTGCTGCTCGATGTCCATCAGATTGGACTTCAGCATTTCCCAAACGGCGGCAGGCGCATAAATTTTCGACTGCTCGATAGTGAGGTCTATCGCAAAGTGTTCTTCAAGTGCAATCTTGTTTCTCATTGATCGGCTCCAATTCAAGGCATCGCAACCTCATCTGCAAAGGGAAGATGAGGCGCATCACACGGGTTTGTCCCAGAAACTAATTTATTTGATTTTTCAAACATGTTGAGACCGAGTGTACTTGATTTTTCAAATATATGTGCACCGCGTAAACCCTGAATCGACTGACTGGCACCCGCACGCAACCCAACGGTCAAGCCGCTGACCAAAGTGGGCCGCTACGAAGCCTAAGGAAGGGGAAGGACGATCATGCAGGCTGATGTAATGACGCGAATGTTCGAGTCACTCAGGCTGCACGGTATGGCACGGGCGCCGAAAAAAAACGGTGCGACTCCGATATAACCGGAGTCGCACCGCGACATGCAGAGTTACCTTCGCAAGGTGGAGCAAAGTCCCGTCAGGGTTGCAACCCTGACGGCCCCCCACACCCGCTCAGGCGAGGTCGAAGCGGTCGAGGTTCATCACCTTGACCCACGCTGCGACAAAGTCGCGAACGAATTTCGCCTGCCCGTCCTCGCTTGCATAGACTTCGGACAGCGCCCGCAACTGGGCGTGTGAACCGAACACCAGATCGACGCGGCTACCGGTCCACTTCAGTTCGCCGGTTTTGCGGTCGCGCCCTTCAAACACGTCCCGGGAGACCGGTTTCCATTCCGTACCCATGTCGAGCAGGTTGACGAAAAAGTCGTTGGTCAGCGTTTCCGGCCGCTTGGTGAAGACACCATGTGAATCCTGCCCGCTCTGGACCTTCAGGGCGCGCAAGCCGCCGATGAGCGCCGTCATCTCGGGTGCGGTCAGGGTCAGCAATTGCGCCTTGTCGATCAGCAACGCCTCAGCCGGGACACTGTACTTGCCCTTCAGAAAGTTGCGGAAACCATCGGCGACGGGTTCAAGCGCTCCGACGGATTCCACGTCGGTCTGATCCTGCGAGGCGTCCGCGCGTCCCGGCGCAAACGGCACGGTCACCGGATGGCCTGCGCTTTTTGCGGCCTGCTCGATGCCGGCGCTACCGGCCAGCACGATCAGGTCGGCCAGCGATACCTTCTTGCCGCCGGACGGTGCGCCGTTGAACTCGCTCTGGATCCCTTCGAGGACCTTCAGTACCTTCGCCAGTTGCTCGGGCTGGTTGACCACCCAGTCTTTCTGCGGAGCGAGGCGAATGCGTGCACCGTTGGCGCCGCCGCGCTTGTCCGAGCCGCGGAAGGTGGATGCCGACGCCCACGCCGTCGACACGAGCTGCGAAACGGACAGCCCTGACGCCAGAATCTTCTGCTTGAGCGAGGCGACGTCCTGATCGTTGACCAGTGCGTGGTCGACCGCCGGAATGGGGTCCTGCCAGATCAGTTCTTCAGCGGGCACTTCCGGTCCAAGATAGCGGACGCGCGGTCCCATATCGCGGTGAGTGAGCTTGAACCATGCACGGGCGAAGGCATCGGCGAGCTGGTCGGGATTGGCCAGGAAGCGCCGCGAAATCTTCTCGTAGACGGGGTCGAAGCGCAGCGAGAGGTCGGTGGTGAGCATCGTCGGCCGCTGCTTCTTCGAGGCATCGTAAGCGTGCGGAATCGTTTCGCCGGCATCCTTGGCGACCCACTGGTTGGCGCCGGCGGGGCTCTTGGTCAGTTCCCATTCGTACTTGAACAGGTTCTCGAAGAAGCCGTTGCCCCACTTCGTCGGTGTGGTGGTCCAGGTGACTTCCAGTCCGCTGGAGATCGCGTCGGCGCCCTTGCCGGTGCCGAAGCTGCTCTTCCAGCCCAGCCCCTGGTTCTCGAGGCCGGCGGCCTCGGGCACCGGACCCACATTGTCGGCAGGACCGGCGCCGTGCGTCTTGCCAAAGCTGTGGCCACCGGCGATCAGCGCGACCGTTTCCTCGTCGTTCATGGCCATGCGCGCGAAGGTTTCACGGATGTCATGTGCCGCGGCGAGCGGGTCAGGATTGCCGTCGGGACCTTCCGGGTTGACATAGATCAGGCCCATCTGCACGGCGCCCAGCGGGTTTTCCAGGTTGCGTCCGTTGTCGTCGCGGCTGACTTCGCTGCCGTGCAGTGCTGGATCGGCCACGACCACGCCTTCGTCGTCACTGCCGGCAGCACCCTTGCCGTAACGGACATCGCCGCCCAGCCAGGTCTTTTCGTTGCCCCAGTAGACGTCCAGGTCCGGCTCCCAGGTGTCGGCGCGACCGCCACCGAAGCCGAAGGTCTTGAAGCCCATGGTCTCGAGCGCGACGTTGCCGGTAAGAATCAGCAGATCGGCCCAGGAAATTTTCTGGCCGTACTTTTGCTTGATCGGCCACAGCAGGCGGCGAGCCTTATCGAGGCTGACGTTGTCCGGCCAACTGTTGAGCGGCGCGAACCGCTGCTGGCCACGCCCGGCGCCACCGCGGCCGTCGCCGATGCGGTACGTGCCGGCACTGTGCCAGGCCATGCGGATGAAGAACGCACCATAGTGGCCGAAGTCTGCCGGCCACCAATCCTGCGAGTCGGTCATCAGTGCCGCAAGATCCTTCTTCACCGCAGCCAGATCGAGGCTCCGGAACGCCTCGGCGTAGTTGAAGCCGTTGTCCAGCGGGTCCGACTTGCTGGAGTGTTGGCTAAGCAGATCCAGCCGTAGCTGCTTTGGCCACCAGTCACGGTTGGTCGTGCCACCTCCGGCGGCATGATTGAACGGGCACTTTGCATCGTTTGACATGCACTATCTCCTTGGGGAATGTACCCACTACCAGTTCTTCCACGGCGCCTGGCTTCTACGGTGCATCGCCGAACCAGCGCCGGCGGGCGGTCGGGAAATCACATGATGGGCTCTTTTTGATGTATTGGCACTTTCACCCGGCACGCATAGCCTTCGTCCGATGAGGACGTCGTTGCGTGTATTGGACCGGGATGGCCCGCGTCGGCAGGCCTACTGCACATAAAAATATATGTGAGGGAGGCCATTAACAGAATGCGATTTTTGCAATGCTATTGATAGAACATAACTATAACGTGACAGATGCCTTTCATATTTACAGTGACGTGCTCCTTGCCGCGCCGTGGAAAGTGCGGACCTTTTTGTATGTCCATAACTATCGACCCCACAGTCCGTAATGGCTTCAAGCATATCGTCAAATTCCGATATATGATTCGTGTTGTAGCGATGCAGATGCATGGCCGCTAACGTGCGCCATGCCTGCCTGTTGGTGGTGCCCTGAAGTTGATGCCCTGAAAACCGATCCACATGACGCTCGATATCGACGCGATTCACAAAGCGCTTGCCAACCCCGTACGGCGGGAGATTCTCGGCTGGCTGCGCGAGCCGTATGCGCATTTCTCCGACCAGGAGCTCCCGCTCGATCACGGCGTGTGCGCGGGCAAGATCGACGCGCACTGCGGCCTGTCGCAGTCCACCGTGTCGGCGCACCTCGCCGCGTTGCAGCGCGCCGGTCTCGTTACGTCGAAGCGGGTTGGGCAATGGGTGTTTTTCAAACGCAACGAGGCCGTCATTCAAGCCTTTCTCGAGCACATGAACACCGAGCTCTGAGCGCTTCATCCGCATCGCCGCGTTTTTCGCTTATTTCATCGTGCAGTTTTTTTAAGGCCCGGGCCACGCGCCCGCCACCCAAGGTGAACTCATATGCCGACTCTTTTTGACCCGCTCCAGATTGGCGACATCACGTTGTCGAACCGCATCATCATGGCGCCCCTCACGCGCCAACGCGCCGAAGAAGTCCGCGTGCCGAACGCGCTGATGGCGAAGTACTACGCAGAACGCGCCACGGCAGGCCTGATCATCAGCGAAGCCACGTCCGTCACGCCGCAAGGTGTCGGTTACGCCGAGACCCCGGGCATCTGGTCGCAGGAGCAGGTGGAAGGCTGGAAGATCGTCACGAACGCCGTGCACGCAGCCGGCGGCAAGATTTTCCTGCAACTGTGGCACGTCGGCCGTATTTCGGACCCGCTGTTCCTCAATGGCGAACTGCCGGTCGCGCCGAGCGCCATCGCAGCCCAGGGTCACGTGAGCCTGGTGCGTCCGGAGCGGCCGTACGTGACGCCGCGCGCATTGGAACTCGATGAAATCGCCGGTGTGGTCGACGTGTTCCGCAAGGGCGCCGCAAACGCGAAGGCAGCAGGTTTCGACGGTGTGGAAGTGCACGGCGCAAACGGCTATCTGCTCGACCAGTTCCTGCAGGACAGCACCAACAAGCGTACCGACGCTTACGGCGGCCCGATCGAAAACCGCGCCCGCCTGCTGCTCGAAATCACTGACGCCTGTATCGACGTCTGGGGCGCGAACCGTGTCGGCGTGCACCTCGCACCCCGCCGCGACGCGCACGCCATGGGCGATTCAGATCCGGCAGCGACCTTCGGTTACGTGGCACGCGAACTCGGCAAGCGCAAGATTGCGTTCATCGCCGCCCGCGAAGCGCTCGGCGACGACCGCCTCGGCCCGCAACTGAAGAAGGCATTCGGCGGCCCGTACATCGCGAACGAAAAGTTCACCAAGGAAACCGCGCAGCACGTGCTCGACGCGGGTGAAGCGGACGCGGTGGCATGGGGTCAACTGTTCATCGCGAATCCGGATCTGGTGCGCCGCTTCGAGACGAATGCACCGTTGAACAAGCCGAATCCGGCAACGTTCTATGCACGCGGCGAAACCGGCTACGTGGATTATCCGACGCTGGAAGCAGTGGAATAAGCCGTTCGGTTCATGCGGCGTCACGCAAGATCACGCCGCATGAACACCCGTTTCGATTCGTCGAGTCCGCGCGCGATATGCGCGTCGCGCCGCGCGATGAGTGCCGCATCGAGATCGGCCTCCTCGATATCGCGAAAGCCGAGCCGGCGATAGTACGGTGCGTTCCACGGCACCTCGCGAAACGTCGACAATATGAGTTGCGCTATCTGTTGCGCACGCGCGAGTTGCGCGACCTGCTCGATCAGCGCCGCGCCGATACGTTGCCCGGCATGGGAACTCAGCACGTCGAGCTCCTGAACATAGAAGCGCGCAGGCTGCGGCTCGAACATCACAAACCCCACACACGTCTCATCAGTATCCACTGCAACGACGATTTGCTGCGCGTCGATCTTGCGGTGGACGAGTTCCAGCTCCATCGGCGGTGCATCGGCGATGCCGGTCATGCCGACGCTGACAAAGCGCTGGCCGGCCTCGAATTCGATCGTACGGATAGCGTGCGCATCGTGCGGCGCGGCAAGGCGGAACGTGAGGTTGGAAGCGTATTGCATAGGGGTTTCTTAAATTTTTTTCGGGCGCGATTCAGGAAGACACGCCCCGATATTGACATCAGCACCGAGAAATAAACAAGTGCCCATGTCACGACGGGACTAAAATCCCGAACATCCAAATCCCTTCCGACCCAAGATGGATCTCATGCATGTGCTGCAGGTCGCCCTGCACTTCGACCAGCACCTGAGCGGTTTGATCGTGCAATACGGCACGGCCGTCTACGCGATGCTGTTTCTCGTCGTGTTCGTCGAGATCGGTTTCCTGCCGCTGTTCTTTTTGCCTGGCGATCCGCTGATTTTCATCTGTGGCGGTCTCGCCGCCACCGGCGCGCTGAACGTCTGGCTCGTGATCCCCGTGCTGTTCGCCGCCACCGTGGCCGGCAGTATTGTCGACTATGCGATCGGCCGTGCCATCGGCGAAAAAGTCTATACCGCCGATTACCGCTGGCTCGACAAGAACGCACTGCGCAAAGCGCACGCGTTTTACGAAGCACGCGGCGGCCTGACCTTTTTACTGTCGCCGTTCATTGCAGTCGTGCGCACGTTCGCGCCGTTTGTCGCCGGTGTTTCGCGCATGACGTTTGCGCGTTTCGTGTCGTTCGTCACCGCCGGCGCGGCGCTGTGGATCGTGTCGCTGGTGGCGGCCGGTTATCTGTTCGGCAACGTGCCGCTGGTGCGCGATCATATGAGTTCGATCGTGCTGCTGGGCGTCTCGCTCGGTGTCGGATCGCTGCTGGTGAGCGCCGTGTGGCGTTTTGTCAACCGGAGGTTGCGCGCTCACTAAGCCGATGGTTGCGTGCTCACTGAATTTCGTGGAGGAACGTTATGTCGCTGTCTGCTTTGCTCGTCTTCGCCGTGGCGCATGTTCATCGCCGGCCTGCTGGTGACGCTCGGCAATCCGAAGATCATGATGTTCTACCTCGCGTTGCTGCCGACCATCATCGATCTGTCGCGCATCGGCACCGTCGCGTGGTTCGAACTCACGCTCACCATGCTGATCGTATTGATGGCCGTCGACTTCGGTTGGGCGCTGCTCGCCACACGTGCGGGCTGAGCAGATCGACCACCTGACGCCGGTTTGGATCGGCAAGTGCCGCCAGAGTTCGGTCGAGCGAGACGCTGGCAGGCAGTCCCATCGCTTATACCCACCCTTCGATTTTCAGGCCGCTCACACGCTCCGCTTCCTCGCGGGACACCTCGCGAACCGTCTGGCCGAAGCTCCAGACGTGCCCTTCCGGATCGCGCGCCGCGTAGACACGGTCGCCATAGAACTGATCCGCCGGCTCGCGCGTGATCACAGCGCCCGCAGCACGCGCACGAGCGCAATGTTCGTCGATCCCCTCGCGCAATTGCACGTGCACTGATTGCGTATTCTTGCCGCCGATCGATGCCGGGCTCGCCGAGTCTTCGGACCATTCTCGGCAGATCATCACGTAGCTGTCGCCGAAACGCATTTCCGAGTGGCCCAACTGGCCGTCGCTTTCCGTGATCACCATTTGACGCTCGAAGCCGAACGCTTTCTCGAGCCAGTCGAGCGCGGCAAACGGGTCCTTGTAGTACACCGCAGCACCCAGCGAAGGACGATGAAACGGTTCGTTCATGATTGCCTCCTTTTATAAACCTTTTAACAGTTTCCGATACCCGCGTTCGGCCGTCGGTACGTCTGCGGGCGCGGCGGCCGCGCGGCGTGCCAGTTCGGAGTCCGACACGAGCAGCGTGATTTCGCGTTGCGACGCTGAGCCGGATACGATCGCCGTTTTGAACATAGGCTAGCGGGCCACCGACGGCCGCCTCAGGCGTCACGTGCAACACGATGGTGCCGAAAGCGGTGCCAAGGTGGCCGGTGCGGCGAGCGAATCGCCTGGTTTGGTCCTGGGCATGGAGAAACCCGGCATGAGATGCATGTAAACGTAGGGAGGGGACGGTCTCACGGCGCGCCCGTCACCGTGCGTGCGCTGCGACGAAATGCTTGCGGCGGTTGCCCGAATACACGCAGGAATGCTTCCCGCATTCTCCTTGGATCGGAGAACCCGGTCGCGCTGGCGACCTGATCGATCGTGTGTCGGCTTTCCTCGAGCATCAAGCGCGCAGTTTCAATGCGCAGTCGCTCGACGGCCTTTGCAGGAGTCTGTCCCGTCTCCGCACGAAACGCGCGGCTAAATTGACGCGGACTCAAACGCGCAACCTCCGCCAATTGCTCGACCGAAAGTGGTTCGTTGAGGTTCTTTTTCGCATACGTCAGCGCGGATTGAATGCGATCGGACTTTGGCTCGAGTTCGAGCAGCGCTGAGTGCTGCGACTGTCCGCCTGTACGCCAATGATAGACAACAAGGTTTCGCGCGACCGACCGTGCGACCTTGGCGCCAAGATCTTTCTCCACCAACGCGAGTGCGAGATCGATACCCGCCGTCATGCCAGCCGAGGTCCAGATCGGCCCGTCCGCAATGAAGATCCGATCCTCGTCCACCGTAATTGATGGAAAGCGGGTGCGTAGATCGTGCGCATAGTGCCAGTGCGTGGTTGCGCGGCGGCCATCGAGCAAGCCAGCCTCCGCGAGCACGAACGCGCCCGTGCACATCGAAGCGGTGCGCCGCGCGGTCTCAGCGCTGCGACGCACGTACGCGAGCACACCTGGCGGCGGTACGACGGTGACAGGGTTGCTTCCGGCGAAGATGACTGTGTCGAATACGCGATCGTCGATCGCCTCGGTCAAGACCGTCAAACCGCTCGAAGCGCGCACCAGGCCGCCTGCTTCGGAAACGTTGAGCGTCTGATAGAACGGTTCACCGATCGCCACGTTTGCGAACTCGAACACGGATTGCGCAACGAGTGCCATCGAATAGAAGCCGTCGAACACCACAAACGCAACAGTCGGCACGGCTGCCTCCCGAACGAGCACGTCCTGAAAACGTAGTTTATACGTCCTTTGAGCCATCAACGATTGACCGTATAAATATCGGTAGGGAGCACGGGTTGCGTTACGCGGACGCGCTGTGCGCACACCGCGTCCGTAGCGACACGATCTCGTTGATCTTCCATTTGATCAGACTTATACCTCCCATTTAATTAGGCATACGTATATATGTTCTCGATTTCATCCATGCGTCAACTCGCGTTCGGCTCGTTGACGGCGCGCGTGTTTAGCCTGAGCTTTCTCACTGCGGCCGCTTTTGCGCCACCCGTCCTTGCTGCTGACGAATTGCCCGCACCCGCATCGACCGGCGATACGGCGATCCGCCCGTTCCACGCCCATTTTTCCAACGCCCAACTCGCCGATCTGCGCAAACGCATCGCGGCGACCCGCTGGCCGGACAAGGAGACGGTCGACGACCGATCTCAAGGCGCGCAACTCGCCAGACTGAAGGACCTCGTGAACTACTGGGGCACGGGCTACGACTGGCGCAAGGCCGAGGCGAGGCTCAATGCACTGCCGCAATATGTCACCACAATCGATGGAGTCGATATTCACTTCATCTGGGTACGCTCACGCAATCCAAACGCGCTGCCGATGATCATGACCCATGGCTGGCCCGGCTCGGTATTCGAGGAACTGAAAGTCATCGGGCCTCTCACCGATCCAGTCGCCTATGGCGGGCGCGCGGAAGATTCCTTCGACGTGGTCCTGCCCTCGATGCCCGGATACGGGTTCTCAGGCAAGCCCAAGGGCACTGGGTGGACGCCTGACCATATCGCCCGCGCCTGGGAGGAACTGATGCGCCGCCTCGGGTACCAGCACTACGTCGCTCAGGGCGGCGACTGGGGTTCCGTGATCGCCGACAAAATGGCCGCCCAGAAAGCACCCGGACTGCTCGGCATTCACGTCAACATGCCGGCGACGGTACCGCCGGACGTTGCGAAATCGCTGAAGGCGGGCGACTCACCGCCGGCCGGCCTTTCCGACAAGGAGAAAGCCGCGTACAAGTCACTTGACAGCCTCTATACACGCGGCGGCGGTTACGCAGCGATGATGGTCACGCGTCCACAGACGGTGGGTTACGCGCTTGCGGATTCTCCGGTTGGCCAGGCAGCATGGATGTACGACAAATTTGCGGACTGGACCTACAGCGGCGGCAATCCCGAACGCTCGCTGACCAAGGACGAGATGCTCGACGACATCACGCTGTATTGGCTGACCAACACGTCGACGTCCGCGGCGCAGCTCTACTGGGAAAACAATGCGAACAACTTCAACGCGGTCGACATTTCGATCCCTGCGGCAGTGACGGTCTTCCCCGGCGAGATCTATCAGGCGCCTCGTAGCTGGACTGAACGCAGCTACCACAAGCTCATCTACTTCAATGAAGTGAACAAGGGTGGCCACTTCGCGGCCTGGGAACAGCCTCAGCTTTTCTCGGAAGAACTCAGGGCTTCATTCAAGTCCTTGCGTTGAATGACGCGAATCAAGTCATGCATGAAAACCATTTATCTCAAGAGCAATCGATGAAGACGACTGGCAACACCATTTTCATTACCGGCGGCGGCTCCGGCATTGGCCGCGGTCTCGCCGAAGCATTCCATCGACTCGGCAATCAGGTCATCATTTCCGGACGCCGCCGCGCGAATCTCGACGAGACGATCGCGGCCAACCCCGGCATGCAGGCGATCGAGCTCGACATCACCGACCCGGAGAACATCATTTCGGTTGCCGAGGAACTCGTCGCCGGATGGCCATCGCTGAACGTGCTGATCAACAATGCAGGTGTGATGCATATCGACGATCTTGGCGCACCGGTTGACGAAACACTGCTGACGTCGACGCTGAGCACCAATCTGATGGGTCCAATACGGATGACGGGCGCGCTTGTCGAACACCTGAAACAGCAGGACAAGGCGACGATCATCAATGTCTCGTCGGTTCTGGCTTTCGTGCCGATGGCAATGGCCGGTGTCTATTCGTCGACCAAGGCGGCCATTCATTCCTACACGCAATCGCTACGTTATGTGCTCAAAGATACGTCCGTACGCGTGGTTGAGATCGCGCCACCCTGGGTTCAGACCGACTTGCTGAACAGCAGGAACGAACCACGAGCCATGCCGCTTGCCCCGTATATCGAGCAAACCATGCGCGAACTCAGCACCGATTCAATCGAGGCACTGGTCGAGATTGCACGACCGATGCGCAACAACGTCGGTCCGAATGAATCGGCGTTCGTAACGCAGTTCAACGACAAGTTCAAAAGCTGATTCGCTCTTCGTGTATCGATCCGTCCGGGTGGAATGGCAAGCATTTGCCGGTCCACTTGGACTTAGGAACGTGATCGAATCATATGAAGGCGACGAACGGCATCGCGAAGCGCCACGTCGCTCGACGGCTTCGATGCCCGTGGCAAGCTCCGGTCGGGTCCTATTGGGGCGCGCCCTTTGCGCTTTCCTTCGCCTCGGTGCGCGCTTCGATCGCGTGCACGACGGCCGCCATATCGGCTTGACCGTGACCCAACTCAACGGTCTCGGTGTACAGATCAAAGCAGACATCCAGCAGCGGCGACGCAAGATTCGCATGGCGCGCCGCTTCGGCCGCGAGCCGGTTGTTCTTCAGCACGTCGACAATCGAGGCCTGCACCGTGAAATCCTCGTTCACGAGCTTGTCGACCTTCACGCGTGAAACGTTGCTTGCCATCGGGCCCGCGTCGAGCACGGCCTGGAATTGCTTCATGTCGAGCCCGTAGCGTCGCGCAAGATGCGACGCCTCGGCAAGCGCGGTCACCATCGGAATCAGGAACGTGTTGATCGACAGTTTCATCAGAAGCCCCGCGGGTACCGCCCCGCAGATCACCGTTTCGTGGCACATCGGCTTGAGGAGTGGACGAACTTCTTCGACGGCTGCCGGCTCGCCAGCCAGCATCGCCACCAGTTGACCCGCTTCGGCCGGCTTGCGTGAACCCGAGACGGGCGCCTCGACGTACTGCCCTCCTGCCGCGCGGATGTCGGCTTCGAGGTCGCGCGAATAGTCGGCCGATGTCGTGCCCATGTGCATGATCGTGTGCTGTGCGACGTTCGTTGCGAAATCCGCGGTGTGGCGGCCGAGCACCGCGTCGAGCGCCGTATCGGTCGCCATCATCAGGATCACGATGCTGGCCTGCCGGAAGACGTCGGCGGCGCTGTCCGCAATCTGCGCGCCTGCGTCGCGCAATGCAGCGCAACGGTCCGGCGTGCGGTTCCACACGATCAGTGCGGTGCCGGCACGTGCGAGGTTGAGCGCCATCGGCTGCCCCATCACGCCAAGGCCGATGAATCCTACTTTCATGGGTGTCTCCATTCTTTATCCGTTGCTTGTGGCCACGGTTCGGTGGATCGGGTGCAGGTATGCACGCACGACAACGAGGCGGCCGCTTTGCCTCCGCGACGCTCTCCCGAAACAGAATCGATCGAGCCGGGCGACGCCGCCCAGTCTATCTAAATTGCCGCAATCACGCCCGCACACCTTATCTCCACCAGCGCAGCGGACGGCGCAGATGATGCCGCTCCAGCCGCACCGCGGCGCTCGCCTGGAGAAACGCCGGCATGCTGTCCAGCGGCCTGCCTTCGAGCCGTTCGCGCTCCTCGTCGGCCTCGACGGTTCTCGCCGGATCGATGAAAAACGCGGCCACGATCCCCACCCCGAGCAAGCACGCGGAAATCGTGAACGGCACGTTATAACTGCCCGTCGTCTCGATCAGATAGCCGAACACGACGGGCGAGATCATGCCGGCGACGCCGAAGCCCGTGTTCATCATGCCACCCGCCGTGCCCGCGTAGCGACCGCCGATGTCGAGCGGCAAGGTCCACAACACAGGATTCGTGATCTCGAGAAAGAAGAATGACGCCGACAGGTACAGCACCGCCATCAGTGGATTAGTCGCGGACACCATCGGCAGCAGAAACACGAGCGAGCCGCCCATACCTACCACCAGCACGGCGCAGCGCGCAAAGCGCAGCCGGCCAGTGCGCTTGTAGAGCCGGTCCGAAACGACGCCGCCCAGGGTATCGCCGATCACGCCCGCGAGCAGCGGCAGCGCCGTGAACAGCGCCAGTTGTTTGAGATCGAAGCCGCGGGCTTCCTTCAGGTACGAAGGCAACCAGGTCAGATAGACCCACAGCAGCCAGCCGTAACAGAAGTCGACGAACGTGACGAGCCACATACGACGGACCAGCTTGCGCCACGGCGTGGCCGCACGTTTGGCACGTTCGCAGTCACCGGCGCGATAGCCGATCTCGGCCGTTTCCTCTGGCGTCACGCGACGGTTCTGCTCCGGCGAGTTCGTAAAGACGCAGAGGTACAGCACCGTCCACGCGAGACTCGCCACGCCGAGCAGAATGAACGCGTCGCGCCAGCCACCCGCCACCACCACCGCGAGCACCAGCGGCGGCGTGACCGCGCCGCCGAGGCGGGCGAAGCTATGGGTAATGCCTTGAGCGAAACCCCGCTCCGCCACCGGCATCCAGTAGGTAAAGGCGCGCGTCGCCGTCGGAAACGCACCGCCCTCGCCGATGCCCAGCGCGAAGCGCAGCGCGACGAGCATTGCCACACTGCCGGCGAAGCCGGTCGCGAGCGTCGCCGCCCCCCAGATCAGCGACAGCACCGTCAACACCAGCTTCGGCCCATACTTGTCCGACAGCCAGCCGCCGATGACTTGCATGAACGCGTACGGATAAGCGAAAGCCGAGAACACGAGGCCGAGCTGAACCGTCGTGAGACCCATTTCGTGCCGGATGATAGGGCCGGCCACGGCAATATTCACACGGTCGATGTACGAGATGAAATACATCAGGCACATGACGGCCAGGATGATGTGGCGCGTCTTCACACGCCGCTTGTGCGTTTGCATGCTGTCTCCTGTGTCTCTTATGTGACGCCGGGGGCGTCTGTGATCGTTCGATCCGTACGTCGTACCGCGTCGCGCCGCGTGCGCCTCGACTCGCGCCCTCCTCTGCTTTCCAGCGCGATCCGGGCATGCTGCTACGCATGCCGATACACGCGCCGTCAGGTAGGCACGAGCTTCAGGCGCTGCACCTTGCCCGACGGTCCACGGGGCAGTTCCGCGATGAAGCGAAACTCCTTCGGTGTCTTGTAGCGGCCCAGTTCGCGCAGACAATGCGCACGCAGGTCTGCGATGTCGAGCGCGCCCGGCCCCTCTGAAATGCGAGGCACGATGAAGGCGACGATCTCCTGGCCGTAAGCGGTATCCGGTACGCCCACCACCGCCGCATCCAGCACGCCGGGGTGTTTGAGCAACGCCTCATCGATCTCGCGCGGGGCGATGTTTTCACCGCCCTTGATGATCAATTCCTTTGCACGGCCGTTGATGTAGAAGTAACCGTCGCTGTCGCGATAGCCGAGGTCGCCGGTGCGCAGCCAGCCGTCGGCGGTGAAGGCCGCACGCGTTTCTCCCGGGCGTTTGTAATAGCCGCGCATGACCTGTTCGCCACGCAACACCAGTTCGCCGCACTCGTCGGGCGCGCATTCGCGGCCGTCACGGTCGATCACCTTCGCTTCGCCGCCTGACGGCAGGCCGATACTGCCGATTCTTCGGCTTGCCGGGTCATAGGGATTGCTGAACATGGGGGCGGCGGTTTCTGTCATGCCCATCGTCTCGATGATGCCGACCCCGAAGCGCGCCTCGAACGCACGGTGATGATCGACGGGCAGCGCCGCCGACGCACTGCGGCAGAATCTCAGCGCGGACAGGTCGACCGTGCACGGTTCGTCGTTATTGAGCAGATACGCGACGATCGTCGGCACCACGTTGATCCATGTGCAACCGTGGCGCGCTACATCGCGCCAGTAGGTGCGCGCGGAAAAACGCGGCGCCATGACCACCGAGCCGCCATGAAAGAGCGGCGCAAGCAGCGTCACGACGAGACCATTGATGTGATAAAGCGGCAATGCGGCGAAAACGCGATCGCCAGTCCCAAGCCGATGTTCGTGCGAGATGTTGCGCGCATTGGCCAGCAGGTTTCGCTGGTCCAGCAGGACGCCCTTCGGCGCGCCCGTGGTGCCGGACGTGTACATCAGCAGCGCTACGTCGCTTGCAGCCGGGCCACTGCTTGACGGCGTTTCGGTATCCCAGGTGTCTGCATTTTTCGCGTGCGCCTCGTATGTCATACGTGACACGCGCTGTGCCGGTTTGGCGTGCACATCCATAGATACCGCCGTTTCCGCCAGCACGGGTTCGACGGCGGTCTGCATCGGTGCAATAGCGGCATCGGGCGCCGTCTGCAACAACGCGATGTCGCGGGTCAATCCCTGCTCGCGCAACTCCGCAATCGCGCTCGACATCGCCGCATGCGTCTCGCCGGAAACGAAGACCATGCGCGTGTCCGAATGCTCCACGATGTAGCGCAACTGGGTCGGCTGGCACAACAGATTGAGCGGGTTGGCGACGAGCCCGCTGTACATCGCCGCAAGCAGCAGCCTTGCCGTATGGATGCCGTTGCCCATGAAGACCGACACGACATCGCCGGCCTGCAAGCCTGCTTCATGAAAAACCGTCTCGAGCGCCCGGCAGTCGTCGCGCAGTTCCGCGAAGGTCAGCACGTCGGGACGCTGCGTAGCGGCGCCGCCGTCTTCAGCACATTCAGGCGCCGCCAGCAGGAACGGCTTGTCGGGATACTGCGCGGCACGCGCGTCGATCAACGCACGGATTGTGTGAGGCGTCGTCATTTGCCATACCTCACGAAAAAATCCCCGAGCACGTCATCCAGTTCGGGAACGCGCTCTTCGATCGGGTAGGCCACGCGCGTGATGTTCAGGTAATGGTGAAAGTTGAGGTTGCTCGAGAAATTGTTGCGGCCCCACGTTCCGCATCCCATCGACAGCGAGAATGGCAAGCCGTTATCGAAGTTGCCGCCGGTCGCAAGGCAATGCGCCTGATTCACGATCACGCGCGCAACCGGCAACGTTGAACCGAGCTGCTCCGCCTGGCCCGAGTCGCTGGAATGCAGGCCGACCGAGTGTCCTGCGCCCATGTAGCCGTATATGCCGCGCACGATGTAGGCAGCGGCGTCGAAGGTTTGCGCGCGATAAACGGTCAGCACCGGCGCGAGCTTCTCGCCCGAGAACGGGTAATCGGCGCCGAAACCGGTTTCCTCCACCATCAGGAAAGCGGGCTCATGTGCGGCGATGTCGTCGAGGCCCGCCGCGCGTGCAATCGCCGTGGCCGAGCGCGCGGTGCAGCGTGCCGCCAGCTTGCCGTTCGACCACAGGGCGGCCTGCAATTGCGCCTTTTGCGCGGCGTCGAACATCACGCCACCGCAGGCGGTCAGTTCGGCCATCATGTCCGCGTACACCGCGTCTTCGATCACAACGCTGTTTTCCGATGAACAGCTCGTGGCGTTGTCGAACGTTTTCGAGCGCGCGATCTTGTGCGCTGCATCGTGCAAATCGGCAGACGCGGTGACGATCGACGCAACGTTCCCCGCGCCCACGCCGAACGCGGGCGTCCCGCTGGCGTAGGCCATCCGCACGTTCGCCTGCGAGCCGGTCGCCACGACCAGATCGCACTGCCGCATCAGTTCAGCGGTGGCCGCCTTGCTGATCGGCGCGGGCAACATCTGGACGAGGTCGGCCGCGAGCCCGACTTTGGCGAATTGCGCGTGAATGAATTCGATCAGCAGCGCGCACGACGAATAGCCCTTCGGAGAAGGCGCCACGATGACGGCATTGCCGCATTTGAGCGCGTTGACGATCTTGTTGATCGGCGTGGCCGCCGGATTGGTGGACGGCGTGATCGCCGCCACCACGCCGACCGCCCGCGCGATCTCGACGATGCCGGTGGCGTCATGACGCGCGATCACCCCCGTAGTCTTCTGCCCGCGCAGATCGCGCAACAGACCGAGCGTCTTGCGATAGTTCTTGCGGAACTTGTCGTCCGCGTTGCCGAGACCGGTGTCGCGCACCGCCAGCTCGGCGAGTTGGCGGTTGCGGGCGGGCTCCATGATCGCCCACGCGGCGGCGTCGGTGGCGGCATCGAGCACGTCCTGCCCCGCGACCTCGAATCCGCGCTGTGCGGCGCGCGCACGTGCAACCAGTAACGAGACGACACGTTCGACTTCGCTATGTGTACCAGCGTGCGTAGCTTCCGCTTCTGTGGCCCTAACGTTCATACGGTTCACTCCGGACTGAAAAAATTGGCGTTGGTACCAATCTAGTGAGCCGTACCTGCTTCGGAGTCCCGTTTTTTGAACTATCCCTTGCGCTGAGCGGGCCAGAATCGAAAAGTGCGAAATTCGGGACTTTCCATAGTCCCGAAAACTAAACAGACCGATGCACAATCCAACCTATAACTACGACATCGCGGAGACAGCGTGGCGACTTCGAATCAATCGAATGCGGCGGCCGTACGTGCATTTCGCGTACTCGAAACGTTGGCTGAGGCAAGCGGCCCGCTTTCCATGACGGATCTCGTCCATGCCCTCGAACTGCCCAAGCAGACCGTACATCGCATTCTGGTGCAGTTGATGGATGCGTGGCTGGTCACGCGCAGCGCCGGCGACAGGCTGTATGAGTGCTCGCCGCGCGTGCGCATGCTGGCGGTTAATGTGCTGATGCATGCGGGCCCAGCCGCTGCCCGCCATGTCCTGCTTGAACAACTGGTGGCAAAAATTGGCGAGACCTGCAATCTGACGATGCTGGCCGGCAACGACGTGGTCTATGTGGACCGGGTGGAAACGGAGTGGCCGCTGCGCATGCACCTTCAACCGGGCTCGCACGTGCCCCTGCACTGTTCGGCAAGCGGCAAGCTGTTGCTCAGCTTTCTTCCCAAAGACCGGCGCGAACGGGTTATCGAAACCTTGCCACTGCGCGCTTATTCCGAGCGGACGATTACGGATCGCGGCGAGTTGCGCAAGGAGTTGACCATCACGCGGCGGCGCCAGCTCGCGATCAACAATCAGGAACATTTGCAGGGACTCATCGCGATCGCGGTGCCGGTCATGCTGGATCGCAATCGAGCCTGCGCGGCCATCGCCGTCCAGGCGCCCGTCGGGAGGGTCGTGCTCGATGATCTTTTGGCCTTCCTGCCCGATCTGCGGTTGGCCGCGGAGGAAACCGCCAAGACTTTCCGGCAGTAGCGCTGGAATATCGCGCCGCAGCGCATTCCGAAAATCGGGATGATCTGCGCTGAAATTGCGCGCCGAATCCTCGCCAATCCGGCGAAAACCATGGCCGACAAAGGCGCGCGGTACAATGACGCCGATCCATTTTCCGGAACGGCACCATGACTAAAGCGGATACTCCTACCCTGCGCGCGTTCGCCCTGCTGGAACATCTCGTCCGCGCCGAAGGTCCGGTGTCGCTAGCCGACATTGCCCAGGACGTCGACTTGCCGAAGGCTTCGCTGCATCGCATGCTGGCTTCGCTCGAAGCCGGTGGTCTCGTGATCCGCGAACCCGGTCAGAAGAATGCCTACGTGATCGGGCCGCGTCTCGCGCAACTCGGTCTTGGCGTCATGATGCACTCGGGTGCCCGCCGATTGCGGCATGCGATCCTGTCGAATCTGGTTGCCGATCTCGGCGAGACCTGCAACCTCACGATGCTGCACGAAACCGAAGTGCTGTATCTCGACCGGCTCGAGGCGCCCTGGCCGTTGCGGCTCGATCTCAAGCCCGGCTCGCACGTACCGGCACATTGCAGCGCGAGCGGCAAGCTGCTGCTGGCCATGCTGCCGCGCGAACAACGCAGCGCCCTCGTCCGCACGCTGAAGCTCGAACGCTTCACGCCGAATACGATCACCGACCCCGAACTGCTCGAAGCGGAACTCGACCGCACCGCGCACAAGCGCATCGCCATCGACAATGAGGAATTTGTCGCCGGCATCGCGTGTGTAGCCGCGCCGGTGATGGATGAGAACAACACCTGCATCGCGGCGATCGCCGTTCATGCGCCGGTCTCGCGGGCGCCGCTGTCGCGCGCTCTCGAGTTCGTGCCGCGCCTGCAGGAAGCCGCTCAGCAGCTCGCTAAAACGTTCTAGCGCGCCGCCCGCCTATTCCTCGGGCTGCTGCGCGCGCACGAGCTCCGCGAGCAGGCGCACGCCCTCATCGATCTTTTCGAGCTTGATGGCCGAAAAGCCCATCCGGAAGCAGTGGTTCTGCTCCAGTCCCGTCATGAAGAAAACCCGGCCCAGCTCGATCAGGATGCCATGTGCCTGCGCGTCCGCGGCAAGCTGTGTCGCATCGAGCCACGGCGGCCCTTCGACCCAGCACGACGCGCCGCCGCCGACCGGCAGGTAGCGCGCTTCCGGAAGGTGGGTGTCGAGCGCCGTCATCAACGCCTGCGCGCGTTCCCGATAGGCGTGAGCGAGCCGCCGCAGTAGCGCATCGTGGTGTCCGAGCGCCAGAAAGGTGGCAAATGCACGTTGAATATAGGCGGCCGGGTGCCGCACCATCAGGCGCCGCAGCGCACGGAGTTCACGGACCAGTTCACGCGGCCCGACGATATAACCCAGCCGCAGCCCGGGCGCAAAAGTCTTCGACAGACTGCCGATATAGATCACCCGGTCTGCGGTATCCAGGCTCTTCAATGCCGGATGCGGCGTGCCTGAGAAGTTGTTTTCGCTCTCGTAGTCGTCCTCGATCAATACGAAGTCATGGGCCTGCGCCTGTTCCAGCAGCGCGTGGCGGCGCTCGATGGGCATGGTGGCCGTGGTCGGGCACTGATGACTTGGCGTCACATAGACGTAATCGCACTGCGCGAGCAGTTCGGCATCCTCGACCGGGCGCACGCCGCCGCTATCTACAGGCAGCGGCTGCAGCCGCGCATTGCGGTTCTCGAAGATATTGCGGGCATCCGGATAGCCGGGGTTTTCGAAGCCGATCGTGGTCCGCTCGCTCGCGAGCAGATCCGCGATCAGATAGAGCGCCTGCTGGCAGCCGATCGTCACGACGATTTCGTCGGGCATTGCAAACACGCCGCGCCGCGGCAGCACCCGAGTGCGGATCTGCTGGATCAACGTATCGTCGTCGCGCTCGATCAGGTCCGGCGCCCAGTTGCGAATCTCCATCACCGACAGCGCTTTCATGCAGCATTCGCGCCAGTCGTTAGTCGGAAACAGCGACTGGTCGAACTGTCCGTAGATAAAGGGGTATTCGTAGCTCAGCCAATTTCCGGGCTTGACGATATTGCGCTGCAAGGACGGCCGCCTTCTGACGCGCTGGTCCCAATCCGGCCTTGCAAGCGCCTCATTGGCCGCCTGTCCGGGGACCGTCTGCAGCGGCGCAAATTCGTGCCGCCCCTCGAGGATCGCCGGGTTGACGAAATGCCCGCTGCGCTCACGCGAAATCAGATAGCCCTCCTCAACCAACTGCTGGTAAGCCAACACGACCGTATTGCGGGCAACACTCAACTGGTCGGCCAGCTCCCGGCTGGACGGCAACGCGTGATCCGGCAGCAGTTGGCCGTCCAGAATCGCGGCCACCAGCATCTGGCGAATCTGGCCCTGGAGGCTCATGTTCGACTCGGCTGAACGCTGGAACCGCTGGGTCCATAGGGCCACCGAGGTGCGACTTGCCATGCTTTCTCCTGATTTTTATAGGCGGAGCCCGCCCGCACGAAGGCGGACACCGGCATTGTGGACGTGCAAAAAAACGCCTGCCAGCCGCTCTCGGGCGGCTGCCGGCGGGACCGGCGCGGCGGCCCATTCTGGTGCAGCGGTGTGGACTCAACGATCAGCCACGTCTGGCCCTAACCCGCAACATTTATTACTGACGATACTCGCATCATCCCATTGCCGGCGATTGGGACAAGCCCCCGTCGGCGGGCGTTGGATTCACGTGTATTCGCGTACCTACACGGCCATTCTGGAGACCTACGATGAAAAGCGATCACCCCAAAAAGCTGTCCCGCTGGTTCGGCGATCTGACGCGCCGCGTGACTGTGGCGGCATTCGCCGCGCTCGCCTGCGCGGTGGCGCCAGCCAGCCACGCGCAGGACAAAGAGGTCACAATAGCCTATCAACAGATCGTCGACCCATGGGTCGTCGCGATCGCGAACGGCTCGATCGAGAAAGAGACGGGCTACAAGATCAACTGGCGGCAATTCGAATCCGGCGCGAAGGTCGCGACCGCCATGGCGTCAGGCGACGTGAAGGTCGGCGTGATCGGCTCGAGCCCGCTCGCGGCGGCGGTCAGCCAGGGCCTCGACCTGCAGCTCTTCTGGATTCTGGACAACATCAACCAGGCTGAAGCGATGGTCGTACGCAACGGCTCCGGCATCACCAAACCGGCCGATCTGAAGGGCAAGACGATCGGCGTGCCGTTCGTCTCGACGACGCACTATCACACCATGTTCGCGCTGCAGCATTGGGGCATCAATCCGTCCGAGGTGAAGATCCTCAACATGCAGCCGAACCAGTTGGTCGCGGCGTGGGAGCGCGGCGATATCGACGCCGCCTACGTGTGGGACCCGGCGCTCGCGCAATTGAAGAAGAGCGGCAAGGTCCTGATTACGTCCGGCGACCTGTCGAAGCTCGGCAAACCGACCTTCGACGGGATCGCCGTCGACCGCCAATGGGGCGAGGCGCATAAGGACTTCATGGCAAAACTCGTGAAAGCCATTTCCGACGCGGACGATCAGTATCGAAAGAATGCGGCGCAATGGAATGCTACCTCGCCGCAGGCCGCAGCCATCGCGAAGATGATTGGCGGCTCGCCGGCCGACGTGCCGGCGTCGCTCTCGCTCTATGCCTTCCCAACGCTCCAGGAGCAGGCCTCCTCGCAATGGCTGGGCGGTGGCAGCGCGGGCCGCGCAACCTTCGCGCTGAAGGACACGGCCAACTTCCTGAAGGATCAGAAACAGATCAGCGCGGTGTTACCCGATTACTCGAAGTTCGTGACCCCGGCGTATGCCGAAGCGGCAATGAAACTCAAATGACGTAAGCCGGTTCTGTCGATTCAGGAGGCAACATGGAAAGCATGAGAGTCAAAAATGTGAGCGTGGTCTTTCCGGGCCGCAAGCCCGGCCAGACGGTACACGCGCTCGACAACATCAATCTGACAATCAACTCGGGCGACTTCGTCGTCGCGCTCGGCGCATCGGGTTGTGGCAAGACCACCCTGCTCTCGCTTATGGCGGGCTTCATTGCGCCGACCAGCGGCGAGCTGCTGCTCGGCGGTTCGCCGATCGCAGGTCCAGGCGCCGACCGTGGTGTGGTGTTCCAGAAGCACGCCCTGTTGCCCTGGCTCAACGTGATCGACAACGCCGAATTCGGCCTGAAGCTTCAGGGCGTGCCGAAAACGCAGCGGCGCGAGATCGCCACGCGCAATCTGGCACTGGTCGGCTTGCAGGACTTTCACAAGCACATGATCTATCAGCTCTCGGGCGGGATGCAGCAGCGTGTCGGCATCGCCCGCGCGCTGACCTGCGACCCCGCCATGCTGCTGATGGACGAGCCGATGGCCGCGCTCGATGCGCTCACCCGCGAAACCATTCAGGAACTGCTGCTCGACGTCTGGACGAAGACCAGCAAGATGTTCTTCTTCATCACGCACAGCGTCGAGGAAGCGCTCTTTCTGGCCAGCCACCTGATCGTGATGTCGCCGCGTCCGGGGCGCGTCACGCACACCTATGAGCTGGATTTCAACCGACGTTTTCTCGAAACACGCGACGCGCGCGCGATCAAGTCGAGCCCCGATTTCATCGAGATGCGCGAACGCGTGCTCAGCATCATTTACGGCGACGAGAAAATGCACGCCGCCGAAGCCGAGGTGACACATGTTTAGTTCAAAACGGGCTCATGCATTCGCGCACGGCCAGCAGGCCCCGCTCGGATCCGACACGCCGGTCGAGCCACCACGCACACCCGGTCGACGTCCACGACTTCTTGCCAAGAAACCCGCCAAGCCAGGCGACACATTCGGCGTACCCGGCCAGGGCAGCAGCATCGTCACGAGCCTCGTGACGGTCGCCCTATTCGTCGGACTATGGTTTGTCGCGACTAACCTTCACTGGATCAAACCGCTCTTTCTGCCATCGCCGCAAGCGGTATACGCGAAGTTCGTGTATGTGGCCACTGAGGGTTTCGCCGGTTCCACGCTCGCGCAGCATACCGGCATCAGCTTGCTGCGCGTGTTCGGCGCCTTCGCGCTCGCCTGCGTGACCGCGATTCCAATCGGCGTGATGATGGGCGTCTCGCGCTTTGCGCGGGGCATGTTCGATCCACCCATCGAGTTCTATCGGCCGCTTCCGCCGCTCGCCTATTTGCCGCTCATCATCATCTGGTTCGGCATTGGTGAATTTTCCAAAGTCTTTCTCATCTACCTGGCCATCTTCGCGCCACTCGCCATCGCGGCGCGATCCGGCGTGCGTTCCGTGTCGATCGAGCAGATTCATGCGGCCTATTCGATGGGCGCCTCGCGCACGCAGGTGGTGTTGTATGTGATCCTGAAATCCGCGCTGCCGGAGATTTTCACGGGTATGCGCATAGGTATTGGCGTCGGTTGGACGACACTGGTTGCCGCGGAAATGGTGGCGTCGACGAGTGGCCTCGGCTTCATGGTGCTCAACGCTGCGGAGTTCCTCGCCAGCGACGTGGTGATCATGGGCATTGTCGTGATTGGCTTCTTTGCTTTGTGCTTTGACTTGTTGATGCGCCACATGGAGCGCGTGCTGGTGCCGTGGAAAGGCCGGGTGTGATTGTAGAAGGCCAGCGTGGACTCAGCGATTGGCGGCGGCTGGCACTACTCGGCTTGCGGTGCCAGCCGCAATACTTCAGCTGTCTGTTATCGCTGGAGCGCAGCATGAATTCGATCGAGAAAGTCCGGCCGTCGCCGCAGGTTCGTCATGAAGCGCTGCGCATCGGCGGAGAAAGAATCCGGCATGCAGAGATCATCGAAGTCTTCAATCCCTATAACGGTGAACTGGTCGGCACGGTGCCCAAGGCGACACTTGCCGACGTGCGACACGCCTTTGCCTGGGCACACCAATATCGAGCGCGGCTGACGCGCTACGAGCGCTCGCAGATCCTGCTGCTTGCGGCAGACATGGTCCGTCGGCGTACTGAAGAAATTGCCGATCTGATCACCGCAGAGTCCGGCCTGTGTAAGAAAGACTCGCTGTACGAGGCAGGCCGCGTCGCCGACGTGATGACATTCGGTGCCAACGAGGCGCTCAAAGACGACGGCCAGGTGTTTTCCTGCGATCTCACGCCGCACGGCAAGAAGCGCCGCGTCTACACCCAGCGAGATCCCCTGCTCGGCGTCATTTCCGCGATCACCCCGTTCAACCATCCGATGAATCAGGTTGCGCACAAAGTCGTGCCCTCCATCGCGACCAACAACCGCATGGTCGTCAAGCCCTCCGAGAAAGTGCCGTTGTCCACGTACCTGCTCGCGGACATCCTTTATGCGGCCGGTCTGCCGCAGGAAATGCTGCAGGTCATCACCGGCGACCCGAAAGACATCGCCGACGAACTCATCACGAACGAGCACGTCGATCTGATCACGTTCACGGGTGGCGTGCAGATCGGCAAATATATCGCCAGCAAGATGGGCTATCGACGCGCGGTGCTCGAACTCGGCGGCAACGATCCGATCATCGTGATGGAAGACGCCGACCTGGAAGAAGCCAGCACACTCGCCGTCTCCGGCTCCTACAAGAACTCCGGCCAGCGTTGTACCGCGGTCAAGCGCATTCTGGTGCACGAGGCGGTGGCCGACCGTTTCGTCGAACTGCTCGTGGAGAAAACCCGCGCCATACGTTATGGCGATCCCGCCGATCCGGCGACCGACATGGGCACCGTCATCGACGAAGCCGCAGCGAAATTCTTTGAAGCTCAGGTGAACGATGCGATCAGCCGCGGCGCGAAGCTTCTGGTGGGCAATCGTCGCGACGGCGCGCTGTATTCGCCAACCGTGGTCGATCACGTCACCCCGGACATGCCGCTCGTCAAATACGAAACCTTCGGGCCGGTGTCGCCGGTGATCCGCTTTCGCGATATCGACGACGCGATCCGGATTTCCAATTCGACCGACTACGGACTCTCGTCTTCCGTCTGCACGAATCGCCTCGATTACATCACGCGCTTTATCGCCGAACTGCAGGTGGGCAGTGTGAACGTGCGCGAGGTGCCCGGTTACCGGCTCGAGTTGACGCCGTTCGGCGGCATCAAGGATTCGGGTCTTGGCTACAAGGAAGGCGTCCAGGAAGCGATGAAAAGCTTCACCAACGTGAAGACCTATTCGCTGCCGTGGGATTGAGCCGTTCTCCCCGCATTCCACCTTGCATCACATTCATCAATTTTCGAGACAATTTGTACCGTTTATTTTGCATCACCTATTGACCATCACAGGTGCATGCTCTACATTTTACATAAGCACTTTTCGGAACAAATTGTTCCGGTTTCATTAAACATTGGAGACAGCCCTCATGAGCGATCACACCCCTGTCAGCGGCCCGCAGGCCATGACCCCGTCAGAAGCTTTCGTCGAAACCCTGGCCGCGAACGGCGTGACCGACATGTTCGGCATCATGGGCTCGGCCTTCATGGACGCCATGGACATCTTCGCGCCCGCCGGCATTCGCCTCATTCCCGTGGTGCACGAACAGGGCGCCGGCCACATGGCCGACGGCTATGCCCGTGTGTCGGGCCGCCATGGCGTGGTGATCGGCCAGAACGGCCCGGGCATCAGCAATTGCGTGACCGCCATCGCCGCGGCCTATTGGGCGCACAGCCCTGTGGTCATGATCACGCCCGAGGCCGGCACCATGGGCATTGGCCTCGGCGGCTTCCAGGAAGCGAAGCAACTCCCCATGTTCCAGGAGTTCACCAAGTATCAGGGCCACGTCACCCATCCCGCACGCATGGCTGAATTCACCGGCCGCTGCTTCGACCGCGCGCTGGCCGAGATGGGCCCCACGCAGTTGAACATTCCGCGCGACTACTTCTACGGCCAGATCAAGGCCGAGATTCCGCAACCGCAGCGCCTCGACCGCGGCCCCGGCGGCGATCAACGCCTGAACGAAGCGGCTGAACTGCTCTCCCAAGCCAGGTTCCCGGTCATCATCTCCGGCGGCGGCGTGGTGATGGCCGATGCGATCGAAGAATGCAAGGCGCTCGCCGAGCGTCTGGGCGCGCCGGTCGTCAACAGCTACCTGCACAACGACTCTTTCCCCGCAGACCACCCGCTGTGGTGCGGCCCGCTCGGCTATCAAGGCTCCAAGGCCGCGATGAAGCTGATCCAGCGCGCCGACGTGGTGATCGCACTCGGTTCGCGTCTGGGACCGTTCGGCACGCTGCCCCAACACGGCATGGACTACTGGCCGCAGAACGCCAGGATCATCCAGATCGACGCCGATCACAAGATGCTCGGCCTGGTGAAGAAGATCTCCGTGGGCATCTGCGGCGACGCCAAGGCCGCCGCGGTTGCACTGACGCAGCGCCTCGAAGGCCGCACCCTCGTCTGCGACGCCTCGCGTGAAGAACGCGCCGGCCAGATCGCCGCGGAGAAGGCGGCATGGGAGAAGGAACTCGACGGCTGGACTCACGAGCGCGACCCCTACAGCCTGGACATGATCGAGGAGCAGAAAGACGAGCGCACGCCCGGCGGCGGCGACTATCTGCACCCGCGCCAGGTCTTGCGCGAGCTCGAAAAAGCCATGCCGGATGACGTGATGGTCTCCACCGACATCGGCAACATCAACTCGGTGGCCAACAGCTATCTGCGCTTCAAAAAGCCGCGCAGCTTCTTCGCCGCGATGAGCTGGGGCAACTGCGGCTATGCGTTCCCCACCATCATCGGCGCCAAGGTCGCGGCCCCGCATCGCCCCGCGGTCTCCTATGCCGGTGACGGCGCGTGGGGCATGAGCCTGATGGAAACCATGACCTGCGTGCGCCACAACATTCCGGTCACCGCGGTGGTCTTCCACAACCGGCAATGGGGCGCCGAGAAGAAAAACCAGGTCGACTTCTACAACCGCCGCTTCGTCGCCGGTGAACTCGACAACCAGAGCTTCGCGGGCATCGCGCGTGCGATGGGCGCCGAGGGTGTCACAGTGGACCGGCTCGAGGACGTCGGCCCGGCGCTCAAGCGTGCGATCGATGCGCAGATGAACCAGGGCAAGACCACCATCATCGAGATCATGTGCACCCGCGAGCTCGGCGATCCGTTCCGCCGCGATGCGCTGGCCAAGCCGGTGCGCCTGCTCGACAAGTACAAGGACTATGTCTGAGCCGTCCGCTGTCTGATGGTCCGGGCGGCGGGAGATTTGTTCCCACTGCCCGGCGGGCCGGAAACGGGGCTTCCCCTGCCGTTTCCGGCCTCTTTGTTTGCCATTTGCCATTTGCCGTTTGCTGCCCCCGTCTCCCCAACCATGACTTCCGCCCAGTGCCATGAAAGCCATCAACCGCATCATCGAACGCGCCCGCTCCTCGCAAAGACGCATCGTGCTCTGCGAAGCGGAGGATCTTCGCATGCTGGAGGCCGCGCAACGCGCCACGCGTGAAGGCATCGCCCGCATCGTGCTGGTGGGCGCGAGTGCGCGCATCCGCGCGGCCGCTGCCGAGCAAAACATCGAACTGTCTGGCATGGAGCTGGTGGATCCCGCAACCTCGCCGCTCGCGCCCTCGTTTGCCGAAGCGCTCTTCGCACTGCGCAGCAAGAAAGGCATGACGCCGGATGAAGCCACGCAGGAAATCCTCAAGCCCCTCTGCTTTGCCAACCTGATGGTGCGGCTCGGTCACGCCGACGGCTCGGTGGCAGGCTCAGTGCACACGACCGCCGACGTGGTCCGTACGGCGATCCAGATCATCGGCATTCATCCGTCCTTCAAGCTCGTATCGAGTTTCTTTCTGATGATGCTGTGCGAGCCCTTCCACACGCTCAAAGGTGGCTTGATCTTCTCTGACTGCGGGCTGGTGGTGGACCCGGACGCCGGCGAACTGGCCCAGATTGCCATGGCGGCGGCCGACAGCGCGCAAAGCCTGCTGATGGAGGAGCCGCGCGTAGCCATGCTGTCATTCTCGACCAGCGGCAGCGCCCGGCACGCGGCAGTCGACAAGGTCGTTGAAGCAACGCGCCAGGTGAGGGCACAGCGTCCGCATCTGGCGATCGACGGCGACGTGCAACTGGACGCGGCACTCGTCTCCGAGATCGCCATGCGCAAGATCGAGCACTCGCAGGTTCAAGGACACGCCAACGTGCTGATTTTCCCGAGTCTCGAAGCCGGCAATATCGGCTACAAGCTGGCTGAGCGGATCGGCGATGCGAAGGCAATCGGCCCCTTGCTGCAAGGCCTGAGAAAACCTGCCAACGATCTTTCGCGCGGCTGCAGCGCCGACGATATCTACTACGTGATCGCGGTGACTGCCGTGCAGGCGCAAACCGCAGAAGCCCCGCTGGACGCACACACCACACCGTTCGCGTCGTGACCCACTCGGGGTCAGGTCGCGGGAGCAGTCACCGCCTGCCGCCAGGCCCGCGTGCGCCGATCCAACCCACGATCTCCGCGAACAGCTTCATGTCGGGTGGCGCGGATAGGTCCACCGCCAGACAACGGCGGTAATACGGACTGAGATCCAGCCCGACGCCCAGGCCCAGCACCTCCACATCGCGCGAAGCCTCATGGCGCGCCACGACGGCCTTGAGGTGGTTGTCGAGATAGAAGGCGTCGTTGGCCTGACCCGTCGCGCTATCCATCGGGCTGCCATCCGAGATCACGATCAGAATCCGTCGCGCCTCAGGACGGGCGACGAGGCGCGTGCACGCCCAGTCGACCGCTTCGCCATCCACGCCCTCGCGAAACAGGTCTGCCTTGAAGAGCGCGGCAATGTCGGCGCGGGCGCGTCGCCAGCTCTGGTCGGCGTCCTTGAACACCAGATGAGACAGTTCATTGAGCCGGCCCGGATGAGACGGCCGGCCCTGCGCCAGCCAGTCGAGCCGGGCCCGGCCGCCGTTCCAGGCGCCGGTGGTAAAGCCCAGCACCTCGGTAGTGACACCGGCCTGGTCGAGCGCGCGCGTGAGGATGTCCACCATGATCGCCACCGGCTCGATATGCGCTTTCATGGAGCCCGAGCAATCGATCAGGAAGCCGACTACACAGTCGGCCATGAGCGTGTTTCGTTCCAGCCGGAACAGACGCCGTTCAGCGGGAGAACTAACCAGTTGGGCGAGACGCCGCCCGTCGATACGCCCATGCTCTTCACCGAACGACCAGCCGTCGCGTTGCGGAATCGCCAGCGCCGCCTTCAGCGCGTGCGCAAGCCGCGCCACGTTGATGCCCTGGGCAGCGACGCGTTCGTCGAGCCGCTCGCGAAACTCGCCAAGCAAGGCTTTGCGGACCAGCGCACCTGGTGCGATCTCGCGGTCGTAGCGCGTGGTATAGGCCCGATAACCCTGCTCCGAGGCCTCGAGCACGCGGCTTCTGCCGGTCAGCGCAACGGCCATGTCCTTGTACTCGTCGTCCTCGACGTCGAACCAGAGCGAGAACGCTGTGCGCGGCGCTTTGTCGTCGCTTTCCTGCGGGTCATCTTGCGCATCGTCCAGCGCCTCGGCGCGGGCGGTTCGCATCATGTCACCCACCAGCCTCGCCAGTTCGAGCGCATGGACAGCGAACGCGCCCTGCTCCTGTCGATGCCGGCGCAAACCTGCCAGCGAGGCGCCCAGCACCGGCGCGATCGCCGCGCGCGTGGCTTCGATAAGGCCTTCGGTTTGTTCGAGCACAGGCCAGCCCGTCAGGCGCGACCACGCAATCTGCGCCACGGTGTACAGAAGGATGCCGAGGTGGTCTTCGGCGAGTCCGGAGCGGTAGAAAGCCAGCGACCAAGCCTCGAAACGATCGCGCAGATTCTGCACCAGACCCGGCATGCCGGGCGGCGTCTGTGTTTCGCAACGTAGTTGCTCGAGCAGTTCAAATACCAGGCGCTCGACACGGTCCGTCGGACATAGCCGGCTGTGCAGCGCCGCATCGGAGTGCATGAGTCGCAAGGCTGCGCCGTCGGCGGCGCCACGCAGGGACGCGAAATCGTCCTGCTGCGGATCGGTGCGCAGATGCGGCGCATGCAGGGGCAAAGGCCGCAGGTCGCGGCACAAACGGCCTTCGCGGTAATGCAACGCGGCGTCGCCTGTGAGAGCACGCACGGTCGCTGCGCACAGGGCCTCGCGCTGCTCAGCGCGGAGGGTCGCTTGCCTGTCCGATGTCATCAGCGGATGCCCGCAGCGTGGTCTTCATCCTTGGCCGCGGCCTCGAGTTCAGTACCAAAGCAGCGCTGAAAATACTCCGCCACGATCGACCGCTCGGCTTCATCGCACTTGTTCAGGAAGGTCAGGCGAAACGCCATCGCAGGATCGCGGAAAATCTGGCAGTTCTCCGCCCAGTTGATCACCGTGCGCGGCGACATCAGCGTCGACAGGTCGCCGCTCGCAAAGCCCTTGCGGGTGAGTTCCGCCACGCTCACCATCGACTCGATCAGCGCACGCCCCGCCTCGTCAGCCAGTTCCGGTACGCGTGCAAGCACGATGCCGGCCTCTTCCGCGCGCGGCAGATAGTTGAGCGTGGCCACCACGTTCCAGCGATCCATCTGCGCGTGATTCAGCACTTGCGTGCCGTGATACAAACCGTTCAGATTGCCCAGTCCCACCGTATTGGTGGTGGCGAACATGCGGAAATACGGATGCGGATGAATCACACGATTCTGGTCGAGCAGCGTGAACTTGCCGTCGCGCTCGAGAATGCGCTGGATCACGAACATCACATCCGGACGCCCCGCATCGTATTCGTCGAAGATCAGGGCGACCGGGCGCTGCAATGCCCATGGCACGATCCCCTCCTGAAACTCGGTGACCTGCAGATCGTCGCGCACCACGATCGCGTCTTTACCGACCAGATCGAGGCGGCTGATATGGCCATCGAGATTGACACGCACGCACGGCCAGTTGAGGCGGGCCGCAACCTGTTCGATGTGCGTCGACTTCCCGGTACCGTGCAAGCCCTGCACCATCACCCGGCGATCACGGCTGAAGCCGGCCAGGATCGCCAGTGTCACTTCCGGATTGAAGCGGTAGACCTCGTCGATCTCCGGCACGTGGTCGTCGCGCTCGCTGAAAGCGGGCACCATCAGGCTGGAATCGATGCCGAAAACGGTTCGTACAGCGACCATTCTGTCGGGTTTGCCAGTCACGATATCAGTCACTTCATTCTCCTCCCCGCTGTGGGGATGTTCGTTCGGCGCCGCCGGGTCATTCCATTTTTCGGTACATTTTGTTCCATTTTATTATAAACAAAATCCCTCGTCCTGGGCGGCGCTTTCTCTGCATCGACCCCACAGGCCGCACCATCAACGCACGGTCGCCATCCCGTCGAAAGGTTTCATGCGCCGTTCCATCGCTCGCGCCGCCCATGCCGAGAGCAGCGCAGACAGAATCACGTAGCCGCACACATACCAGGGCTTGCCGCCGTCGAGACGCAGCAGTGCCGTCGCGATGATCGGCGTGAGGCCGCTCGCGAAGATCCCCGAGAACTGATACACGAACGAGATGCCGGTATAGCGCACCTCCGGATCGAACAGTTCGGCAAAGAGCGCGGCTTCCGGACCGTAGACCATCGCGTAGAAGATGCCGAACGGGATCACCACGCCGAGCCAGACGCCCAGCGTATTGCCGGCCTGCGTCTCCATCAGCCAGAACGCCGGCAGCACCGAGGCGCCGCAGATCAGCGAGCCCCAGCGATACACCCGCGCGCGTCCCATCAGGTCCGACATCCTGCCGAAGAAAGGGATGAAGAAGCACATCACCATCGCCGCGATCATCACGCCGGTGAGCGCTTCCGTGCGACTCATCGAAAGACGTTGCGTGAGGTAGCCGATCATGAACACCGCGAAGATGTTGAAGAACACCCCGTCGATCCAGCGTGCGCCCATGCCGAGCAGCACCGAACTGCGGTAGCGCGTAATCATGTCGACGAACGGGATTTTCACGTCGCGGCGGTTGCGCTTGAGCGCGAGAAACTCGGGCGTCTCCATCACCTTGATGCGGATGTAGAGGCCGAGGACCACGAGCAGCAACGAAGCGCCGAACGCGACCCGCCAGCCCCAAGACAGAAACGCCGCTTCCGGCAGCAGGTGGGAAATGCCCGCGACGATGCCCGACGCGAGGCATAAGCCGACCGACAAACCGATCTGCGGCAAGCTCGCGTACAGACCACGCCGGTTCGGCGGCGCATATTCGTAGGCCATCAGCACCGCGCCGCCCCACTCACCCCCGAGCCCAATGCCCTGCAACACGCGCAGGAAGAGCAGCAGAATGGGCGCCCAGATGCCGATCTGATCGAAGGTCGGCACGAAGGCGACGCCCGCCGTCGAAACCCCCATGATGATCAACGTGCAGATCAATGCGGACTTGCGTCCAACCTTGTCGCCGAAGTGACCGAAGATCACGCCGCCGAGCGGCCGCGTCACGAAGCCGACAGCGAACGTGCCGTAGGCCAGCATGGTCGAGACGAGCGGATCGTGAGCGGGAAAGTAAAGCTTGTTGAACACAATGCCCGCGACGACGCCGTACAGAAAAAAGTCATACCATTCGACCGTCGCACCAATCACGCTCGCGAATGCAACGCGGCGGATAACCCGCTTATCGATTGCCATAGCGCCTCCTCCAATGGATGGCCGCGTGCCGTCCCGGCAACGCAGCACATTTAAGCCCCTGTCTGTCTCCTCCTGGGGCACGAATTCCGCCGCCTGCACGCTGCTTTTATCGACTTCGGATGCAGCGAGTCAGGTAGCGATCGTTTTACTTCTTGCGACCACTTCGCTTCGTTGTTGCTGTTTCTGCTTTTGCGTCCGCTGTTGCCTCAGTATTGCGCTTCCATGCTCCGCGATTGCACTTGCCCAGCCGAAAGGTCGCCGGCGCGAGCATCCTCAAGAATCATGCTGGACGCCTTCTCAGCGACCATCACGATCGGTACGTTGGTATTTCCGGAAACCAGCGCCGGCATGATCGAACAATCGACCACCCGCAAACCTTGCGTGCCATACACGCGCAATCGTTCGTCGACCACCGCGCCCGGATCGCTCGCGACGCCCATCTTCGCGGTGCCGGACGGATGAAAAATCGTCTGGCCGTATTCGCGGCAAAAATGCAGCAACTCGTCGTCGCTTTGTGCTTCCCGGCCAGGCCGCACTTCGCGTTTCATCAGCGATGCCATGGGCTCCGTGGCGGCGACGCGGCGCGCGAAACGCACACCCGCAACCGTCGTGCGGCGGTCGAGATCGGTTGCCAGATAATTCGGCTGGATCGACGGGGCGTCGCGCATGTCGCTCGTGCGGATCCGCACACTTCCGCGCGACTCCGGCCGCAACTGGCAGATCGAATAGGTACAGCCAGGAAATGCGTGGACGTCGCCGCCCGCAGTGTCGGCGGAGAGCGTGGAGAAGTGGAACTGGATATCCGGCGTTTTCGCCTCATCCGGCAACGCGCGGCAGAACATGCCGCCCTGATTGATGCCGACAGCCAGCGGCCCTTCGCGAAACAGCGCCCATTGCAGCCCCATCTTCGCGCGGCCCGTCCAGGAGTGCAGCAGGTCGTTTGTGGTGATCGGCCGCGTCACTTCATAGGTCAGGCGCACTTGCAGATGGTCCTGCAGGTTCTCGCCGACACCGGCTCGATTGGCGACCACCGGAATACCCAGTTCATTGAGCAATTTTGCCGGCCCAACGCCCGACACCTGCAGCAATTGCGGCGACTGCAGCGCGCCTGCCGTCAGCACCACCTCGCGGTGCGCACGCACTTCGTGAACCCTGCCGTGCTGCACATAGCGAACACCCGTAGCACGTGTGCCTTCGAAGAGAATCTTCGACGCCAGCGCGTTGGTCTCGATCTGCAGATTCGGACGGCTGCGTGCGGGTTTGAGGTAAGCGACGGCCGTCGAACAACGCCAGCCACGCCGCGTGGTCAGTTGATAGTAGCCGACCCCTTCCTGATCGCCCTGATTGAAGTCGTCGACCGTTGGGACGCCCAGGCGATTCGATGCGGCGATGAATGCATCCACGAGTTCGTGGCGCTGCTTGATCGTGGAGGCCCACAACGGACCGTCCAGGCCACGTGTCGGCGACTCGCCCAGTTCGTTGTGTTCGAGCCGCCGGAAGTAAGGCAGACACTCCTTCCAGCTCCAGCCGCGATTGCCGAGCGCGGCCCAGTGGTCGTAATCCTCTTTCTGACCGCGAATGTAGATCAGCCCGTTGATGGAACTGCAGCCACCCAGCGTGCGCCCGCGCGGCCAGTAGAGCTTGCGGTCGTTCATGTTCGGATCCGGGTCGGTGTAAAAGCCCCAGTTGTAGACCGGATGAAACATGGTCTTGCCGTAACCGATCGGGATATGAATCCACAGAAAGCGGTCGGGCGGCCCGGCTTCGAGCAGGCATACCGAGTAACGGCCATTCTCGGAGAGGCGGTTGGCCAGTACACAGCCGGCCGATCCCGCGCCGACGACCACGTAGTCGAAACTCCGTACCATTGATGTCTCCGTGCTGCTGCCTTTGTTTTAAAACCGGATCATTTCGTCCCAATTTATTGGATGGCAGTTTCGACTTCAAGAAAATCCGGTTACGATTGAATAATCCGGTACGAAAACCGACTTTTTCGTTTCACTATTCAATCTGTCCGCACGCGTTCATCCGGGTTGTCACTGATCCGTTCGGGCTGCATTTATCGTCATCCGCTTCGGGAAGGACAATGAGAGACACCACGCATCTCCCCTCACCCGCTCACGAGCCCGCCGACGACACCCGCGTCCTGCGCGCGCTCAACGTGCTGGAACAACTTGCGTCCGCCGGACAACCGTCCTCACTCTCCCAGTTGTCCTCACGTCTGCAGATTCCGAAGGCGACCTTGATGCGCCTGATCGAGTCGCTCGAAGCACGCGGTTATGTCACGCACATGCCGGACTCGCGCGGCGCCGATCGCGCGATTGCGCTCGGGCCGCGCGCCGCGCAACTCGCCCTCACCACGCTCGCAAACAGCACGTTTACGCGTGCGTGCCGTTCGTTGCTGCGCACGCTCGTGGAGTCGCTTGGCGAGACCTGCAATCTCACCGTGCTCGACGGCGATACCGTGCTGTACGTCGAGCGTGTCGAGACGAGTGAACCCTTGCGTCTGCATTTGCAACCGGGCACGCGGGTCCCGCTGCATTGCACCGCCAGCGGCAAGCTGTTTCTTTCGCAGATGAGCTCAGCCGAGCGCGGACTTGTCATCCGCCGCTTGCCGCTCAAATCGATGACGTATCGCACCCTGACCGATATCGATCTGCTGGAAGCGGAACTCGACCGCCTCGCCATGCGCGGCATCGGCGTCGACAACGAGGAGTTCGTGCGCGGGATGGTGGCGGTCGCGGTGCCGGTGCGCAACGTCGAGGATGGCCGTGTGCTCGCGGCATTGGCCGTTCATTCGCCCACGGCGCGTTCCAGCCTGGAGGATCTGTTGAAAGCGGTGCCGAAGCTCAAGGAGATCGCCGTGCGCATCGGACCGCTGCTTCAGCCTGCGGCGGCGACGACGGTGGCCGCGACGAAGTAGAGATCGAGGGGCCGATCAGAATCGCGCGAACGGGAACGCCGCGCAAGTGACGCACGACGGCTGGCGAATAACGTGCCGCGGATGGCGCGGCACGCAGGCCACGTTCAAGGTTTCTCGTCGCGCCGGAAATACAACTGGTAGAGCATCCGTTGTCCAATACGACGGAACGGCGCGAACGGATGGCCGGGTAACGGGGACGTGAAGATCGGCAGCGTCTGCTTCGACCCTTTACCCGCAATCCGTTCGGCGAGGCGTCGCCCCGCCTGCTGAGAATATGACACACCGTTGCCACCGTAGCCCAGTGCGTAAAACACCGACTGCTTCGGATCCGGCTGGCACACGCGCGGCATCATGTCGTGGCTCACATCCACCCAACCCCACCATGAATAGTCGATCTGGACACCGCGCAAGGCCGGGAACTTGCGGCCCATCCCTTCGATGAGCAACTCGTAGTGGCGCGGATTCGGCGCATCCGCACCGGTGATCGCGCTACGGCTGCCGATCTGCAGCCGGTTGTCCGGCAGGAAGCGGTAATAGAAACGCAGCGTGCGCGTATCGGTGAGCACCTGCGTCGTTCGAAAATTGCAGGCGGCGATTTCCTGCTGCGTGAGCGGACGCGTCACCATCGAATTCGACAGGATCGGCATCACCCGGCCCGTCAGCGAAGGATGAAGATCCGGCGCCGTATACGCGCCAGTCGCGATACCCACAGACCGGGCCCGCACGATGCCGCCCGGCGTGCGCAGATGATGAATGCCGTTGATGGTTTCCCAGCCGATCACCGGGCTCGCCGGATGAACGCGCGCGCCTGCTTCGCGTGCGAGCCGCAGATAGCCATACGCAAGCTTCAACGCGTGGATGCCAATACCTTCGGGTTCGTGGAGCGCGCCGGCCGCCTCGCAATCGTTGACGTACTCACGGCGCAACGTCGCCTGGTCGATGAGCTCGGACGGATAGCCGAAAACGTCTTTCCAGACTTTGGCTTCGGCGGCGAGTTTGTCCATCATGCGCGGCCGGTGCGCAATCAGAAAGTGGCCACCCGGCTGCGGATCGCAATCGATTTCGGCCACCAGCGACTTGAAGTTGTCGAAACCTTCCTGGATCTCGTCGTGCATTTTCAACGCGACGTCTTTACCCCAACGCTCGATCCATTGGGAACGCGACAGGCGTCCCGACGCATTCTGCCCTTGTCCGCCATTGCGGCTGCTGCAGCCCCAACTGGTTTTGTTGGCCTCGAGCACCACGGCCTTGATGCCATGCTCGCGCGCGAGACACAGCGCCGTCGCAAGCCCCGTATATCCTGCGCCGATGATCGCCACGTCCACGTCGATATCTTTCGTGATCGGACCATCGTCCGGTGGCGGCGTGCCGGCGGTCGCGGCCCAGTAGGTCGGCGCGTATTGCTTGCCGTGCCCCGGTCCCGGCGAGACCAGCGGGTCGTATCTCGGGTCATACTGTGTTGCGCTATCCCGTCCTGCGGACAGACCTTCGCCGACCCGTGTGATGACACTTGGCTCCATGAGAAGCTCCTCGTCGGCGTCAAACGTTCTGCTTCGGACGTTCCTTGCGGAACGCGCGCTTGACTGCGATCAGACCATCGCGGAACTCGAAGAGATCGCACCCTTCTGCTTCGATGCGCCAGCCTTCCGCATGCGTCCCCGTGAATACCCATTCGGACACGCCGCGTTCGCCGATTACGTAGTGACGGCCCTTTCCCCAATGCGCATCCGGGAAAGTCTTGAAGACTGTTTCGAACGCCGCGCGCACCGCGTCGCGACCGACGAAGCGCGCGCCATAGACTTCACTTCCGCCGGCGGCGTCGAACACACAGTCTTCGGTCATGAAGCCCATTAGCGCGTTCGCATCGTGACGATTGAACGCGGCGGAAAATGCGGCGAGCGTGTCCGCGGTGACCTTCGATGCGGACGTTTCTGGTGTGGCCATGCATGTCTCCTGCTTGGTGAATTGGGTGAGACTCGTGAGCTTGCCTAAGCGGCGACCTCTTATGGAAAAGTGTAAGTTTGGTGACCACTCGACGGTAGGGCCAGTGCGCTGGTTTCGCCTGGTGCAGCGTGTGTCGGGGAGACGCGGGTTGACTGGCCTGGAACCGGGTTTTCGGATTCGGGCCGTTGGTGGGCTTGGTGGGTTTAGTGCGCTTGACGTGCTTGACGCGATGATCGCGGCAAGCTGGCGCGAGGCTGACGCTAGTTCAGCACTTGTGTGCTTTCGAGGCAGCGCTTCACCGTACACTAGTACCAGCGATAATGAATCGCCTGGTCCACATGAGGGGTAGAGTCGAGTTGTGGCGCGGTAGCATTAGGTTCGGTTTGTCTGTTTCCGCCTCTTTCGTTTGGCGGTGCCCGAATATCCTAGCCTTAACCCCGTTTCCACAACCCGCTCATCGAACCGGACATGCAGATCTCCCGCATCCGGCTCTCGGACAAGACATCACGCCTTCGTACACGGCAAGTCACTACCAAGGCCCTTGTAGACGAACGAGACCAAAGTGCCCGTAGAGGTGCGAGGGTGGATAGCTCCCGCCCCGGCGACGTCTTACCTTGTGCTTGGTACGCAACCACCGGCGCAACCGCGTGCTGGTATAGCTATCGAGCGCCCGATATGCGCGACTGACCGTGCCTACCTTGAAGTAGTTCGCCCAGCCGCGTAGCGTGCGATTCAATTTGCCAATCAGCTCCGTGGTATCGAGCCACGTCATCGAAGCGGCGGTCAGCGCGTGGATCTTCTCAACCATGCGCCGGATACTCTTCTTCGACGGATGCATGCCCATACGGGCCTGTCCAGTCGTCGCCGAGTACATCCGCCCAAACGTGTAACCCAGGAAGTCGAATTCGCCTTCCGGAACCTTGCAGATTCGTGTCTTCTCCTCGTTGACCGTCAGCTTCAGCTTGCTCATGATCTCGCGCATTCGTGACAAGGCTTCCTCAGCCTTCCCTTTCTTGCACAGGATCACCAGATCGTCCGCGTAGGTCACAATGCGACTGCCAAGACTGCGCTGAAGTCCGAGCTTCTTCCATGCCAGCACAAACCGGCGCATATAAATATTCGCCAGCAGTGGTGAGATGGGTGAGCCTTGCGGAATGCCACGTCTGCTGTCTTTGGCCTCCGTCGTACGTTTCTTCCGGCCTCGGTTATCGGTTTCTTCTACGGGGCATTCCAGCCACATCCTGATCAGATGCAGCACTCGCCGATCAACGATGCGTCGCGCGAGCGACAGCATCAATTCGGCGTGGGGAATACTTCCGAAGTAGTCCGCGAGGTCGGCGTCAACAACGTCCGTTTGCCCTCGGTGCAGCCGCTCCTCCACCTCGATCACCGCTTGCTGGGCGTTTCGCCCCGGGCGGTAAGCGTATTGCTCCGGTGGAAGGTCAGCCTCGAAGATCGGTTCGAGCACGAGCATTGCTGCTGTCATGCACACCCGATCACGCAAGGTCGAGATGCCCAGTGGCCTCAGCTTGCCATTGGCCTTCGGGATAAACACTCGTCTGATAGGGTCCGGCCGGTAAGTCTCCTGCCTGAGCGCAAGCGCCAGTTCGCCGAGCCACTTCTGCACCCCGTACGCCTCGACCTCCGCGAAGTCCTGCCGATCGACACCCGGTGCGCCCTTGTTCGAGCGGCACTGAGCGTACGCATGCGCCAGCACATCCTCGCGATAGATCTTGTCGTACAGCGCGTAGAAGCGATACCCGGCTTCTGCCTTCGCTTTCGCGTGTAACGCCATCTGCAGTTTCTGAACACGAATCGGAGTTGATAGGTTGCCCAATCTCCACGTCCTCACTACGTATTGCGTCTGTCTTGAACTGAGGCCCCTTCCCTCCACCAGCATTACACCGGCTTCAACGGTAATACGGGCCTCTCCGTCACCCCAAGGCGCCCGGCCTGTCCCTCACGGGCGTCCGGTTGGTCATCCCTGACCACGCCAGGGGGCTTCCCGTGTTGCGTGCGCTTCCCTTGTGTGCATGCTGTCGCCACTACCCCGGCGCAGCGACTGGGCGTCCTGCCTGCTCATTCACCCAGCCGTATCAGCCTTCCCCGACATGGCTCTCGGGTCGGCCTGCGCATCGTCCTTTTCGAGGCTTGCTCGGCGTTCACTCGCGTTACGGCCTGCACACTCGCGCTGTCACCGTATTTCGTGACACGCTTCACCGAAGGCTTCAACCGCTTCGTTACCTCCACGATTGCTCCGGTTGCTTCCGGCTGGAGCGGTTGCCGGGTGGGGCTTTCACCCACTGGAAAAGCGCCGCCTTTTCACGGCGCACGCCATGAGCGGGCATTGCACCCGCTCCTGCGAATAGGGCAAGGTTGTTTTTACGTGACCAGGGCGACCAGCCGGGAACAGAGCAGCAAAGCGCTCACGAGATGTTCGAGCCGGCGGACCGCCCATACCGCCCAACGCGGTCAGCGCGCCTCTCTTTTGCGGTTCACGCGGCTTACCAGGCATCACTGCCCGCATAACGCGTCGCCACGGCCAAAGCGAGACTCCAGACCAGCGCGGCCAGCAGCGACAAACCAATCGCCAGACAGACCGCCACGCGAATCCCCGCGTCGAGTGGCTGGATCGCACTCATCAGCGCACCGAAGATCGCGACGCCAAAAGCGGACCCTGTCTGCCGGCTCGCGTTGAGCACACCCGCCCCGACGCCGGCACGCGCCGTGTCTACCGCGGTCATCAACGCGGCGGTCGCCGCCGGCGAAATCACCCCCGCCCCGAAACCGACCGCGGGAAAGCAAAGCGCAATACGCCAATACGGCGCATCGTCCGCGAGCGCGACGAGCCCGGCGAAACCCAGTGCATACAGCAGGAAGCCAGCACAAACGAGCCGGTGCACGCCATACGTCCGGTTCAACGCGCCGGACACGAAGCTGCCGATGGTCACCATCACGGTCAACGGCAGGAATGCGAGGCCGGTCCGCAACGGAGACCATCCGCGTGCAGACTGGAAGTACAAACTCAACAGGAAAAACAAGCCATAGAAAATCAGGCCGGAAATCAGCGAAACGAATGCCGAGGCAGAAAACACTGGACTACGAAAGAAGCCCAACGGCAGCATCGGTTGTTTGCGTTTGGCCTCGACCAGCACGAATGCAACCCAGGCGACAAGCGCAATCGCCGCGCCCGCATGTATCGCGCCCGCCTGCCATCCGAGCTTCGCCCCCTCGATCAGCACGGCTACCGACGCGCCAAGCGCAACGATGGCGAGCAGTTGCCCGGCGACATCCATCGACCTGTCCGAGCTGGCCGGCCGCACCGAATCGACACGCGTAGTCAGCCACGCGCCGATCAGCGCGATCGGCACGTTCACCAGAAAAATGCTGCGCCAGCCTAGCAGGTGAATCAGCAGACCACCGGCGAGGGGCCCCGCCGCCATCGCGATACCGCCGCATCCGGCCCACACGCCGATCGCGCTGGCGCGTTGCCGTGCGACCGGAAAAGCATGGTTGATCAGGGTCAGCGAACACGGCACCAAAAGTGCAGCACCGACGCCTTGCAATACCCGCGCGACTACCAGAATCTGCAAATCCGGCGCCAATCCGCATAACGCCGATGCGCAAGCGAAGACCAGCAATCCGGCGAGATAGACTGTTTTCGCGCCGATCCGGTCGCCTAGCGCGCCGCCGCTCAGCAGCAGGCTGGCAAACGTCAGCGTGTAAGCGTTGACGACCCATTGCAGGCCGGTGATATCCGAGCCCAGACTGGCCGCAACCGGCTCCAGCGCAACGTTTACGATCGACGTATCCAGTATGACAATGACGTAGCTGAGGCTCGTCGCGATCAATACCCGCTTCTGATATTCACGTTCATCGTTCAAGAGTTTCAGCCCCTATTTCCCGGTTCTCCGTTGACTATACGGCGACCGGCACAGAGAATGCTTCGGGCTGTATCGAAGTGTTAGTGCGAACAAGCGAACGGTTTTTCACCTGCCAACAGGCATCAAACGCGCATCAATGAAGGACGCTGCAAACAAATGGGCCAGCACAATATTTCGAGCGTTGCACACCTGATCGCCGAACCGGTTCGTTCGGTGATGCTGATCACGCTCGCCGACGGCAGCACCATGTCGGCCGGCGCACTTGCAGCAGCGGCGGGCGTGACCGCGCAGACCGCCAGCTCGCACCTCTCCAAGCTGCTCGACGGCGGCTTGCTGAGCGTGGAAAGCAAGGGCCGGCATCGCTATTACCGGCTCGCCGGCGCGCACGTTTCGCACGTGCTTGAAAGCCTCGCGTCGGTTGGCCCGGTCACCCCGGCCTGGCGCAATACGCCGAATCGCTCGGCGCAGGCGCTGCGTTTCGCGCGCTGCTGCTATGACCATCTGGCGGGCCAGATCAGCATCGCCGTGACGCAGAGCATGCTCACACGTGGCTTCATCATCGAGGCGAGCGAGCGCCACTACGCGCTCACCACATCCGGCCGCGCTTGGCTGCAGCAACTCGGCATCGATATCGGCGATCTGCCGGTCGGCCAAACGGAACAGGCCCGCCAATGTCTCGATTGGACCGAGCGGCAGTTTCACGTCGCGGGGCCGTTAGGCGCACGGCTGATGGATGCCTTTCTTGCATGGGGCTGGGTGCGCAAGTCCTCCACCACGCGGTCGGTGACCGTCACGGCACTCGGCTGGGATGAACTCAAGACGCACTTCGGCATCGCGCGCGAGACATACGAACCTGACTAAATGCGTCAGGCCACACAGGCCGCCAATTGTTAAATCCTCGCCTCGCAGCTTCGTTTTGTAGAAGCCGGCTCACCGAGGGGAGGCAACGTGCACGCACAGAAACATCATCGCGGAGCTCATCGCCCCTCGCATCTGAAAGCGGTCAAGCCGACCGATCCGCCGCATACGGGACAAAGGCCCGAGCCAGAACAGAAATCCGGGCAGAAACCAGGGCCGACGCCAGGGAAGGCGGGCACCCCGCACGAAGACCGCCTCGCGAAGCTCGCAACCTTCACGACCAACCTGCGGATGGTTTCGCTGAACCTGCTGCTTCTGATCAGCGCATGCCTTGGCGGCGCCGTGCTGTGGAAGCTGGTATCCGCACGCGAGACCGTCATCGAAAATATCTACGTGCCCGACGCGTTCGCCAAAATCGGCTACTCCGGTGACGCGTTCCAGTCATTCGTCGCGGACCATCTGATCGCCCTCGAAGAGCGCGCGGCAGACGTGATACCCGCCTCCGCCAAAGAAGAAATCAGGCTCGATTCCGATATGCCGGATTTCTCGGTGCCCGGCACGTCCATTTCCGCGAAGACGATCCTGCAGTACGTGCGCGAGGCGCTGCCGCTTCCGGTTTCAACCATCTCGGGCAGCGTAACCGGCACCCCGGACCACTACGTTCTGCATCTGGTCCTGGTGGAACGCGGCCAGGTTTATCGTTTCGACACGCCCGAAGGCGCAATCGCCGATCTGGATAAAAATCTCTCCGATCTCGCCCTCGATGTGCTGAAGAAGCACAGTCCCTATATCTACGCTTCGTACGAGTCGGCCGAAGCTCAGGCGCGCTGCTACGCCGGCAAGGGAGCCTGCAATTTCTCCGAGGCTGAACGGATATTTTCGAGCATCGTCGACGCCGGAGACGAACAGCCGAACTACAAATGGGCCCTCCTCGGACTATCGAAGATCGACGAGGCGTACCACGATTACAAAGGCGAAATCAGCGCGGTCAGCCGCCTATCCGCCGAATACCCGTCGTCCTGGAGCTTTTATAACTGGGGCGTTGCGCTCAGCGAGCTCGGTTGCCACAAGCTGGCGATCGGCGCGTTCGAACGATCCATTGCCTTGCATTCGTCACGGGAGGCGGCATTCAATGCGATTGGCCGCGCCTGGCTGGCACTGGCCAGGCAAGCGCCGGACCGTCATTCCACTGAAGCGAAGTCCGACCTGCAAAACGCGCGCGACGATTTCCGTATCGCCGTTTATCTGAAACCAGATTACCAGGAAGCGCACGTCAATCTGGCGGAATCGCTCAAGCTGCTCGACGACGACAACGGCGCGCGCCGCGAATACGTGAGCGCCATCAAGATGGATCCGACACACGCGGGGCTCGCCTATGCCAGGTATGCCGAACTGGCCGGGGATCTGAAAGAGCGGAGCAAGCTCCTCGGCTTTGCGAGCTGGGCCGACAACTTGCACAAGGAATGCAGCGCGAGTAACTCGACCTCGCTGCTCGAGGCGCAAGGTTGCAGCGTCGCCATGCAAGCCGAAAAAACCCGTGTCGCCAACGCAGGAAGTCATGCCGGAATCGAGACCGTTTCAGCGACGGCGCCTCCGGCACCGGACTGCCGCGGCCTCGCGGTCGACGACAGACTCGCGCCCGAAGATGGCTTGCCCGGCTTTCCGGAGATTGCTCCGTGAAACCGGGCTCAACATCCTAGCGCATACAAGCTCTGTATCAATGGCTGACTGTGTCGCGATCCGAGCGGCGCTCGACAAAACGCCTCACGTAGTCGTCCGCGGGGCGCGTCAGGATCTCGTTGGGCGTACCTTCCTGCACGAGTTTGCCGTCGCGCAGAATCGCAATGCGGTTGCCGATCCGCAGTGCTTCGTCGAGATCGTGCGTGATGAACACGATGGTCTTCTTTAGCGTAGCCTGCAGTTGCAGCAACTGGTCCTGCATTTCCGTGCGGATCAGCGGGTCGAGCGCGGAGAATGCTTCGTCCATCAGCACGACGTCCGTATCCGCGGCAAGCGCGCGGGCAAGTCCAACCCGCTGACGCATGCCGCCGGATAACTCGTCCGGATAGTGTTCGTCGTAACCGTTCAGACCCACTTTGCCGAGCCAGACACGGGCTTTCTCATTGGCCTCTGACTTGCTTTCGCCGCGCACACGCAATGCATACGTCGTATTGTCGAGCACGGTCTGATGCGGCAGCAGTCCGAAATTCTGGAACACCATGCTGACCTTATAGCGGCGAAGGTCACGCAGGCCTTGCGCGCCGAGCTTGATGACATCTGAGCCGTCGATCACGATCTCGCCCGCGGTCGGCTCGATCAGCCGGTTGAAATGGCGCACAAGGGTCGACTTTCCGGAACCGGACAGTCCCATGATCACGAAGATTTCGCCCGCGCCGATATTCAGGCTGACGTCGTTCAGGCCGACGTTGCAACCGGTCTGGGCCAGCACGTCGGCTTTGCCCTTGCCGCTTCGCAACAGGTCCAGCACGCGCGTATGACTGGCCGGCGGGCCGAAAAGCTTGTACACGTGGTTGACTTCAATCGCTGCCATGTCGCTCTCCTCGCTTTTTCCTGCTGTTCCTGTCATTTGGCCGTGCGGGTTTCGAGCCCGCCTTCAGCCGCCGATGTTTCATCCGTATTCGTGCTGTTCACGCGATAAGGAATGCGCGAAGCCGCCCGGGCCTTTCTGCGCTGTGCTAACACCCGTCGCGCACGGCGGTCCTGCCCATAGCCCTGGCTGATACGGTCGATCACGATTGCGAGGATCACGATGGCAATGCCTGCCTGCGTCCCCTTGCCCACGTCGAGCGTCTGAATGCCGGCGAGCACATCCTCGCCGAGGCCGCGCGAACCGATCATCGAGGCGATCACCACCATGGAGAGCGCCATCATCGTCGTCTGGTTGATGCCGGCCATGATGCTGGGCCGCGCCAGCGGCATCTGCACGTTCACCAGCAACTGCCAGCGCGTCGTGCCGAAGGCGCGCGCCGCCTCGACCACCTCGGCATCCACATGGCGGATGCCAAGATCGGTCAGGCGAATCAGCGGTGGCAGCGCATAGATGATCGTGGCGAGGATCGCCGGCACCTTGCCAAGGCCGAACAGCATCAGCACCGGAATCAGATAGACGAAGCTGGGTAACGTTTGCATGACGTCGAGCGTGGGTAACAGCACGCGCCGCAGCCATGCGCTGCGCGAGGTGAGAATGCCGAGCGGCACACCGAGCGAGACCGACAGCACCGTCGCCACCAGCATCAACGCGAGGGTCTGCATCAGCTTTTCCCACAGACCGAAGCAACCGATCGCATAGAGCAGCAGCATGAAGAAACCGGCAATGCTCAGGCGCCGCGTCGCATTCCACGTCACCGCGCCGACCGCCAGCAGGATCAGCCATGGCGGTAATGCGCGCAATGCGCCTTCGAGCGGCACGAGCACATAGCGCAGCAGTGCAATGCTGAACTGGTGAAAGCTGTCGCCGTAGCGGGTAACGAACGATTGCACGGCGTCGTTCACCCAGTCGGCAATCGAAAGATGCAGAAAAAACGAATGCATGACCCCTCCTCCACTACAGGTGGACCACAGGACGTACAACACCTGCAGTCCGGCACGAAGCCGCAAGAGCTCGTGCCGTCGAAATCTGCCTGACGTTACAGCCTGTCAGGCGCCAGCAAGTCCGGCCTGCACTTTCGACGCGACGTCGGAAGGCACCCATTGCTTCCACATCTCCGGATGCTCGCGCAGGAATTGTGTGGCCATGGCTGAACCGTCGAGTTTCTTCGTGCTCATTTCGAGGATCGTGCTGTTAAGGAAGTCCATCGGAAACTTGACCTTGCCGAGCATCGACACGAGTTGCGGGTCGGCGTCGTAGAACGGCGTGGATACGCCTACCGTGACATGCGAGACCATGTACGAGGAAGCGCATTGCGAGGTACTGCTTTCGTCGCGCAAGGTCTTCCAGCACGCGTCGTTATAGGCAGGCATCTTCAGTTCGACGAACCTGTACTTCGCCATCAACGCAGCCGGGCCCCAGTAATAGAACACAATCGGCGCGCCGCGTTGGTACGCGGAAGCGATAGCAGCATCGAGCGCGGCACCCGTGCCTGGGTGGAAGTTGGTGTAGCTCGCATCGAGATTCAACACCTTCAGCAAGCGCGTGTTGACCCGTTCGCAATCCCAGCCCGTCGGACAGTTGAGAAAGCGGCCCTTGTCCGGTTCCTCGTCGTCGGCGAATACGCTCTTGTACTTGGGCAGATCGGTCACTGAAACAAGACCTGCGGCGACCGGCTTGATACCGCGTTTGGGATCGCCCTTCACCACGTATTCCGGCACGAACCAGCCTTCCTTCGTGCCGCCCGGCAAGGTGTCGCCTACCAGCTTGACGCTGCCCGAGGCCACGGCCTTCGCGGTGATCTCGCTGCGTCCGGTCCACTGTTCGGCCCACACCTGCACGTCGTTGTGCGCGAGCGCGGTTTCGGTGGCGGCCGTGCTGCCGGGCACGACATCGGTCTTGCAACCGTAGCCCTTCTCCAGAATCTGCCGCAGCACCTCAGTCGCGAAGGAGCCGCTTTCCCACGTAATGCCGGCGAAATGCACCGTCTTGCCTTGCGCGCACCAGCTATCCGCAGCGTGCGCGGTGACGCCGGTCAAAGTCATGGCGGCGGCGCACAGCACCGCCCGAAGTTGTCTGAATTGCATCGTCGATCACCCTTGGAGCGTTGAATTGCATTGAGCCGGCACGCGCGAGAGGCCGAACCTCTGCCTCACATGCCGGTGAGGACACGCCATGCGCTCAAGCGAGCAGGCGCTTCTCGAACGGATAGTCCGACAGCAGCTCCACGCGGCCGTCGTCGCGCACATACACCTGCTCTTCCAGCTTGACGCCTTCGCCGCCATCTTCATGGCCGATATAGCTTTCGATGCATAGCGTCATGCCGGGCTCGATCACGCCGTCATAGCCCTTGGCGTCGTTGTCCTCGCGATGGACGATGTACGGATACTCGCCGGTCATGCCGACGCCGTGCGCGAGCGCGAAATAGCGGCGCGCCTGGTAAGGGCCGGGAATCTTCCAGGCCCTTGCGATGAACTCCTGGAAGGTGGTGCCGGCGCGCACGTTCTCCATGTTCGAATGCACCTGTTCGTAGGCCAATTTGTAGAGCGTTTTCTGTGCCGCCGTGGCGGGAGCGTCGCCGCACAGGAACGTGCGCGAGAAGTCCGCGTAATAACCGAAGCGCCCAACTACATCCGTATCGAGGCCAACGAGTTCGCCTGTCTGGATCTTGCGCGGGCTGCTTTCCTGGAACCACGGATTGGTGCGCGGACCGGAGCTGATCAAACGTGTCTCCACGTAGTCGCCGTCCGTTTCGATGATGTGCTTGTGCAGATGCGACCAGAGTTCGTTTTCGCTGACGCCGGGCACGAGCGCGGCCTCCAGCTTGCGCACGCCCTCTTCCGCTGCACGCAACGATGAACGGATCATCTTGATCTCGTTGGGCACTTTGATCGAACGGGCCCGTTCGAGCGGTTCCTGTGCGTCGCTGATCTGATAGCCGCGCGCTTGCAACGCAAAGGCCGCCGCCGACGTCGCGCTTTCGATGGCGATGCGTTTGCCGCCGCCGCTCTGCCTGACCAGCTCGTCGATTTCGTCGGCCCAGCGTTCGGTGACGCGACCCAGCATGTCGTCGCAGAAGTAATAGGAAATCGCGATGGCGGGCCGTACTTCGTCGACAGTATCGAGTCCGTCGGCGAGAAAGTCGCAGCCGGCGTATTCGAACAGCACGACCTTGCCTTCGGCCGGTACGAACAGATAGCGCGCCGGATTGCGCATCGAATATACCTGCATGTTGCGCGAGCCGGTCGCGTAGCGCATATGCGTGGGGTCGAACAGGATCGCGGCGGTCAGATCGCGTTTTTTCAGTTCGCGGCGCACGGCGGCAAGCCGGTCACGCTGGATCTGCGCGATTTCCTCCACGGTCGGTTCGCAATCTTCCGGGCGGTGGGTCGGGCGAATAATCGTCATGTTTTTGAAGGGGACGTGGGGTGGTTTGAGAAAAACAGCTTCAATCGACGAGGTTGTCAGCGCGCACGAGCCGCTGCTCGGCTTCCAGATGCATTTCGGAAACTCGTCCATACAGTTGGCGCGTACGTTCGAGCCGACCGATCACACCGGGCTTCTGCGAGTACGCGAAGATCGCCGTATGCCGGTCGATTCCGCCTTGCACCCTGGTGACGCGGTGCAGTGAAAAACGTCCCTTGAACAATTGCAGATCACCGGGTTGCAACGTGATCACGTTGATCGGCGCACGGGTCTCGCCGCGCACCACGCTGCCCACGTCGCCATAGTTCTCGCCCTGGGGAGAACGGATGTTCGGGCAATACTCGAAATCGCCGCCCGCCTCCGGCTGTTGCGTCATCATCGAGACGATGAATTCGTTGGTGTCGTAGTGCCACGGCTGTTCGGTGCCCGGCGGCATGACGTTCTGAACCAGTCCGGCATAGGGATCCGCGTATTCCCAGACACGCGCTTCACCGAGGCAGGCGGCAACGAAGCGCTTCATCGCGAGAGCCACATAGATGCGATGCACGATCGCATCGGCGGGAATGACATCGCGGGTGACGAAGCCGCTGGTGCGGTCCATGAAGACGCGGCGCGGATCGTCGGCGGGCAGCGACGGATCGTCCGCCGTGAAGTAGGCATTGACCTTACGAGTCGAAAAGTAGGTCTTGGCCGCCAGCGCCACGCCCTCGGCCCGCGCCTGGACGAGCGCCTCAGGCCGCAGGAAACCGTGCAGCACCGCGCTGCCGTTGCCCGCCAGGTGGGCGCGGCAGCTTGCGACCAGCTCGCGCATACGGGGGTGGTCCGGATCGTGCAACGGATAGCGCCCGGTATCGACGATGTCGCTCAAATCATTGCATTCGGCATCGGCAAGAGGAAGGACTGACACGGCGGGACTCCAGATTAGGGGTTCAGACTGATTTGTGACGCGAATTGTTTTCGACAACAATCACCTCACTGACGCCCCCATGTTTTGATCGCCAAATTTCTTTGGAAAGCGAGTAATTCCGATGGCTTCCATCAGCGGACCCGATTGGTCGAAACTGAGTTCTCTTGACCCCGAACTGGTGCGGGCGTTCGTTGCCGTGGTCGATAGCGGCGGATTTACCGCGGCGGCCAGATTGCTGCACCGCACACAGTCGACCATCAGTCTGCGGATTCGCACGCTGGAGGACCGGCTGGAAACGCACATGTTTCTGCGTAACAGCCGGCGGTTGGCTTTGTCGCGCGATGGCGAGAATTTTTTGATTCACGCGCGGCGCATTATTCAGGTGCAGAACGAGGCGATTGCTGCGCTGAACCGGAGTAATAGTGATGGGGTGATCCGGTTTGGGTTGCCCGAGGATTATGCGGAGTTATGGCTGCCTGAGTTGCTCAAGAAGTTTTATGCGCTTAGGCCGGGCGCGCGGCCGCATATTCATTGCCGGATGTCGTTGGAGTTGCTGGAACGGTTGCAGGCTGGGGAGTTGGATCTGGCGCTAGTGGTGCGGCATGGGTCGCAGACTAGCGGGCGGCATCTGGGGCGTGAGGAGGTGGTGTGGGCGGCGCATCGGGATTTTGTTTTGGAACCTGGGGTTCCTGTGCCGCTGGCTTTGTTTCCTGAGACTTGCTGTTATCGGCAACGGGGGCTTGAAGCGCTTGCCGCGCTTGAGCGGCAGTATCAGGTTGTTTATACCAGTCAGAGTCCTACAGGGATTAAGGTTGCTGTTAATCATGGGGCGGCTGTCACTATTATCGATCGGTGTACTTTGCCCGATAACTGGCGGGTGCTAGGAGTTCAGGAAGGGCTGCCGGTTTTGCCTCCGGCTGACCTTGAGTTGCATCGGGCTTCCGTTAATCGGGATCCTGCGGTGGATGTGCTTGCTGGGTTGATTGAGGAGATGGTGGAGGAGAGGCGCAACGTTGTTGTTGGAGTTGCTGCTTAGTTTTTTGCTGTTTTTTTTGCCTTGCGCGGCGCTTGTTTGTCAGTGTTCTTGGGGCTTTGGCCTTTCCTTGAATTGGTAGTGGTCTATTAGTGTTGCCCCTGTGCGGGGCGGCACTTACTTCTCTTTGCCGCCGCAAAGAGAAGTAAGCAAGAGAAAGCGGCTCAAACCACTCCTGCTAAGTGGGCACCGTTGTTTGCATAGGGTAGTGGTGCATCTGGAATCTGGGTTCGTGCACCGGCATGCGCTTGTGACAAGGGACTCATTCTTCCGGCGGCGCTGCGCGCGCCGAAGCGTACTTCTTAACACCGTCTGGTTCGCCCCCCTTCTCGCTTCGTCCTGCATCTCGTTCGGTCGCGCCGTACCTCGCCTTAACTTGGCTTGCCTCGCGTGTTGTTCGCACGATCTTCAATCGAATAATTCGGATCGCAAACGGTTCGCGGTTCGGTTGTCACCTCCCCCGCACTTGCTCCATCGGTGTTTCCGATTGGTGCCATCAGAATTCCTCGCTTTGCAAAAAGTATTGTCCGGAAAATCATGCGTCGGCCACTTGCCAAACCATTCCGGAGATCTTATGAAAAAGAAAGTCCTCGCTGTCGCCCTGGTCGGCGTCGTCGCCTCCCCCGCCTTCGCGCAAAGCAGCGTGACGCTGTACGGAGTCATCGATGAAGGGATCGACTATACGAATAACGTGGGGCACGGTAGCGTCGTGGAACTCGCCAGCGGTTACGCTCAAGGCAGTCGCTGGGGCATGAAAGGCTCGGAAGATCTCGGGGGTGGTCTCAAAGCAATCTTTCAACTCGAAAATGGCTTCGATCTGAATTCCGGGCGGCTCAATCAAGGCGGTCGGATGTTCGGGCGGCAAGCCTATGTGGGGCTGAGCAGCGATCGCTTCGGCTCCGTTACGCTTGGCCGTCAATACGATTCGGTCGTCGACTATCTCGCGCAAACCACCGCCAACGGCAATTGGGCTGGCTATCTGTTCGCACACCCGTACGATAACGACAACACCGATAACTCGTTCCGTGTCGATAACACCATCAAATACGCAAGCCCGGATTTCTCGGGGTTTCAGTTCGGTGGCACGTATAGCTTCAGCAACGATACGAATTTCGCCAACAATCGTCAGTACAGCTTCGGCGCTCAATACGCAAACGGCGGTCTGCTGGTCGCGGCGGCCTATTTGCAGGCGAATAATCCCGGCGTGGGTTCCAACGGCGCAATTACCGCCAACGATGCAAGCTTCATCGCCGGCCGCATGCGCGTGTTCGGCGGCGGGATCAATTACACGTTCGGCTCAGCAACCGTCGGCTTCGCCTATACCAATTCGAACTACAAGGACCCCACCGGTAACGGCTATATCGGCATCCCGCTCGCCGCGAACGGCGTCCTGCTGAATACGCTCAAATACCAGAACTTCGAAGTCAACGGCAAATACCAGATCACACCCGCGTTCTTTGTCGGCGCACAGTATGTGTACACGATGGAGACATACGACGCCTCAACAGGCAGTGTGAAGCCAAAAATCCACTCCGTCGGACTAATGGCGGACTACAACCTGTCCAAACGCACGGACATCTATGTTCAAGGCGAGTATCAGAAGGTCGCCGGCAGTTCTACCAACTCGATTCTCGACGACGCATTCATCCCAGGCACGCAGTCTCCCTCGTCAACGCAGACTCAGGTCGTGGCGCGCGTGGCACTTCGCCATAAGTTCTAAAAGGCGCGTCGTCACGCGTCAGCTCGATCACTCAAGGCAAACACGGAATGCGTGGCTCGCCTTGCATTCCGCTGTCAATCCGCTCAACTTGACTCCCGGCAGATACGAAGGTAACCTACGAAGGTAACCTTCACATCTGCCGGTATGTCCAGCAACGACACTCAGCCCACACGACCCTTCTCCGATCCCGACGCGTTGCATGCAACGGCGGAAGATTTGCGCGTACTTGTCGGCAAGTTGCGCCGCCGGTTGCGCGAAGAAGCCCATGTGGGCGATTTCACGCCGTCGCAGGTGCAGGTTCTCAGTCTGCTGGAACGCGAAGGTCCCGCAACGGTCACCACGCTCGCGCGCATCCTCGGTATGCGGCCGCAATCCATGGGCGAGACCCTTTCAGTTCTGAAAGCGGCCGGGCTCGTGAGTGGCGCACCAGACCCGAACGACGGGCGGCAAACCGTTCTCTCCCTCACGCCCGCCTTCCGCAAGAAAATCAAGGCGAGCCGCGCGGCACGCGAAGACTGGCTATTCCGTACCATCCGGACCCGCTTCTCCGCCGCCGAACAGAAACAACTCGCGATTGGCGTCGACTTGCTCAAACGCCTCATCGACTCGTAACTCTCAGGAAAACACCATGGCCCTCACTACGCTCGACGCAAAGACCGCATTGGTCGTCATCGATTTGCAGCAAGGCATCGTCGCGCTGCCCACCGCCCACCCCACCAGTGAGGTCGTCAAGCGCTCGGTTGGTCTGATCGATGCATTTCGCCGTCACGGTCTGCCGGTCGTGCTCGTCAACGTGGCGGGCGGCGCGCCCGGCCGCGCGGAACAGTCGCGTCCTGCCGGTGACTTTCCCGCCGGCTTTGCGGACCTCGTTCCCGAACTGAATCAGCAGCCGTCGGATCATCTGGTGACCAAGCGCACCTGGGGTGCGTTCACGAACACCGACCTCGAAGCGTATCTGCGCAAACAAGGCGTCACGCAAGTGGTACTGGTCGGCGTGGCCACCAGCATCGGCGTCGAGTCCACCGCGCGCTTCGCACAGGAACTCGGCTTCAACGTCACGTTCGCGGTGGACGCGATGACGGACATGAACCTGGACGCTCACACCAACAGCATCACGCGAATCTTCCCGCGCCTCGGCGAAACCGGCTCGACGCAGGACGTCCTCGATCTGCTCGAGACATCGCGCGCATGATCATGTGTCTGAACCGCTGCACAGTGCGAATCGTCCACGCGGGGATGTCCCGGTGAGTGGCACATTCCGTTCACTGCGCACGTTCAACTACCGGGTCTGGGCCAGCGGCGCAATCGTCTCCAACGTCGGGACATGGATGCAACGCACCGCGCAAGACTGGCTCGTGCTCACTGAACTCACGCATCACAATGCAACCTCCGTGGGCATTGTGATGTCGCTGCAGTTCGGGCCGCAAATGCTCCTGCTGCCCCTAACCGGCTATGCGGCCGATCATTTCGATCGCCGCAAGCTGCTGTTCGCCACCCAGGGGGCGATGGGCACGTTGGCGTTATGCCTTGGGCTTCTCACCGTGACCGGCCTCGTGCAGTTATGGCAGGTCTACGTGTTCGCGGGCTTGCTCGGCTGTGTCACCGCGTTCGATTCACCGGCGCGTCAGACCTTTGTCTCCGATCTGGTGAGAGAAGCCGATCTGTCGAACGCGGTCGCGCTGAACTCCACCTCGTTCAACGCGGCGCGCATGATCGGGCCTGCCGTCGCGGGGCTGTTGATCGCCTCAGTGGGCACGGGCTGGGTGTTTCTGATCAACGGGCTCTCCTTCGTCGCCGTGCTCGGTTCGCTGCGCATGCTGCGCATCAGCGAACTGAATCTGAAACCACCTGCGACCCGCACGCGCGGCAGCTTCGTGGAAGGCTTCAAGTATGTGTGGACCCGTCCCGATCTGAAAGCCGCGCTGTTGATGATGTTTCTGATCGGTACGTTCGGGCTGAACTTCCCGATCTTCATCTCGACCATGTCGGTCACCGCCTTTCATGCGGGTGCGAGTCAATACGGTGTGCTGAGCTCGACCATGGCAATCGGCTCGGTAACCGGAGCGCTGCTTGCCGCACGCAGAGCGAAACCTCGCATGGCTCTTCTGCTCGGCGCAGCGGCGGTTTTCGGCGTGGGCTGCACGGTTGCCGCGCTAATGCCGAACTACGTATTGTTCGGCCTGGCACTCGTCGTGGTTGGCGTGGCGACACAGACGTTCAACACGTCGACGAACAGCCTCGTGCAAATCTCCACCGAGCCGGCCATGCGTGGCCGGGTCATCGCGATCCTGCTGGCCATCGCGCTAGGCGGCACGCCGCTCGGCGCGCCGGTGGTGGGTTGGGTCGCGGACCACTTCGGCCCGCGTTGGGCGCTTGGCGTCGGCGCTGCATCAGGCTTCGCCGCGGCGATCGTCGGCTTGATGTATCTGGTGAGGTACCGCCAGTTGCGCGTGTATGTCGAGGCGGGGCGTTTGCGCTACAGCATTGACGACCCGCGCCAGGCGCCGCCTTATGTCAGTCCTGTTACGGCAGTACGGAATGCCGTGTTGAGCGAAGAGGAAGAGGAAGAGGAAGAGGATTCGTCCGCTGGGGTTTAAGGGCCGCTGCGCAAAGCGCAACGAAGCGCCCCGTTATTTCGTCGAGCAACGCGGCCGGCCCGCAGCTATACTCGTGTGCATCATGAAGCCCGCCGCATGGTCATCCAGCCGCAGTTGCCAAGCCGATCCGGCGTGCGCGCACGCGCGCCTCGCCACGGCGCGCCTCAATCCCCTGCTGAACGTAATTCTCGCTTTCTGGGCGATCTGGCATTGCCGTCACGCACGGCCCCCGTTGTTCTCTCTGCATCCGCTCGCCTGAACTGAATCCGGCGCCGCCATCCGCGCGGCTCTTCCGATTTTTTCGTCACTCCGCGCGCCTGATGCGGAGGACGATGCACGCACCAACGCGCAGAGAGAACCGACATGCAATTCGCCCACGAACAGGAAGCGCTAAGTTTCCTCGAACAGAATCCCGATATCGATCTGATCGAACTCTTTATCGTCGACGCCGCCGGCGTGCCGCGCGGCAAGCTGCTTCATCGTGAAGAACTACTCGCCGTGTATCGCAGCGGACGGCCGCTGCCGAGCGCGATCATGAATCTGACCATCAACGGCGACGACACCGAAGACAGCGGCCTCGTCTGGGACGTGGGCGATATTGACTGCCGCGCCTATCCGCTGCCGGGTAGCCTCGTGCGTCTGCCGTGGCGCAAGATGCCCACCGCCGCCGTGCAGGTTCAGATGCACCCCGAAGAAGGCCTGCCCGCCAGCGTCGCCGATCCACGGCAATTGCTTGCGCGCATCGTCGACGATCTGCAAGCGGAGGGTTTCTTTCCGGTGATGGCGTGCGAACTCGAGTTCTATCTGCTGGATGCAAAACTCGACGCACAGGGTCGTCCGCAACCCGCGCTCGATACCGACGGCCGCCGTCCGCGAACAACCCAGGTGTATGGCCTGCGCGAACTCGAACAGATCGAACCGTTCCTGAAGGATCTCTACGATGCCTGCCGCGAACAGAACATTCCGGTACGCACTGCGATTTCCGAATACGCACCGGGCCAGGTGGAGATCACACTCGAACACGGCCCCGCGGTCGAAGCGATGGATCATGCCGTGCGCTACAAGCGCATCGTCAAAGGGGTCGCGAACGCGCACGGCATGAGCGCATGTTTCATGGCGAAGCCGTTCGCCGACATCGCAGGTTCCGGCATGCACATGCACGTGAGCCTCGCCAATGAAGCCGGCGACAACCTGTTCGCCTCAGAAGACAAAGCCGGCACGCCACTGCTGCGCCAGGCCGTGGGCGGCATGTTGCACGGTCTGCTCGATTCGATGCTGATGTTCTGCCCGAACGCGAACTCGTATCGCCGCTTCCAGGCAAACAGCTACGCGCCGTGCACGCCGACATGGGGCGTCGACAACCGCACAGTCAGCCTGCGCGTGCCGGGCGGTCCGGCGCCGAGCCGGCACGTCGAACATCGCGTGTGCGGCGCCGATGCGAATCCGTATCTCGCTGCCGCGGCTATTCTCGCGGCCTCACACCACGGCATTCGCGAACGCCTTGACCCGGGCGCGCCGATCGAAGGCAACGGTTATGCGCAAGCCACCACACTGCTGCCCACCGACTGGTTGAGCGCCTTAAACGCGCTCGAACAGTCAGACTGGGCGAGGGACGTATTTGGCGCAAAATTCCTTAAGGTGTTCCTGGCGATCAAGCGCGCCGAGTACCGGCAGTTCATGGGCGAAGTCGGTGAACAGGACTGGCGCTGGTATCTGAACCAGGCTTGATTGCTTGTCACTGCGTGTCGCCTGCACGCTGCTGATTCATTAAAAAAGCCGCGCCTGAAAAATCAGGCGCGGCTTTTTAACTACGGCAATACTGCTCTATTGCTTACTTCGCCACCGGCATCGTGAACTCGGCACCCTTCGCGATGCTATCCGGCCAGCGCTGCATGATGCTCTTATAGCGCGTGTAGAAACGCACGCCTTCTTCGCCATATGCATGGTGATCGCCAAACAGCGAACGCTTCCAGCCGCCGAACGAGTGCCATGCCATCGGCACCGGAATCGGCACATTGATGCCGACCATGCCCACCTGAATCTGCCGGCCAAACGCGCGCGCCACACCACCATCCGACGTAAAGAGCGACACGCCGTTGCCAAACTCGTGCGCATTGATCAACTCGACCGCGCTCGCGAAATCGGGCACGCGCACCACCGCCAGCACCGGGCCGAAGATCTCTTCCTTGTAGATCTTCATCTCGGTACCGACCTGGTCGAACAGCGTCCCGCCGATGAAGAAACCGTCTGCGTTCGTGACCGGATGCGCGCGGCCATCGACGATCAGCTTCGCGCCTTCCGCCACACCCGAGTCGATATAGCCGGCCACCTTGGCCTTATGTTCGGCTGTAACCAACGGGCCCATTTCAGCGTCGAGGTTCTCGCCGTTCTTGATCACCAGCGACTTCACGCGCGGCACCAGGCGCTCGATCAGTTCATCGGCGACATTGCCCACCGCCACCGCGACCGAGATCGCCATGCAGCGCTCGCCTGCCGAACCGTACGCGGCGCCGATCAAGGCGTCCACCGCCTGGTCCAGATCGGCGTCCGGCATCACCACCAGATGATTCTTCGCGCCGCCGAGCGCCTGCACGCGCTTGCCGCGCTTCGATGCTTCCGTATAGATATATTCGGCGATCGGCGTGGACCCGACAAACGACAGCGCCGCGACGTCCGGGTGTTCGATCAACGCATCCACGGCCACCTTGTCGCCGTTCACGACGTTGAACACGCCATCAGGCAAACCGGCTTCCTTCAGCAGTTCGGCAATGCGCAACGACGCCGACGGGTCACGCTCCGACGGCTTCAGCACGAACGTGTTGCCGCAGGCAAGCGCAACCGGGAACATCCACATCGGCACCATCACCGGGAAATTGAACGGTGTGATCCCCGCCACTACGCCCAGTGCCTGACGCAGATTCCAGTTGTCGATGCCGCCGCCGATCTGGTCGGTGAAATCGGTCTTCAGCAGATTCGGAATGCCGCAAGCAAACTCGACCACTTCGATGCCGCGCACCACCTCGCCTTGCGCGTCCGTGAACACCTTGCCGTGTTCGCGGGTGATCAGCATCGCCAGTTCGTCGTGGTGTTTGTTCAGCAGCTCCTTGAACTTGAACAGAATGCGGGCACGCTTGATCGGCGCGGTTTCGCTCCAGGCGGGAAAGGCAGTCTTGGCGGCCTTCACCGCCGCGCCCACTTCCTCAACCGATGCCAAAGCGACCGAGCCGGTCACCTGGCCGGTGGCGGGATTGAACACGTCCTTGAAGCGGCCGCTGGTCGATGCAGCCGGTGCACCGCTGATGTAATGCCCCAACTGCTGCACCGACAACTTCGCTTGTTCGTTCACTGCATTCATTTCGTTCCTCGTGTACGGGATAGGCCGCAAGGGTTGACCCGCCAACTGTATCGACGGCGCCGGTCATATTCCCGATACAGCACAATAAAACCGCGCCTCACTGTATTGTTTTTCACGAGGCAACTGTATTGGCCGGTGGGGCCGGCGCAACGTCAGGCAAAGACGCCCAACTTAGCGCCATTGCTCGGTCAATTCATTGGCCAGCACCATCTTCTCGCGGACGAGCTCGATAAAGTCTGCGTCCGCGCCGTTCTGCGCCTTGAGGAATTTCAGCGCCGCGGAATGAACGGCTCGCATCGACCGGCCGTCGATCCCGGCCATGCGCGCCGCGCTGCGACGCGTTTCCTCGACCAGATCGCGCGCGCTGCTGAAGTCGGGTGACAGGCCGGTCTGCGCCTCGAACCCGGCGCGCAATCCGGCCGCATAGTCACGCGACTGCCCCAGCCGGTCGACGTCGATCATCAGATCAACGCCGTCGGCCATACGCAACGCACAGAGAATCCATAGCGCAACGAAGGCTCGATACGCGTTATTGCCTTCCGCCGTGCGCGCGTATTGCTCGCACGCCATGGCGTAAGCGTCATCCGAAGTGGGCACGGCAGGCGGCAAGCTCACGCCGCAGATTTCGATGGCCTGCCGGACCAAGGGCTCCGTCTGGTTCAGGCCCAGCACGCGAAACGGTGCGGCCACGAAAAACGGATTGCTCCATTGCTGATTAAGCAGCCACCCCGAGGCGAACTGCGATGCGGGATTTCGCAACACGGCTGCATGCATGACCTGCGGGAAGGCTTGCTTGAGCCACGGCAGCCGGCCCGACGAACGGCAAAACTTGAAGACGGGTACGCTGCCATGCTCGGCGGTGCGTTCGCACAGGTTGGCCAGATAGGCCTGCAAGGCGGGGAATTCCGTGTCGGGTGCAGGTGCAAAGCGATCGGTGCCGAAGCGCTTCCTGTATCCGGCTACGCCGCGCGCGCCCTCCTGAAGAAACGGCCGGTATTCTTCGAAATACGGCGCGGCGAGCGGCGGGTGTCCAGAGGTCAACGTAGGACGGGACGCGGAAACGTCGGCGAGGCTCAGATCGGCGAGTACGTTGCTGAACGGCTCATAGAATCCAGTCACGGAATCAAGTACGCGCAGACGCGACCAGACCCACGTTCCTGCGCTGCGCCAGCCCGTGTGCAGAAATACTCCCTGTTTCGGGGCACTTTGTTGCGCGGCGACGCCAGGACTCGGTCCTTGTGACAACGGCATGGGACTTCTCTTCAAATGGAAGTAGTAACGATTCGACGGACGGCAGGTGCTGCCTGCCCCATCTCGCTCAATCGCCCACTTTAGCGAGTCAAGCTGTCGACTTCGTTACGGAGGTATCAGTCTACCTTGCAAGAACGTCTTGTGACGCACTGGAACAGCGCATCCAAACGCTTTAAGCTGCCAGACTCCCGAATTCAAAAGTTGCCGCTATGAACGACTCGGCCGATATCCGGTTTCTGCTGACCATCCGCGAAAGTGGCAGCCTGATCGCCGCGGCGCGAAGACTGGGGCTGTCGCCCTCGGCGGTGACCCAGCGCCTGCAGCAGCTCGAAAAGAAACTGAACACGCAGTTGGTGAACCGCACGGCGCGCCGTTTGCAGTTCACGGAAGAAGGCATGCTCCTGTGCGAACGCGGCGCCGAACTGGTCCAGCAGTTCGATTCGCTGTTCGAAGACCTGCACACACGCCGGGGCGGTCTGATCGGCACGCTGAAAATCAATGCGCCGCTGGGATTCGGCCGCCGCCACCTGGCGCCCGCCATCGCCGACTTCCAGCAGCAGAACCCGGATATCGACGTGGCGCTCACACTGTCCGACCAGCCATTGACCGAAACGATGGACCGCTTCGACATCGTCGTGCATATCGGCGACTTGCCGGTATCGAATCTGGTCGGTTATGCGATTGCGCCGAATGCGCGCTTCGTGTGCGCCGCGCCTGCGCTGCTCAAACGTATTGGTCAGCCGGAGTCACCGGAAGCGTTGAGCAAGCTGCCGTGCATCGTGCTGCGCGAGAACAACGAGGACGTCTCGCTGTGGCAGTTCAGCAAGGGCCGCACGCGCCGCAGCGTGCGCGTTTCTCCGCATTTGAGTTGCAACGACGGCGACGTGATCCGCCAGTGGGCTTGCGAAGGCCGCGGCGTGATCCTGCGCTCCGAATGGGACGTGGCCGAGGACATCGCGAGGGGAAGACTCGTACGGTTGCTGCAAGGCTGGAAGGCACCGGACGCCGACGTGATCGCGCTCACGCATCAGCGAACGGGAATGCCCGCTCGCACGCGGCATTTCATGCAGTACCTGCAAGGTAGATTCAGGCCGCAGCCGCCGTGGAGAAGATAACGCGCGAAACGTGGCGAATCACGCCGCTAATGACAGATTCATTCAAACTGAATTTTAGAGTTACCTTGGCTGAACTCCACGCGAGCAATGAAACTTTATAATCGGCTCACCGTTCCTCGCCGGTTAAATCATGACCTCCGTATCGACTCCGACCGCCTACCCCAAGGCCGTCCTCTTCGACCTCCTGACCGCCCTGCTCGATTCGTGGACGTCATGGAATCACGCCGCGGGCTCCGAACAGCTAGGCCGTGCGTGGCGCGCCGCCTATTTGCGCCTGACCTACGGCTGCGGCCGCTACGTTGCGTACGAACAATTGGTGCGCGAGGCGGCGGCTGAAGTTGGATTGCCCGAATCCGCCGCGCTCGCGCTCGAAACCGACTGGCTGAAACTTGCCCCCTGGAGTGGCGCTCTCGACGCCTTGCAGGCGCTCAGCCCGCATTGCAAACTGGCGATCGTCACCAACTGCTCCATCCGCCTCGGCACGCAGGCTGCCGGGCTTTTCCCGATCCACTGGGACGCTATCGTCACCGCTGAAGAAGCCGGCATGTACAAGCCGGACCCATTGCCTTACCGGCTCGCGCTCGGCAAACTTGGCGTGGGTGCCCATGAGGCCGCGTTCGTGGCCGGTTCCAGCTACGACATGTTCGGCACAGCCGCGGTCGGGTTGAGGACATACTGGCACAACCGCGTAGGTCTGCCGCTGGTGGCGGGAGCACAGCCGCCCGACATCGAAGCGCCCACGCTCGACTCGCTGATCCCATGGCTCAGCCGGTTCGGCCAGACCGAAAGCCACTCCATTCCCCGGTGAAACCATGAAACTCGAGCACATCGACACCCCTGCCGCGCTGATCGACATCCCCCGGATGCAGAAGAACATCGCGAGAATGCAGGGACATATGAACACACTGGGGGTCGCATTCCGTCCGCACGTCAAGACCACCAAATGCGTCGACGTGGTCCGTGCACAGATCGCCGCCGGTGCGCGCGGCATCACGGTCTCGACCCTCAAAGAGGCGGAGGCCTTCTTCGCGGCCGGCGTCAGCGATATTCTCTACGCGGTCAGCATTGCGCCTTCAAAGCTGCCGCGAGCACTGGCGCTGCGCCGCCAGGGTTGCGATCTGAAACTGGTGGTCGACAATCCGACCGCCGCCTCGGCCATCGCCGCATTCGCGGACCAGCACGGCGAATCCTTCGACGTATGGATCGAGGTGGACACGGATGGTCACCGCTCGGGGATCACGCCGGAACAGGACACGCTGCTCGAAGTCGGTCGGATTCTGCATGAGAACGGCGTCAAGGTGGGCGGCGTGATGACCCACGCGGGTTCCAGCTACGAGCTTCATACGCCGGAGGCGCTCGCCGCGCTGGCGGAGCAGGAACGCGCCGGCTGCGTGCGCGCGGCCCAACGGCTGCGCGACGCAGGCATTCCGTGCCCAGCCGTCAGCGTCGGGTCGACGCCCACGGCGCTGGCCGCCGGGCAACTGGATGGCGTAACCGAAGTGCGAGCCGGGGTCTACGTTTTCTTCGATCTGGTGATGCACAACGTAGGCGTGTGCGCGCTTGAAGATATCGCGCTCAGCGTGCTCGCCACCGTAATCGGGCATCAGGAGGATAAAGGCTGGGCGATTCTCGACGCCGGCTGGATGGCGATGAGCCGGGATCGTGGCACCTCGAAGCAGTCGCACGATTTTGGCTACGGCCAGCCCTGTCTGCTGAACGGAACACCGCTTGGCGGTTATGTGGTGAGCGGCGCCAATCAGGAGCATGGGATTCTGTCGTCATCGGAAGAAGGCGCGCATGCCGACGACATCGCGCAGCGCTTTCCGATCGGGATGAAGCTGCGCATCCTGCCGAATCATGCATGCGCGACCGGCGCACAGTTCCCCGAGTATCACGCAGTGTCGGCGAATGGCGACAGCGTCGAGTGGCGGCGCTTTCAAGGGTGGTGAGGAGCGGGTCAAACCGCGGCACGGTGCCACCGTGCGCGACTATCTGCGCTGCGCTTACAAAAAGCTCGGCATGCACGACAAAAGCCAGATTCCATGGCTTCGCGGGTTGAGAGAGAACGCTGCCACAAACCCCTCGGCGCCCGACCAGGGCGATTGAGCCTCCGCTTCACTCATCCTCTTCTTCGAGGCCGGCAAGCAGATCGTCGACCGCGCGATACACGCGCTCGACGATTTCCGGCCCGACCTTGCGCTCCAGCTCGCGATAGTGCGCCTCGAGATCCTTCGAGATCACGCGCACCAGGTCCACGCTCGTATCGGTGAGCGACACCAGCACGCGGCGCTGGTCTTCCGCGAAACGCTCCTTGGTCACCAGTTCCATGCTCTCCATGCGCGCGAGCACACCCGCCATGCTCGGGCTCGAAATCGTGCAGATATCGGAGATGTGACGCGGCTCCATCGGCCCGTGCTCATTGAGCGCGCGAATCACGCGCCATTGCTGCTCGGTCAGTCCGTGTGCGGTAATCAACGGCCGGAAACGCTCCATCATTTTTTCTCTGGCGCGCAGCAACAACATCGGCAGGTTGCGGTGCAAAACTCGGGTAGAAGCGGATGCGGACATGGCGGATAAGTTAAAAGCAACTGTCGAAGCTTAAGGGAAAACCCGCGATCGGCCGACAGGCTATTGACCGTGGATGATATCAAGCGCAATACTACTAACATGTTAGTATTTTTGCCGAGAGACAGCTAATTTATGTTTGCACTTGCCGATCACCTGCTGCATCCGGAAGGCGACGCGCTGCCTCGCGACGTGGATGCGCACACCGTTGCCGCGCTGCTCGCACGCGGCATTGCCTGCCGTGCGCCGGTTTCCGGCGCAGTTTATGGAACCTTGCTGAACGACCGGGCCGCTTTGGAGGCATTGGGCGAGGCGGTGCATACCGCGCCCTACAAAGCCCCGCCCAAAGCGCCGATTCTCTATCTGAAGCCGCGCAATACGTTCGCCGGTCATCGCGCACGAGTCGTCGTGCCTGACGATGCATTGGGCGTGGAAGTTGGCGCTTCGCTGGGTATCGTGATCGGTCGCACTACAACACGCGTTAGCGCGGATCAAGCGTTCGACTACATCGCCGGTTACACACTGGTCGCCGATCTGAGCGTGCCGCATGCGAGCGTGTACCGGCCTTCAGTGCGGTTCCGGGCGCGTGACGGTTTTTGCGTGATCGGACCGGCGGTGGTTGCAGCGCGTCATATTGCTGCGCCGGACAATCTGGCGATCACGGTTTCGCTTCCAGGACGCGAGGTCTTCACTGCGAATACTGCGTCGTCGGTACGCAACGTGGCGCAATTGCTTGCGGACGTAACCGATTTCATGACACTGAGTGCCGGCGATGTCATTACGCTCGGCGTGCCTCATGGTTCGCCAGTTGCCCATATCGGCGACACGGCCACGCTATCGATTGGCGGATTGCCGCCGCTCGAGGTGTCGTTTGTCGGTGCAGCAGAACAAGATGGAGAACAGCAATGATGCGCGGACGTGTTGCGTATGCAGGAGCGATTCACGAAGCCTATCCGGACGCCAACGGCGTGCGCCTCGCCGACGGCCGCGTGCGTCGCGAGGATGAAGTGGTCTGGCTCGCGCCGATCGAGGTCGGCACGATCTTCGCGCTTGGCTTGAACTACGCGGAGCACGCGAAGGAATTGCAGTTCAACAAGCAGGAAGAGCCGCTGGTCTTTCTCAAGGGTCCGTGCGCGGTCATCGGTCACCGCGGCTTCACGCGCCGCCCCGGCGACGTCACCTTCATGCACTACGAGTGCGAGCTGGCGGTGGTCATCGGCCAAACCGCGCAGAACGTCAAGCGCGACGACGCCATGCAGCATGTGGCCGGCTACATGATCGCCAACGACTACGCGATCCGCGACTACCTGGAAAACTACTACCGCCCCAACCTGCGCGTGAAGAATCGCGACGGCGGCACGGTGCTCGGCCCCTGGTTCGTCGATGCCGCCGATGTTGAAGACGTCACGCAACTCGAATTGCGCACCTTCGTGAACGGCACGCGGCAGCAACACGGCAACACGCGCGATCTCGTCACCGGTATCCCAGCGTTGATCGAATACCTGAGCAGCTTCATGACCCTCGCACCCGGCGACGTGATTCTGACCGGCACGCCGGAAGGCATCGTCAACGTCAATGCGGGCGACCAAGTGGTCTGCGAAATCGACGGCCTTGGCCGTCTCGTCAATACGATTGCATCCGACGCGGACTTTGGCCGCGCCTGATTGACAGGCTTTGCATGGGATCGGAGTAAGAGCTTTGCATCGGACCAGAGTAACGCGCTAAAGCGCGAACTCTGGTCGACAGCTGAAGCACTAACTCCGATCGACACGAGAGAAAAAGGACAAGGCAATGCGAATCGAACATCTGATCAACGGCAAATCGAGCGCCGCGAAAGACTACTTCGAGACCGTCAATCCGACGACGCAAGAGGTGCTCGCGGAAGTGGCGCGTGGCGGAGCGGAAAAAGTCGACGCCGCCGTGCGCGCGGCCAAAGAGGCGTTTCCTTCATGGGCCGGGAAGCCCGCAGCGGAACGCGCAAAAATCATCCGCAAGCTCGGCGAGTTGATCGCGAAGAACGTGCCGGACATCTCCGAGACCGAGACGAAGGACACCGGTCAAACGATCTCGCAGACGCGCAAGCAGCTCGTGCCGCGCGCCGCCGACAACTTCAGCTATTTCGCGGAGATGTGCACACGCGTCGACGGCCACACGTATCCCACCGATACGCATCTGAACTACACGCTGTTCCATCCGGTCGGCGTCTGCGCACTGATTTCGCCGTGGAACGTGCCGTTCATGACGGCAACGTGGAAAGTCGCGCCCTGTCTCGCGTTCGGCAATACCGCCGTGTTGAAGATGAGCGAACTGTCGCCGCTCACCGCCTCGATGCTCGGCAATCTCGCGCTCGAAGCCGGTATTCCTGCCGGCGTGCTGAACGTCGTGCACGGCTTCGGCAAGGACACGGGCGAGCCGCTGGTGGCGCACCCGGATGTGCACGCGGTGTCGTTCACCGGATCGACGGCAACCGGCAACCGCATCGTGCAAACGGCCGGCCTGAAGAAGTTTTCGATGGAACTGGGCGGCAAGTCACCCTTCGTGATTTTCGACGACGCCGATTTCGAACGCGCGCTCGATGCCGCCGTGTTCATGATCTTCTCGAACAACGGCGAACGCTGCACGGCGGGTTCGCGCATTCTGGTGCAGCGCTCGATTTATGCTCGCTTTGCCGAGCGTTTCATCGAACGCGCAAAACGTTTGACGGTGGGCGATCCGCTGGCCGACAGCACGATCGTCGGCCCGATGATCAGCCAGGGGCATCTGGCCAAGGTGCGCAGCTACATCGAACTGGGTCCGAAGGAAGGCGCCACGCTCGCGTGCGGCGGACTCGATGCGCCCGACTTGCCCGAATCCATGCGCAAAGGCAACTTCGTGCAGCCGACGGTATTCGTCGACGTCGACAACCGCATGCGAATCGCGCAGGAAGAAATCTTCGGCCCGGTCGCCTGCCTGATTCCGTTCGACGACGAAGCCGACGCAATCAAACTCGCCAACGACATCTCCTACGGCCTGTCGAGCTACATCTGGACCGAGAGCACCGGCCGCGCGCTCCGCGTCGCCGCGGCTGTGGAAGCCGGCATGTGCTTCGTGAACAGCCAGAACGTGCGCGATCTGCGCCAGCCATTCGGCGGCACCAAGGCATCGGGCGTGGGCCGCGAAGGCGGTACGTGGAGCTATGAAGTGTTCCTCGAACCGAAAAACGTGTGCGTATCGCTCGGCTCCCATCACATTCCGCGCTGGGGTGTCTGAAACGCGGGTCATTTGTGCGCGAGGGCATCACGCTTCGCGCCACACAGAACAGGAGACCGCGATGGGCAAACTCGCGTTGGCAGCAAAAGTCACTCACGTCCCGTCGTTATATCTATCCGAACTCGACGGTCCGCATAAGGGCTGCCGTCAGCCGGCAATCGACGGCCACCATGAAATCGGCCGGCGCTGCCGCGAATTGGGTGTGGATACGATCGTCGTCTTCGACGTGCATTGGTTGGTGAACAGCGAATACCACATCAATTGCGCGCCGAAGTTCGAGGGCATCTATACGAGCAACGAACTGCCGCATTTCATCAAGAACATGCCGTACGCGTATCCCGGCAATGTCGGCCTCGGCGATCTGATCGCGGAAGTCGCCAACGAAATGGGCGTGAAGAGCCGCGCCCACAGCGAGACCACGCTCGAACTCGAGTACGGCACGCTGGTGCCGATGCGCTACATGAATAGCGACCAGCACTTCAAGACCGTTTCGGTAGCCGGCTGGTGCATGTGGCACGACCTCGAAACAAGCGCCCGCTTCGGTCTCGCGGTACGCAAGGCCATCGAGGAGCGTTACGACGGCACCGTGGCGATTCTGGCGAGCGGCTCGTTGAGCCATCACTTCGCCAACAACGGCACAGCCGAGCAGTTCATGCACAAGGTGTGGAGCCCGTTTCTCGAACAGATGGACCGCCGGGTGGTCGAGTTGTGGGAAGCCGGCGACTGGAAGACCTTCTGCGAGATGCTGCCGCTCTATAACGAGAAGTGCTGGGGCGAAGGCGGCATGCACGACACCGCCATGCTGCTCGGCGCACTGGGTTGGGATCATTACGACGGCAAGGTTGAAGTCGTCACCCCGTATTTCGGGAGTTCGGGCACTGGCCAGATCAATGCGATCTTCCCCGTGACGCCCCTGCCCGCTTGAGTCCTGAGAAAGGAGCTTACCGTGCCCCATTTGACACTCGAATACAGCGCCAACCTTGCTGATGAAGCAAGCATCGGACAGCTTTGCACCTCGCTCGCGGCTCGCCTCGATGCGCAGCGCGACAACGAGCAACGCGTTTTTCCGCTCGGCGGTATCCGCGTGCGCGCCTTGCGTTGCGACCAGTACTGCATCGCCGACGGCCGACCCGACGCCGCCTTCCTGCATGCGAACCTGAAGATCGCCGCGGGCCGCTCGGACGCCGTAAAAAGGGCGACCGGCGACGCACTGTTTGAAGCGATCAAACAGCACTTCGCTGCAGAGTTTGAAAAACACGGCCTGGCGTTGTCGCTGGAGATCAATGAATTCAGCGAAGCCGGCACGTGGAAACAGAACAATTTGCACGCGCGGCTTAAGGCCTGAGACCCGGGCTTGACGGCTCCGGCCAAATATCCGCACCCGCTAGCTGGGCCTGGCAGCCGCTCATAGAGAATCCATCATGCTAGACGAACAGACAATCCGCGAGCTTGCGGCGCAACTCGACAACGCCGAGAAAACGCGCACCCAACTGCGCCACTTCTCGGCGAAGTATCCCGACATGACCGTACAGGACGGTTACGCGATCCAACGCGAGTGGGTAAAGCTCAAACTGGCCGAAGGCCATGTAATCAAGGGGCGCAAAATCGGCCTGACGTCACGCGCGATGCAGCGTTCGTCACAGATTGACGAACCCGACTACGCGCCGTTGCTCGACAGCATGTTCATCGAAGGCGGCCAGGACATCCGCGCCGACCGCTTCATAGCGCCGCGCGTGGAAGTCGAACTGGCCTTCGTATTGAGCAAGCCCTTGAAGGGCCCTGGCGTCACGCTCTTCGATGTTCTGGACGCCACGGCCTACGTGACCCCGGCCGTGGAGATTATCGACGCCCGCATCGAACAATTCGACCGCGAGACGAAGGCGCCGCGCAAGGTCTACGACACAATCTCGGACTTCGCGGCGAATGCCGGCATCGTACTGGGCGGACGACCGGTACGTCCGCTGGACGTCGACCTCCGCTGGGTTGGCGCATTGCTTTACAAGAACGGCGCCGTGGAAGAAAGCGGCCTCGCCGCCGCGGTACTGAACCACCCCGCCACCGGTGTTGCATGGCTCGCGAACAAGATCGCCCCATACGACGAAGTCCTGAACGCGAACGACGTAATTCTGAGCGGCTCCTTCACGAGCCCGATCCCGGCACGAGCGGGCGACACCTTCCACGTCGACTATGGCCCGCTGGGCGGCATTGGTTTGAATTTCATTTGAGCTCATTTGAGTCAATCGACATGTCCTTACCGCAAAACACATTCAAGCGTGCGCTAGCAGAGGGCAAGCCGCAATTCGGCTTATGGGCGGCGCTTGCCGATGCGTACGTGACTGAGTTGCTGGCCACGGCCGGCTTCGATTGGTTGTTGATCGACAACGAGCACGCACCGAACGACGTCCGCAGCACGCTGGCGCAATTACAGGCGGTAGCTGCCTACGCATCGCATCCGGTGGTACGTCCCGTACGAAGCGACAGCGCATTGATCAAGCAATTGCTCGACATAGGCGCCCAAACCTTACTGCTCCCGATGATCGACACGCAGGACCAGGCCGCCGAAGCCGTCGCGGCGACGCGCTACCCGCCGCAGGGCATACGCGGCGTGGGGAGCGCGTTGGCGCGGGCATCGCGCTGGAACCGGATACCGGACTACTTGACCGCGGCGGCACAAGAGTTGTGTGTACTCGTCCAGGTAGAAACCGTGCAGGGGATGGAAAACCTACCGGCAATCGCAAACGTGCAAGGCGTTGACGGCGTATTTTTCGGCCCCGCCGACCTGAGCGCATCGATGGGCTTGCTGGGTAAGCCTGGCGACGCGAGCGTACGTGAGGCGATATGCAGTGGCATCAGGAAGGTGCGGGACGCCGGCAAGGCGGCGGGCGTGCTAGCGCCGGATGCGGGGATTGCCGCTGAGTACCTGGCAGCAGGCGCGACGTTTGTGGCGGTAGGCACAGACACGGGCCTACTAAGCAAGGCAGCAGCAGATCTGGCGGCCTCATATAAAAGGACGGCACCAACGGCAACACCGACGAAGGGCGGCTATTAACAAAGCCGCCGCGATGGGTTTCAGAAAACAAACCAGCAGCGACCGGTTTTCAGAAGTACTCTTCGGCGCGCGCAGCGCCGCCGGAAGAATGACACCCTTGTCACAGGCGCGTGCAGGTGCACGAACCCAGATTCCAGATGCACCACTACCCCTAGCGGACCACGGTGCCCGCTTAGCAGGAGTGGTTTGAGCTGCTTTCTTTTGCCTACTTTTCTTTGCAGCCGGCAAAGAAAAGTAGGTGCCGCCCCGCACAGGGGCAACACTAATAGACCACTACCAATTCAAGGAAAGGCACCAAAGCCAGATCAAGGAAAGGCCAAAGCCCTAAGAACACGGCCAAATGCCGCCGCCAAAGGCAAAAAAAAATCACTCACCCGCCGGCCAAGGCAACCCCACCACCGACCAATCCAACTCCACCCCAATAACAGACCGTTCAGCAGCAACCTGCACAGCCAAAGTAACCGCAACACAAGGCCGCCCACTAGCCAAAGAAAGATAAGGATTACTAGCCACAGCCACCCCAGGCAACAAAACCGCGTTACGAAAATAAGGCCGATGATCCCAACGAGCATCTCGCGGATTAGCCACAGGCTGCAGCGAAGCCCCATCACCACTCCACGCGGGCCCGCGCACCTCAAACCCGATCTGCCGCCCCGAATCATCAAGAATAAAACAACTGATACACCGATCCAACGTAGCCAGAAAAGCAAACGCCTCCCCCATCGCCCCACCAGCAATCAGAGCATCGGCAGCAAGCCTCAAAGCAACCCGATAAGGCTCAACCTCCGACTCAAACAACGCATGCTGATGCGCCCTCCCCTGGGCAATCACATCGAAAGCATCATCGATCCGCCGATGCACCGAGTCTGGCGGCGCAATCTCGGCCGCCGGCCGCCCGAGCAGAAAACCCTGCGCAAAATCCACATTCGACTCCACAGCAAGAATCAATTCCTCAGTGGTTTCCACGCCTTCAACAACAACCAGCATCCCCGCCAGATGTAACAAAGAAACGAGCTTCGGCAAGATCGGCTGCTCGGTGCCATGACCGGTCGCACGAATCAGCTCGCCATCGAGCTTCACGAGATCCGGGCGAATCCGCAGCAACCGGTCGAGGTTCGACTGACCCGCACCGAAATCATCGACGGCGATCAGAAAGCCATGCTCGCGATACAAAGCCGCCACCCGCGACATGTCGTCGACGCTGCCGCCATGCGATTCGAGAATCTCGAGAATCACCCGCTCGGGTTCGAGCCCGACCGCCCGCACGATCATGGCGAGCTGATCCGCATAGCCCTCGGCGATAAACGTGGCGGGCAGAATGTTCAGGAACAGCCACGCATCGTCGGGCAGCGACTTGCGCGCGTTGGCCAGATGCACGGCATGGCTCGCGCGATCGAGCGCGCCTTCGTCGCTGGACGGCCTCGGCGCGAACAGCACCACGGGCGGCACCAGCGTGCCGTCGTCCTGCTCGCCTCGCAGCAAGGCCTCGAATCCCACCTGCTTCTGATGCGACAAACTGTAGAGCGGCTGGAAGTGCGAGGTCAGGAAATACTCCTCCCAGCGATGCCGCGACACCAGCGCCCCGTCCTTCGCGAACACATCGCCAGCGAGCATGTGCAGCGGCTCGATCGGCAACGCGCGTTCGGCGCACACGCGGTTTCTGCCCGACTGCTTGGCGCGCAGCAAGGCTTCGTCGGCGCGATCGAGCAACACCATGATGTTTTCGCCGCTCCGGTGTTCAGCCACGCCGAAGCTCGCGGTCAGATAGCCGTCAGGGCGATCGATCGCGGCAATCGCAGCGCGCAGGCGCTCGGCCAGGGCCAGCGCGCCGGCCAGGCCGTCACGCAGCAGCACGGCGAACTCCTCGCCGCCGATCCGGCTCACGCTGTCGTCCGCGGAGGTCTCTTCCATCAACACCTGGGCGACCTTGTACAACGCATGGTCGCCGAGTGCGTGGCCAAAGCGGTCGTTCAGCGATTTGAAGCTGTCGATGTCGAGAAAAATCGCGCTGACCGGCGCCCCGGGCGCCATCGTTTCGAGGCGGCGCTCGCCCTGCTTCACGAACGCGCGGCGGTTTTGCAGCCCGGTCAGCGGATCGGTCGCGGCGAGCTGCGCCAGTTGGCTCTCGAGCAGAAAGTGGTTACGCCGGAACCGGTAGAAGCCGAAGTGAAACACAACGGAAGTCGGCACGCCGATCGCCACGATCCACATCCACACGACGATGTCGACGTCATGCGTGCGCGGCCCGCCGAACAGCAAGGCAAACGCCGCACCATAGAAGAGCGCGCTGCCGATGAAGAAATGCAGCGGCGTGAGCCACAGCGGCGCGGCGCAGACCGGGATCACCACCATGGCCGGCAGGACCCACAACAACGGTTGCTCGACGCCGGAGACGTTCAGCGCGAGACCAGCCACCAGCACGAGCGAGTAAGCGACACCGATTGCACCGAAGGTCCAGGTCGAGCCGGTGCGTGGAATCACCATCACCAGCAGGGCGAGCACCAACGCGCAGGTGAGCCGGTAGGCGAGCGGCGTTGCAGGGCCGTTGACCATGTTGCGCGCCCCCACTAAACACAGGAACGCGACAACCGTAAACGCCATCGTCACCGTCGAAAGGGGACGTTGATGTTCCAGCGATCGTCGATGAAAGCGATCGCGCAAACCGGAATCGGACAGTTGCTTCGTTGAGGTGGAAAGCATATTGATAGATATCAGGCTGGCTCCGGTTACTCCACCGATGTATAACGGCAACCGTCTGACAAATATTTATGCCCTGCCCGCAAATAGAAGTGCACCCCGCTCCGGCAGGGCTACGCCGCCATCGCGCGACCGCGTCCGGAGGCTCTGGTGGCGGCCAATGCCTGGCTCTTTCCGCCAAACCCGACTCAGACCGTTGCATTTACCACGAAACCAGAAAGCTAAAACCTTGGCGCAATCTACCGTTAATAAAATTATCGAAAACACCTTCCCGGCGGACATCCATATGTGGACAAGCGAGCAAGGCATTTCAGCCAGCAAAAATTACGTAGGTGACGAGCATCTGCAGCAATCGTTTGCGCGTATAAAGCAGACGAATGTAAAGTGGCTAAAAATTAATGTCTTAAGTAGACTCCTGCGAAGTGTGGCGGATAGAGCAGACTAACTCGGTAAAAGTAACCTAAGACGCGTGCAACGCGCGCCTTCCCGTAACACTTTCAGTTATTCGGCCGTCGGCACCCGTTTTGTACACGGACTGAGGCAGCGGCTATTTCCCGGAAAACATGGTCCCAATTCTCGATTACCTGCTGGAACGCCAGATCTCGCCACAATGGCGCGGCATGCTGACTGCACTCGCGACAGAGTTCGAAGCGCAGATCGATCGCGACGAACTGCGCCAACTGATGTACCGCGTCGGTTGCCGGTTTGCGGCGGCGCATCAATTGCCCGCGTGCGGGTCGACGGCTGAACTCGCTCAGGCGTTGAATCTGTACTGGCAGGACATGGATTGGGGCTACGTCGAACTGTCCGACGAAGCAGACGCGCTACGCATCGTTCATTACTGCGCGCCACTGCAGGCATTCGGCAACGCGGCGCTCGCGTGGACCCCGGCGTTTCTCGAAGGCGTCTATCAGACCTGGTTGAGCGCGTTGGGCGCGCAAGGCCTGTCGGTGGCGCAAACGAGCGCGTACGGCACGGACACCTCGATCGAGTTTCGGCTGGGGCGGCATCCTGGTTGAGCGGACCGGATAGCGGACCAAGTAAGCGGACCCGCTAAGCGGACCGATCGGGGCAACGCAATTCATTAAAAAGTCGGCGGCACTATGAGTTCATCCAGCGACATCGAAAAACTATTCGACCATTTTGGCGGCGACGCCAGCGCGTACCAGGAAATCGGCCGCGAAAACGAAGCGCGTTCGGCGCGCACGCGTTGGCCGCTGCTGGTGACGCTGGATCTGACACAGCCGGCGATTCCCGCGATCGGGCAACGCCGTGAGCTTGCTGGCGAGGCATCGGCGCTCGAAGCGGCGCCGGAAGTCGATCGTCAGGACACGACGCCGAAAGACGCCGCCTCGGTGACGCGCGCGAAGGCGCCGCTGTTCGCCCGCTCGCATCGCCGGGACATTCCACCGGTCGTCGTCGCCGCTCACGTTGGCGCGCCGCGCGGCGCTTCGCGATTCGGCGCGTTCGAAACGAAGGGTGACGCTGCGGCGCCAGCCGCACAAACCACGCCGGCCGCGGCGCGGGTCGATGTGGCCACGCAGGCTGCAGTTGCCGTCGCCCCGGCACAGGGGAAACCGGTTGCCACTGCACCTGTTCCCCCTGTCATGCCGGCTGTAAGTATTCCGCCGGTGACCCAGTTCCGTAGGCCGGCCACGCCGGTATCGCAACCCACCGCGAGCATGTCGTCAGCCGCCGTAATGGCACGCGCCGAGATCCCTGCCCTTACACCGCGCGCCACTGCACCGGCACCGGTCTCCGCATCCACGCCGACGTGGGCGCAAGCACCGGCTCCGGTCCCCGCATGGGCCCAAGCACCCGCCCAGGCGCACACCCCAACATGGGCACAGGCGCCGGCCCCCACCTACACGACTGCGCCCGCAGCGCCGAAGCCGCCCGGGTCGATCCTCGGCAAACTGTTCGCCCCGGCATTCGAACCGACGCCGCCGCAACCCACCGCGCCCACTGGCGAAACCGCACCGCTGCAATCGGTTTTCGACCGTCTGCGCGGCACACCCGCTCAAACGGCTCCCGCGCCGGCACGCGCTGCTAGCGCCGCCGCGCCCGCCGCCTCCAACTCGTGGCTGATCAACGGCCCTCGTCGCTCATGAAAGTCATTGCGGTCGTGTCCGCCAAAGGCGGGGTCGGTAAAACCACCCTCGCCGCCAATCTCGCTTCCGTGCTGGCCGCCAGCGGCCGCCGCGTGATCGCCCTCGATCTCGATCCGCAAAATGCGCTGCGGCTGCATTTCGGCGTGCCGCTCGACAGCATCGACGGTTTGTCGCGCGCGACGTTGACGGGCGATCCGTGGCAATCGGTCATGTTCGACGGCGTAGACGGTGTGACCGTGCTGCCCTATGGCGCCGTGCTCGAAGAAGATCGCCGCCGCTTCGAAGCGTATATCGACCAGGAGCCGAGGTGGCTCGCGCAGTCGCTGCAAACGCTCCGGCTCGACGCGTCCGACATCGTCATCATCGATACGCCGCCAGGTTCGTCCGTGTATGTACGCGCTGCGTTGTGCGCGGCCACCTTCACGCTGAACGTGGTGCTCGCCGACGCGGCTTCCTACGCGGCCATTCCGTTAATGGAACGGCTGATTGAAGCGTATGCCGCGCCGCGCCCCGAGTTCGGGGGCGAAGGTTACGTGGTCAACCAGATCGATCAGTCGCGCCAATTGACCAAAGACGTCCTCAAGGTCTTGCGCCAGATGCTCGGCGACAAGCTCTTCCCGGGCGTGGTCCATCTTGATGAAGGGGTGAGCGAAGCGCTCGCCTGCGACACCACGCTGACTCACTACGATCCACTCAGCCAGGCGGCCGCCGATTTTCGCTCGTGCGGCAACTGGTTGATGGCGGCGGTCGATGCGGCCGCCGTCTCGCCGAGGAACGTCGCATGAGTACGTCCCAGTCGCAGGACATCGAGGCCGGCGAACCGTCGCGGCTCGAACGCATCGTCGACGCGCGCTTCTGGAACAGCCGGATCGTGACGGGTCTGGTCACGCTATTCGCGCTGATGATGCTGTACTTCGTCTTCACGGTGCCGCTCGCGTTCTACGAGCAACTGACGTTCGCGACCTGCTGCTTCGTCACCGCGCTGCTGTTCCGACGCCTGCACGGCCGTTACGCGACGATGGTGATGATCATGCTCTCGGTGGTCACGTCGGGCCGCTATATGTACTGGCGGCTCACTTCGACAACTTACTGGGAACATCCGCTCGACGCCGCGTGGGGTCTGCTGCTGGTGTCGGCCGAAGTCTATTCGACCATCGTGCTGTTGCTCGGCTACTTCCAGACCGCCTGGCCGCTCAAGCGCACGCCGATGCCGCTGCCCGCCTCGCGCGACCTGTGGCCGACCGTCGACGTCTTCATCCCGACCTACAACGAGCCGCTCTCGGTGGTGAAGCCGACCATCTACGCCGCGCTCGCGCTCGACTATCCGGCCGACAAGATCGCGATCCACGTGCTCGACGACGGCCGCCGTCCCGAGTTCAAGGCGTTCTGCGAGGAAGTCGGCGTCAACTGGACGATCCGCACGCACAACCGCCACGCGAAGGCCGGCAATATCAATGAAGCCCTGAAGATCACCCAGGGCGAGTACCTCGCGATCTTCGACTGCGATCACATCCCGACCCGCTCGTTCCTGCAGATCGGCCTCGGCTGGTTCCTGCGCGACAAGCTGCTGTCGATGCTGCAAACGCCGCACCACTTCTTCTCCGCCGATCCATTCGAACGCAATCTCGGCACCTTCCGCAAGGTTCCGAACGAAGGCGAACTGTTTTACGGCCTCGTGCAGGACGGCAACGATCTGTGGAACGCGACCTTTTTCTGCGGCTCGTGCGCGTTGCTGCGCCGGACAATGGTCGAAGAGATCGGCGGCATCGCGGTAGAAACGGTCACCGAAGACGCGCACACCGCGTTGAAGCTGCACCGCCTCGGCTACACCACCGCCTATCTGGCGATCCCGCAGGCGGCAGGTCTCGCCACCGAAAGTCTCTCCGGCCACATCGGCCAGCGGATTCGCTGGGCGCGCGGCATGACGCAGATTTTCCGGATCGACAATCCGCTCACCGGCAAGGGCCTGAAAATCGGCCAGCGGCTCTGTTATCTGAACGCGATGATGCACTTCTTCTACGGCATCCCGCGTCTGGTGTTTCTCACGGCGCCGCTGTCGTATCTGTTCTTCGGCGCGCACGTGATCGAAGCCGCCGCCAGCACGATCGCGATCTACGCACTGCCGCACATGATGCATGCGAGCATCACCAACTCGCGGATGCAGCGCTCGTTCCGCCATTCGTTCTGGGCCGAAGTTTACGAATCGGTGCTGGCGTCGTACATTACCGCCCCGACGTTGCTCGCGCTGATCAACCCGAAGCTCGGCAAGTTCAACGTGACGGCCAAGGGCGGTCAGATCGAAAAGAACTACTTCGACTGGGCGATCTCGCGGCCGTACCTGTTCCTGCTGTTGCTGAACCTGATCGGCTTCGTGGTCGGCATCGTGCACATCTATCTGAACTGGCACATTCGCAGCGTGGTGCAGACGACCATCCTGAATCTCGGCTGGACCACCTACAACATGCTGATTCTCGGCGCGAGCGTGGCCGCGGCCAGCGAGCGCCGGCAGATTCGCGCGGTGCACCGCGTGGCGATGACGATGCCGGTGATGCTGAAGTTCTCGACCGGCCGCACGCTCGCCTGCGAGACCATCGACTACTCGGAAGGCGGCGTTGGCGTGGCGCTGCCCGCGAAGATCGAAGTGCCGATGCATGAACGCGTGACCGTGTCGCTGTTTCGCGGCGACGAGGAATACGCCTTCCCGGCCACCGTCGGTTTCACCGAGCCGGGCCGCGTGGGTCTGCGCTTCTCTGCGATGACGCGCGAACAGGAATACGAGTTCGTCAAGACCACGTTCGCGCGCGCCGACGCGTGGACCGGCTGGGCCGAAGGGCGTCAGCAGGACACGCCGTTGCGCGGTCTGTCGCATGTGCTGGCGGTCGGCGCACGCGGCATCGTGGGGCTCTTCGAGCATCTTTATGCCGACCTTCGAAGCTCGATGAAAAGCCGTCCGGTGGACGTCAAGAAGCTAAAAACCAAAGACTGATCTATGGGCAACAGGATGGCGAAGGGACACGTCGAACGCTCGAATCACGAGCGCAATGGAATGGAAACGGAGGCGCGTCTGTCTGGACGCCCCCGCTCGCAACGACTGATGCGCGGGCTTGCCTGCTGGCTCGCGTTGCAAACCGCGTTGGCGGCGCCGCTGGCTTCGGCGGCTGAAGTGGCCGCGGCGGCCATGAGCGGCGCGAGTGCGTCGCAAACGTCGCCAGCGGCAGCGGCCCCTGGCGCGCCGGCTGCGCGCGTCGCCACCGGCGTGGGCAGTGTGCCCGCGCCGAGCGCGGCCGTCCTCTACGATTCGAACACAATCGCGCAAGCGCAACTGGCCACGCCCACACCGGCGCTCGCCGCCTCGTCGGTGAAAGCCTTGGGGATCAGAACGCCGACCACCGCCGAACCGGGCACGGTGGTGCCGGGCGGCCGCCGTCAAACGCTCACGTTCGCCGACCTCGGCGCGCACGATCCGCTGCAACTGCGCGGCACCGACGGCCAGAACGGCGTCGCGTTCTCCGTGCGCGGCGACGAAGTGGTGACCGGCGCGATCCTGCATCTGGTCTACAGCTACTCGCCCGCGCTGCTCGCGAATATTTCCCAGCTAAAAGTGCTGGTGAACGGCGAAGTCGCCGCGACGCTGCCGGTGCCGCACGAACAGGCCGGCATGCTGGTGGCGCGCGACGTCTCGATCGATCCGCGTTTCATCACCGAATTCAACCACCTGAACGTGCAGTTGATCGGTCATTACACGACCAGTTGCGAGGACCCGGCGAATTCGTCGCTGTGGGCCACCGTCAGCAATGCGAGTTCGCTCGATCTGACCTACGCGTCGCTCGCCAGCAAGCCGGATCTCGCCGCCCTGCCGCAGCCGTTCTTCGACCGCCGCGACGTGCGCCGTCTCGAGCTGCCGTTCGTGTTCCCGCAAAAACCCGGCGCCGCGACGCTCGAAGCGGGCGGCATCGTCGCATCCTGGTTCGGCGCGCTCGCCGGCTATCGCGGCGCGGTGTTTCCGGCGCAACTGGATAACGCGCCGCTGTCGGGTAATGCCGTCGTGTTCGCGACCGACGACCAGCGCCCGGCCGGTGTGACGATTCCGGCGATTTCCGGCCCTACGATCGCGGTGGTGGATCGCGAAGCGCCGGCGCGCGGCAAGCTGCTGCTCGTGCTCGGCCGGACCGAGGCCGAACTGAAAACCGCTGCCAAAGCGCTCGGTATCGGCCAGAACACGCTCGCCGGCCCGAGCGCGACGATCACGCAATTGAACGAACTCATGCCGCGTGCGCCGTACGACGCGCCAAACTGGCTGCCGACTAACCGTCCGGTGCGTTTCGGCGAACTCGCCGACCCGCGCGACCTGACGGTGTCCGGCTATGACGCCGACGCCGTGCGCGTCAATCTGCGCGTGCCGCCCGATCTGTTCATGTGGCACACCCTGGGCGCGCCGATCGATCTGCGCTACCGCTATACGGTGCGTCCGCTGCGCGACCGTTCGTCGCTGAACGTCAGCGTCAATGACGGCTTCGTGCAGGCCCTGCCGATTCCGGCCGAGTCGGCCTCGGTGTTCGAGTTGGGCCATTACTTCGAGCGCGTGTTGCCGGACAAGACCGCCGAAGCCCGTCGCACCGTGCATATTCCGCCGCTGCTGCTGACGCCGCGCGCCCAGGTGCGTATGCATTTCTTCTACGACATTCCGAACACCGGCGAATGCCACGGCCGTCTGCTGGAAAACGTGGTCGGCGCCATCGATCCGAACTCGACCATCGACCTCTCGTCGTTCCCGCATTACATGGCGCTGCCCGACCTCGCGGCCTTTGCCAATAGCGGCTTCCCGTTCACACGAATGGCCGATCTCTCCGAGACCGCCGTGGTCCTGCCGAACGAGGCCGATTCGAGCGACTACAGCCTGTTTCTGCTGACCATGGGCCGCATGGGCGCATCGACGGGTTATCCGGTGAACGGCGTCACCGTCGGCACGGCCGACGACGTCGACAAGTACGCCAGCAAGGACCTGCTGATTTTCGGCGCGCCGGGCAAGCAACCGCTGCTGCAGCGTTGGGCCAAGTCGATGCCGTTCTCCAGCGACGGCGATTCGCGCACCTTCTCGCTCTCGGACGTGGCCTTCAAACTCGAGGACTGGTGGCATGGCGAACGCGGTGTCGAACGCTCGCCGGCACGCGCCGATCTGACGCTCGTGAGTTCGAACGGCGATGCGCTCCTGACCGGTTTCGAATCGCCGCTGCAGAAGAACCGCAGCGCCGTCGCGCTGGTGAGCGCGGCCGGGCAGTCGGACGCCGATCTGTCCGCCGCCCTGCTCGACGCCGACGTGCTTCAGGAGATTCAAGGCGCGATGGCCGTGATCCATGGCCGCACCGTCACGATCACGTCGAACGGCGAAGCGTACTATGTCGGCCATTTGTCGCCGCAGGAGTATCTGCGCTGGGCGCTGTCGTCGCATCCGCTGTTGCTGATGCTGGGTGGCGTGCTCGCCGCGCTGATCATCGCGGGTCTCTTCTACCGGACGCTGCGCTCGATCGCCGCGCGCCGCCTAAAGGACTGATAGGACTGGTATGCGGGTTCGAAACAATAAGACACGTGTGGCGCTGACGCTCGGGCTTGGCTTCGGCCTTGTCCTTGCGGCGGCCACGTGTTTTGCCAATATCACGAAGGTGGCCCAGACCACTTCGACGCCCGGCCAGGCGGGTCAATGCAATATCGACTGGCCGGCGTACCGCTTCTTCGTCGAACACTTCGTGCAGGCCGATGGCCGCGTGATCGACTACTCCTCGCCGCAACTGAAGACCACCTCCGAGGGCCAGTCGTACGGCCTGTTCTTCGCGCTGGTCGCGAACGACCGCGCGACCTTCGACCGGCTCCTGAACTGGACTCGCACCAATCTCGCGGGCAATCAGTTCGATCCGCAAAACGTGCGGCTGCCGTCGTGGCTCTGGGGCAGGAAACCGGATGGCTCGTTCGGCGTGCTCGATCCGAATTCCGCATCCGACTCCGACCTGTGGATCGCCTACGATCTGCTGCAAGCCGGCCGCCTGTGGCATGAGGCGAGTTATACGCAACTCGGCCAGGCGCTCGCCGCGCAGATCGCGCGCCAGGAAATGACCACGCTGCCGGGCGTCGGCCCGATGCTGCTGCCCGGTCCGCAGGGCTTCAAAAATGGTGGCGTGACGCGTCTGAATCCGAGCTACCTGCCCTTGCCGGTGCTGCGCGCGCTCGCCAAAGACATGCCGAACGGCCCGTGGGCCAAGCTCGCCGACAGCGCCTACAAGCTGATCAAGACCACCGCGCCGCAAGGCTTCGCGCCCGACTGGGCGGCGTGGCAGAACGGCCAGTTCGTGGTCGATCCGAAAGAAGGCGACACCGGCAGCTACGACGCGATCCGTGTCTATCTGTGGGCCGGACTCACCTCGCCCGCCGATCCGCTCGCCAAACCCTGGCTCGCGGCCCTCGGCGGCATGCGCGCGAAGGTTGCGCAAAGCGGCATTCCGCCCGAGAAGGTTTCGTCGACCACGGGTACGGCGAGCGGCGAAGGACCGTTGAGCTACTGGGGCGCGCTCGCGCCGTACTTCAAGGCGCTCGACGACGAGCGCGGCCTCGGTCTCGCGCGCACCCATCTCGCCGTGCTCGACACCAATGTGCCGGGCCGCGAACCGGTTTATTACGATCGTGTGCTGGGCTTGTTCGGCACCGGATTCATCGACGGCCGCTATCGTTTCGACGAAGCCGGCCGTCTCGTGCCGAGTTGGAGAAATGCATGCGATTGAGCGCCCTCGCGTTTTCATTGCGGTTCGCGCTGAGCCTCACGGCCGTCTGCTGCGTGGCGACGGCTTCGCCTGACGCGTTGGCGCAGACGTCGAAAGATCCCTTGAACGTGCTGATCGATCAGGGCAAGTACTGGCAATCGCATCACCGCGGCGACCTCGCTGAGCAGGCGTGGCAGAAAGTGTTGCGCATCGACCCGAAGCAACCCGATGCGCTATACGGCATGGGCATGGTGCTCGCCGACCGCAAGGACGGCGCCGGCGCGCAGCAATATCTGGCGCGTCTGAAAGCGGTCGCGCCGAACTATCCGAACCTGGACGAACTGGGCCGGCGCCTCGGCGAATCGAGTCTGCGTGACCAGACTGTCAACGACGCGCGGCGGCTCGCGCAAAGCGGTCAAAGCGCGAGCGCGGTAGAGGAGTATCAGCGCGCGTTGAACGGCAAGCCGGCCACGCCCGCACTGCAACTCGAGTATTACCAGGCGCTGTCGGCCACGCCGCAAGGCTGGGACCTGGCGCGCCGCGGCCTCGAACAACTCGCACGCGACAACCCCGACGACCCGCGCTACGCCCTCGCCTACGCACAGCATCTGACGTATCGCGATACGACGCGCCGCGACGGTATCGCGCGGCTGCAGAAGCTTGCCGGCGACAGCACCGTCGGCGCGTCGGCGAAAAAGAGCTGGCGGCAGGCGCTGTTGTGGCTCGACGCACGGCCCTCGGACGCCGCGCTGTACGAGGCGTATCTGCAAGGTGCAACCGACGACGCCGCGGTCAAGGCGCGCTTCGAATCGATGGTTCAGCAGGACAAGGTAGCCCGCGATCGGGCCCAGGAAAATGCCGCCGTCGACGCCCGCGGCCGCACCATCGCTGACGGTTTCGCCGCGCTCGATCGGGGCGACCTCGGCACGGCACGCGCGAAGTTTTCGTCAGTACTGGCAAATAGTCCGAACGATACCGACGCGCTCGGCGGCATGGGTATCGCCGCGTTGAAGCAGGAAAAATTCGCCGAAGCCCGCAACTATCTGGAGCGCGCGTCGCGCAACGGCAATCCTGCGCGCTGGAAAACCGCGCTCGATAGCGCGACCTACTGGACCTATACCAGCGACGCCATCGGCGCGCGCAGCAACGGCGAATTGGCGAAGGCGAAGTCGCTGTTCGAACGCGCGATCGCGCTGAATCCGTCCGACGTCACCGCGCAGGTGCTGCTCGGCGAGATGCTGCTTTCGAACGGCGACCCGGTCGGCGCGGAACAGGCCTACCGGATGGCACTGCGCCGCCAGGCCGACAATCCCGATGCGATTCGCGGCCTCGTCGGTTCGCTCGCCGCGCAAGGCCGTGGCGACGAAGCGCTGCAATTCGCCAATCAACTGAACAGCGAACAACAATCGAAGGCCGGCGGCATCAACCGGCTGCGTGGCGAAGCGCAGGCCGCGCAGGCACGCGCGGCCGAAGCGCGCGGCGATCTCGGCAGCGCGCGCAGCCTGTTCGAAGACGCCCTGTTGAACGATCCTGACGATCCCTGGTTGCGCCTCGACCTCGCGCGTATTTACGTGCGCCAGGGCGCGGTTGCGAATGCCCGCAGCATGATGGACGGTCTCCTCGCCGCGCATCCCGACATGACCGACGCGCTCTACGCGAGCGCGTTGCTGTCGGCGGAAACGCAGGACTGGACGGCCGGTCTCGCGCAACTCGAACGGATTCCGGCCGCGCAACGCACCGACGCAATGACCACTTTGCAGCATCGCTTGTGGGTGCATCAGCAGGCCGACCTCGCGACGCGGATGGCGCGCAACGGCCAGTCGCAACAAGCGCTGGCGACGTTGCACACCGCCGAACCGGTCGCCGGCAACAACCCCGAACTGATCGGCGTGATCGCTGCCGCGTATCAACAGGCCGGCGACCCGAATCGCGCGTTGGGCCTCGTGCGCAGCGCCATGAACGCGGCGCCTGGCAACACCGATTTGCTGCTGCAATACGCGGGCATTCTCTCTGCTACGCAGCAGGAAGCCGAACTCAGCATGGTGATGCGGCGGCTCGCATCGATGCAATTGACGCCGCAGCAGCGCACGGATTTTGGCAATCTGAATCTGGGGATCGTCATCAAGCAATGCGACGCGGTGCGTCAGCGCGGCGATCTCGCCAGCGCCTACGACGTGATCGCGCCGTGGCTGGCGGCGATGCCCGACAATCCCGATCTGCAAGCCGCCCTCGGCCGCCTCTATTCGAGCGCCGGCGACGATCGCAATGCGCTCGCCAGTTACCGCGTCGCGTTGCAACGCAAGCCCGACGACCTGAACCTGCTGCAAGCGACGATCTCTGCGGCGGCCGGCGCGAAGCAGTTCAGCTATGCCGAATCGCTCGCCAACCAGGCTCTTGCAGCGGCGCCGAGTGACCCCGGCGTGCTGGCGACGGTCGGCCGGATGTATCGCGCCGAAGGCAAGCTGTCGCTCGCGTCGACTTATCTGCAACGCTCGCTGATCGCGGCCAATACACCGCTCATGGCCAACGCGGCACGCGCGAACGCGCCGAGCAACGTGCCGCGTGGCTGGGAAGTCGCGATGCGGCGGATCGGCGCGACGCCGTTGCCGGGCGTCAATCCCTTCGAAGGTAAAACCGCAACGATCTCGCCGACCGACGCCGACAACGCCGCGCTCGCAGGTGGCGGCTTCAATGCCGCGCGTGCATCGCTCCCGTACTCGCAGTCCTCCTTGCCGTCCCAGACCGTGCCGAACTATCCGCCGCCCTCGCAGCCCACGCCGTACGTCGCGCCTTATACGGCGCCTGCACAGCCGTATGTGCCCAACGCCGCGCCCACCGCCGTTCCCTATAACGCGCCACGTCCCGGCACCAACGCGGATGGCTACGGCCAGGAGACCAACGGGTCGAGCCAGTCGGGCGCGCCGTTGCAGCCATACCCGGGTCAAGGCCAGGCGCAGATGCAGCCGATGCAGCAAGCTCCACAACAGCAGTACAACCCGGCGTATCCGCAGCAGGCGCCTTATCCGCAGCAAGCCGGCTATCCGCAACAAGGTGGATATCCTCAACAGGCGCAATATCAGCAGCAGGCGCCCTACCCACAGCAGCCGGACGGCTATGCAACGACGCCGTGGCCGATGTCGCCTGCGGCACGCGAAGCGCAGGCCAATGCCGGTTCGATGCAACAGCCGCGTTACTCAGGCTCGGCCACGAGCACGAAACGCACGACCAGCAAGAAGCAAAGCGCGTCGAAGAGCAACCACAACGCGCAAGCCTATGCGCAGGCGCCGTATGGGCAGCAACAAGCTTATCCCCAGCAGCAACAGCCCTATTACGGCCAGCAGCCTTATCCGCAGCAGCAGGGTTACGCACAGCAAGGTTACGCGCAGCAGCCTTACCAGCCGGTGCCGCCGCAACAGGCCTACGGTCAGCAGCCCTATCAGCCGTACCCGAATCAGGGCTCGGGTTATTACGCGCAACAACAGCAGCCGTATATTCCGCAACCGCCGACCGGTTACGCGCAGGCGTATTACCCTCAACAACCCGGCGCGAACGGTAACGGCGGCAACTACACGCAACCGAATGTCGCCAACACGCAGACGCTCGGGGTGGCCGAAGAGCTGGCGCAGGTCAATCGCGAGCAGGCGAGCACCGTGTCGGGCGGGATCGTGTTCCGCAACCGCACGGGCGAGGACGGTCTGTCGACGCTGACGGATATTGAAGCGCCGATTCAGGGGCGCATCAAGGCCGGCAACGGCCACATCGTTGTGACGGCGACGCCGGTTACGCTCGATGCCGGCACTGCCGCGGGCAATCTGTCGACGCTCGCGCGATTCGGCGCGGGACTGTCCAATAGCACGTCTGCGAACGCGGCGATTGCGGGCAACAACACCTATGGCAGCCAGACCGCCAGTGGCGTGGGCTTGTCACTCGGTTACGAAGGCCGCAGCATCAGCGGCGATGTTGGCGTGACGCCGCTCGGTTTCCCCGAGAAGACTATTGTGGGGGGCGCGCAATACAACGGCGCCATTACGGACAAAGTGTCGTATTCGCTGGCGGTCGCGCGCCGCGCGGTGACGGACAGCCTGCTGTCGTATGCTGGTGCGCGCGATTCGGGCTCCGGCCTCGAGTGGGGCGGCGTCACCTCCAACGGCGGCCTCGCCAGCCTTGCATGGGATGACGGCACCAGCGGCCTGTATGTGAACGCCGCGTACCAGCACTACATGGGCTATCACGTCGCAAGCAATAACGCATACAAAGGCGGCGGCGGTATCTACACGCGTCTGTTGAAGGATGCCGATCAGACGCTGACTATCGGTGTGAACACGACGCTGATGACCTATAACAGGAACCTGTCGTACTTCACGTATGGTCAGGGCGGGTACTTCAGTCCGCAGCAGTACATGATCCTGAATTTGCCGGTGGAGTGGACTGGGCGCAATGGTCTGTTTACTTATGACATGAAGGGGTCGATCGGCGTGCAGCATTATCGGCAGGATCAGTCGAATTACTTCCCGATCGATCCTCAGCTCCAGAGTAATGCGGCGAAGCAAGCGAATTTCATCGGCACGGGCGTGGATAGCAATGCGGTTTATCCTGGGCAGAGTAAGACGGGGGTTTCTTATTCGCTTAGCGCTGTGGGGGAGTATCAACTGGCTCCGCAGTTGGCGTTTGGGGCGACTGCGTCGCTCGGCAATGCTTATGAGTATCGTGAGTGGCTTGCAGCCGTTTATGTGCGGTATAGCTTTAGCAAGCAGACGGGGTTGCAGCCGTTTCCGCCTACGCCGGTCAGTTCGCCTTATTTGTCGTTGTCGAACTAGCGGTTCTCTTTTGCCTTTGGCGGCGGCATTGTCTGTGTTCTTAGGGCTTTGGCCTTTCCTTGAATTGTTAGTGGTCTATTAGTGTTGCCCCTGTGCGGGGCGGCACCTACTTTTCTTTGCTTGCCGCAAAGAAAAGTAGGCAAAAGAAAGCGGCTCAAACCGCTACTGCTAAGTGGGCACCGTGGTCTGCTGCGGGTAGTGGTGCATCTGGAATCCGTGTTCGTGCACCTGCATACGTCAGTGACAAGGGCGTCATACTTCCGGCGACGCTGCGCGCGCCGAAGAGTACTTCTTAAAACCACCCGCTACGTTTTGACGCTTGCGTCTCGCCACCGGACCGTGGCTCGTCATTGCACCACCGCAGCCGCAGCCGCAGCCGCAGCCGTGACTGTAACCGCGACCGGGACGGTGATTGCAGCACACCGAAAAATCATTTGAAGTGGGGGTTTCCGGGTGAGTGCAGAGGCGCGTCGCCGAGGCGAAGCCGATGGCCCCCGCTGCGCCCAACCGAAGCCCCTGGTTTCCCTGGCAGACCCGTCCGCGACGCACGCAGTGCGGAGTGGGAGCTGATGAGTCCTTTGCCACTGGCGCGGAATGCGCGAGAACACAGATTCCAGATGCACCACTACCCGTTGCAAACCACGGTGCCCACTTAGCATTAGCGGTTTAAGCTGCTTTCTCTTGCCTACTTCTCTTTGCAGCCGGCAAAGAGAAGTAGGTGCCGCCCCGCACAGGGGCAACGCTAATAGACCACTAACAATTCAAGGAAAGGCCAAAGCCCTAAGAACCCTGACAAAAAGCGCCGCGCAGGCAACCAGCTCAAGAACAGGCCCCCCCATTAAAAAAACACAAACCAAAAGACAGACAAAAAGCCGCCCTTCTTTCCGCTATTCAACACCCTGCCTGCACAAGCCAGGTAAAAGTTCCCAACCCCTCCGCATACATCGGTTCGGCTAAACCCGCAAAGCCCTCTAGAGAGGGTCCCCACCCAACCGTTGTGACCTACAATTATTCCTGCCGCGTGGCCGCTTCGCGCCCGCTGTGCACGGCAGAAGATTCATCCCGCCTCCTGCTGAACATTCACGCGCCCCATGCGCGCCGGCAGAGTGGGGACACACTCATTGACGTGACCTCTGTGGAGCGCAGCTATGCCATTTCCGGCACAAGACCATGGCTGCCCCGGCTGGAACGGGGAAATGGCGCGACGCATCAGCGAATTCGACTGGGCCGCCACCGACCTCGGCGCGATAGAAAACTGGCAGCGCAGTCTGACCGCCACCGTCCAGATGCTGCTCGCCTCACCCGTGCCCCTCGTACTTCTATGGGGCAAACCCGGCTACATGATCTACAACGACGCCTACGCGATATTCGCAGGCGGACGGCATCCGTATCTGCTCGGCTGTCCAGTCGAGGACGGCTGGCCGGAGGTCGCCGATTTCAACCGTCATGTGATGACGACATGTCTTGCCGGCGGCACCCTGTCGTATCGCGACAAGGAACTGGTCCTGCTGCGCGACGGCAAGCCCGAAGACGTCTGGATGGACCTCTACTACAGCCCGGTCGCCGACGACAGCGGCGCACCCGCGGGCGTCCTCGCGATGGTCGTCGAAACCACCACGCGCGTACTGACCGAACGCTGGCGGCAACATGCCGAGGCTGAACTGCGCGAAACCAACGAACGGCTGCAACTCGCGCTCAATACCGGCGCGGTGCTCGGCACATGGGTGCTCGATGCACGCACCGGCACCGTCACCGGTGACGAACGTTTCGCGCGTACCTTTTCGTTTCCGTTGGACGAGGCCGCGAAAGGGCTTGAGCGCAATGCCGCGACACAAGTGATCCATCCTGACGACCAGCCGCTCAACGACCGCCTGACGGTCGAAGCGATGCGCACCGGCCAGCCGTTTCGCGCCGAATACCGGATTCGCCGCCCCGATGGCGATTACATGTGGGTGCAGGCAAACGGCCAGTGCGAGTTCGACGAACAGGGGGAGCCGACGCGCTTTCCCGGCGTGCTGATCGACATCCACGAACGCAAGATCGCCGAACAATCGCTGCGCCAGTTGACCGAAACGCTCGAACAACGCGTCGCGGATGAAGTCGCGGCACGGGCGCTCGCCGAAGAACAGTTGCGCCAGGCCCAGAAGATGGAAGCGATCGGCAGCCTCACAGGCGGCGTCGCACACGACTTCAACAATGTGCTGCAAGTGATCAACGGCAATCTGCAGATGCTCGCGGCCGATGCCGGTGAGAGTCCGACCACGCTGCGGCGTTTGTCCGCCGCGACGGATGCCGTCAAACGCGGCGCAAAACTGGCCGCGCATCTGCTCGCCTTCGCGCGCCGTCAGCCGCTCTCGCCTACCGTGCTGAATCCGTGCCGCCTGCTCGCCGGCATGAGCGAGATGCTGCACCGAGCGCTCGGCGAGACCGTGAAGATCGAAACGGTGTTGAGCGACGACCTGTGGAATGTGCAGGCCGATCGCAATCAACTCGAAAACGCCCTGCTCAATCTTGCGATCAATGCGCGCGACGCGATGCAAGCCGACGGCACGCTCACCGTTCGCGCGACAAACCGCGTGCTGGACCATGCGTTTTGCCGCGGCAAGCCGGAACTCTCGCCAGGCGAGTACGTAGTGTTCTCAGTAAACGACACGGGCACCGGCATGAAGCCCGAAATCCTGGAGCGCGTGTTCGAACCGTTCTTCACGACCAAGCCCGACGGCCACGGCACGGGCCTCGGCTTAAGCATGGTGTTCGGCTTCGTCAGGCAAAGCGGCGGCCATACGGTGATAGACAGCGAAGTGGGACGCGGCACCACTGTCTCGCTGTTCTTCCCGCGCTGCTGCGAGCCGGAAACAGTCGAAGCTGTCGATCAGACCTCGGCGCCGGTGGGTGGCGGCGAAACGATTCTGGTTGTCGAAGACGATGCGGATGTCCGCCTGACCGCCGTCGAAATGCTCGCTCAACTCGGCTATAAAGTCCTGACTGCGTCGAGTGGCGACGCGGCGCTCGAATTCATCGACAGCGATGTGTCGATCGATCTGCTGTTTACCGATGTCGTGATGCCCGGCCAGGTAAAAAGCGTGGAACTGGCGCAGCGTGCAGCGGCGCGCTCGCCCGCGGTGCCGACACTCTTCACCTCAGGCTATACGCGCGACGAGATCGTCCATCACGGCAAGCTCGACGCCGGCATCACGCTGCTGTCCAAGCCTTACCGGCGCGACGACCTCGCGCGCAAGGTGCGCAGCGTGCTGCGCGGCGCCGGCGTCGCCAGCGTGAGTGACGGGCAGATTTCCCCCTGCGTACCGCGCACGGTCTACGATCCGGCCAGTGCAGCCGAAGCGTCAGAAGCATCCGAGGCATGCGTAACGTCCGATCCGCGCAGAAGCCTGCACGAGCCAACCGCTTTGGGAAAAAGTTCGCTTGCCAACTCGCCGACAGGTTCGTTGGCGGAGTCCATGGCAAGCCTGCCGTCGCACCCGCCCGGCACGCCGGCTCGCGTGCTGCTGGTCGAAGACGACGCCGATTCGCGCGACGCCCTCTGCGATCTGCTCGGTGCGCTGGGTCTCGACTGCACCGCGGTCGGGAGCGCCGAAGAAGCGCTGCCGCTCGTGCCCGCGCAACGTTTCGACGTCCTATTCACGGACCTGACCTTGCCCGGCATGTCCGGCGACAACCTGGCGCGCGCGGTGCTGAGTCGGCAGCCTGACATCCGCGTGTTGCTGGTGTCAGGTTATGGAGAGAACGCCGAGATCGGCGACACCATCCCGGGCGCACGGCAGCTCGGCAAGCCGCTCGATATCTCGCAGTTGCGGCGTGAACTCGCGGAGTGGCTCGATCACACGGAGGCGGCTTCCTAGGCTCGCCTACACCCGGCAACCAACACGACTCCGCCGATGGACATCCGCTGCGGCACCGCAGGCTGGACCGACAAAACGCTGATCGCCTGCAAGCGGTTTTACCCGCCCGGCAGCAGCAGCGCTGAAGCCCGGCTGCGCTTTTACGCATCGCAGTTTCCATTGGTCGAAGTCGATTCGGCCTACTACGCGATGCCGTCGGCAAGCAACGCGCAGTTGTGGACCGAACGCACGCCGGAAGGCTTCACGTTCAACTGCAAGGCGTTTCGGCTGTTTACCGGGCATCAGACTTCGCCCGACGTCCTGCCGAAAGACATTGCAATGGCGCTGCCGGAAGGCATCACGGGTCCGCGCAAGAAAAACGTCTACTACCGCGACATGCCCGCCGAGATCCTCGACGAACTTTGGCGGCGCTATCTGGAAGCGCTGGAGCCGTTGCGCGTGACCGGCCGGCTCGGCGCGGTGCTGTTCCAGTTCGCGCCGTGGATCACCCGCGCGCCGGACGGTCTCGCGCTCGTGGAAGAATGCCGGGCGCGCATGGCGGGCTACATAATGGCCGCCGAGTTTCGCAATCAGTCCTGGTTCGACGATCAGCACGCGTCATGGACGCTCAACTTTCTGCGCGAGCGCAGCCTCGTCCACGTGATCGTCGACGCACCGCCGGATGTGACGAACCGCGTGCACACCATCTGGGAAGCAACCCATCCTGAGCTCGCAATGGTGCGTCTGCACGGCCGCAATACGCAGACATGGAGCGCAACGGGCGCGGCGAGCGCGGCCGATCGCTTCGACTACGACTACAGCGACGACGAGCTGACCGGACTAGCCCCCTCGATCCGCGCAATCGCGACGCGGGCGGGCCGCACCCACGTCATCTTCAATAACTGCTTCGAGGACCAGGGGCAGCGCAACGCGCGGACGCTAATGAGCATTCTGGGGGCGGAGGCGAACCCGCCATGAAACGTTTCGATGGCCGGCTGCAAAGGCAGCAACCGGCCAGCATCGGTCGTTCGACAAGGTTGTGCCGATCGTCGACAATGCTCCGTCTGGCTAGTTGGATGGCGCGTCATCATCGCCGATACGCCGCACGACATTCAATATTTTTTAACCGGGACTAGAGTTTGTCGACGGTAATCGCGTCGCTACGGGACGACTATGAATCAGGTACTACTGGACAACATTTCAGAGGAGCTTTGGGGCGGTGGTTTGAACTACTGTGTGTTTCTTAAGACGTACACGGTTGCGGCCGCCAATCTTCATCAATCTGCCGAGTTAATCTCGGCTGCGCTTGGTGAGGGAACAATCGTAGTTGATGTCGCGGAGGTAGGTGTTGAGTCAGTCGTCGAGACCGTAAAATCCAGTCTTCTCTATGCTGGCGACAATTCGGCAGGACCATCAAAAGAAGCTCTCGAATCGGAGGTCCTAGCGGGAATGGTGGGCGAGCTTTTGTCGGAATTGCGTCTTTTGATGGCGAAGGCAACGAGTGTCGAAGCGTTCGCATTTGAGGCAGGACATCCGTTCTATCCAGTCTTTTGGGACTTTGCCTTTATATTCCGAAGTGCTTCGAATGCCACGATTTTCATCGGCGCAAGTTCAGACTGAGCGCGAGTCGTAACTGTTACCGACGAACGTCCGCTATCGGGTTCCCCGGAAGACCGCTTCGGGTCGGCTACGGAAGTTCGGCACCAGGGGAAATCCAACACCATCCCGACGGCGCTGAACTTCCGGGTTCGTGGGCGAGCGAACCCAATGAGCGCCGGGCACTTTGTGACATCAATACATCAAGCGCCGGGGAGCGGCGCACGGAGGACTATTCGTCCCACATGGGATAGCCATATCGCCGCGATTGCCGCCACCGGTAGTTCGGAGAATCCTAAATCCGATATTGCACGCGGCCTTCGCGAGACGCAACGGGTTGGGGCGCTCAGTTACGATGTGAAGCAGTAGTGGGTGATGGAAAGTTACCCTTGGCGGCAAGTACTCGATTTCGCCCCGTGCTCTTTGCCTCATACAAAGCCTTGTCGGCAGCCAGTATCAGCTCCGTAGGCTCGCCCGCGCCTCGAATCGGGATCCGGGCGTCAACACCTGCGCTTATCGTGACGAAGCCAGTTGGGTTGCCCGAATGTTCAATTTCCAGACTACGGATAGCGCTACGAATATTGTCCGCGATTGCTACAGCACGAGCTACATCGGTGTTCGGAAGAAGCACTGCAATCTCCTCTCCACCATAGCGGGCGGCAAGGTCTCCCGGACGTCCGGCTGTCAGGTCCCTGATGAGACCGCTAATCGTTCGCAGGCATTCGTCGCCCGCTGCATGCCCGTAAATGTCGTTGTATTGCTTGAAGCAATCGACATCCAGCATGATCAGTGCGAGAGCACTCGCGTGACGCGTGGCGCGACTGAATTCGTTATGCAATGCGACATCGAATTGGCGGCGATTTGCGAGCCCCGTCAGGCCGTCCTGCATTGCAAGTCGTTCAAGGGTCTGATTGAGCTTTTCAAGGGAGGCGTGCGTCTTTGTCAGTTCCGCCTCGGCAGTCGTTCGCAATTCGATCTGCCGGATCAGATGCCAGCCGAACAGGCCCACCACAACGACAAGGCAAAGCACGCCAGCGGAATGCCAGATCGTGTCGCGCCACCACTCATGCAAAATCTCATCCTTGGACAACGCAGCTGCTACAAAGACCGGATAGTTCGGGAGGCTACGATAACTGTTCAGCCGCGTGACGCCGTCCTGCGCCGACTTGATGATCGCCGTTCCGGCCGGACCCTGCGTTGTGTAATAGCGGTACAGCTCGGTTCCCCGCATGTTTTTGCCGATCACTTTTTCATCGAACGGTCGACGAATCAGCATCACACCGCTATTCAGGACGAGCGCAACGGCTCCCGCGTTGCCAATCTGAAGGCTATCGTAGAAGGCTTTGAAAAAATCAATATCGACGGTTGCCAACACAACGCCGCCGAAACTGCCGTCCGGTTTAATGATTCTCCTTGAAACGGGAATAACCCACTTTCCACTCGATCGGCTTACTACTGGGACGCCAATGTGCGGACCAGGATCAGCGTTGTCTCGATGGAAGACGAAATATTCGCGATCCGAGTTATTGAATCGATTGAGTGGCGTCGATGTGGAATTGACGATCCATATTCCGTTTTTGTCAAATACAAATAGACCGTCAAGCTGGGGAAGCCCCTGTCGGCGCATCACCAGGACGTCGTGCAGTCGTTTAAGAGCGGCCGGGCCGAGCCCGTCGTGCTGCACGCGCTCAACGATGCCCAGCAACGCCGTGTCTGCTTCCTTAAACGTGTCATCGGCCTGCTGAGCCATTGCCCGCGAGAGATTCGAGGTGGCGACGTCCATTTCGCCCAGCTCGACTGCCCGTGCATTCCAGCTTCGCCAGCCATCAAGCACAACGAGAGACAGGCAGACGATCACCACGAAGGTTATCGCGCGCCAGATGATGGACGGTCTATTCAAAATCAAACTATTCTCCGTGGACAGCCTGGATGCACTTGGCGGCGAGGCGTTTTCCGCTGGGAAAGTCGCCATAATCGCAAACGCATAGCGAGTATATCGGCATCCAGGCGCACATCTTGACGTTCGCCCGCTTGCGGGAGGTCTTGTGCACCGCGCCGCGAGTTCGCCACCAGACACAGGTGAGCACGCGGTATATGCACCAGCTGCTTCGAAGATCAGGGGCAGCGTAATGCGCGGACGCTGATGGGCCTTCTGGACGACGCAGCCGTCGTGCCGGCGCGCTAGCCCGCGCAATCCATTTGCTCGTTGACGGCCAGACCCTCGCACGCAGTCGGCCAAGCGAGCTGCCACCTAACCGGTTGCCCAGCGCAGGGCATCGTCAATTATCTTTCGCCGATCTGCCGCAGCCTCAATGCCCCGCCGACATTGTGCAATCAGGACGATAAGGCATCCTTTTTGCTCACCGAGAAGTACTGTCGAGAGAACGATATGCAGGCTGGCGATACGTCCGCCACATAGGGCAACCGCCCGTTCAATCTGTGGGGAGGCGCTATGCAGGGAAGCAATGACACGGTACGTGCTGTAATTCTTGCCACGGTGATGTCGCTATTGACAGCATGCGGCGGGGGCGGGGGTGGAGGCTCGAGCAACGGCAGTAGCGCGGCCACGCCACCGGGCGGCGTTAATCTGCAAGTTGTGTCATTCGGCGACAGCCTGTCGGACGTCGGGACCTATACGCCGCTCGCGAGCGCGGTGGGTGGCGGGCGTTTCACGACCAATCCGGGCCAGGTGTGGACTCAGAACGTCGCGCAATACTACGGCGGCTCGCTAAGCGCCGCGTTCACGATCGACATCACGCACAAGTTGAACGCGCAAAACGGTCTCGGCTATGCCGAGGGCGGCTCCACAGTGGCGACGCCGGCAAACCAGAACGACTTTCTTACCGACGTGATCGGCAATGTCGAAATGCCGGTCAATCAGCAGGTTTCGAGCTATCTGGCCACGCACGGGAGTTTCAATTCCGGTCAACTGGTCCTGATGTGGGCCGGCGCGAACGACGTGCTTCGCGCCGGTTCGCTGCCGGCCGCGGCGCCGACGGTGCAAACGGCGGCAACCACCCTCGCTCAGCTTGTCGGGCAGATCGTTCAGAACGGCGCCACGCATGTGGTGGTGGTCAATGTTCCAAATGTCGGCCTGTCGCCCAAAGGCCTCGCCGCGGCCGACGGCGGGGCCAATCTGACCCAGCTATCGCAACTCTTCAACCAGGACCTGAACGCTGCCCTGCAGGCCGATGGCCTGCAGGGCAAGGTCATCCAGATCGATTCCTATACATGGGTAGACCAGATCATCGCGAACTTTCAGGCTAATGGCTTCGTCGTGGCAAACACGGCCCAAGCCTGCGACCCCAAGAAAACGCCGGATGACACAGCATTGCTGTGCTCGTCGGCAACCTATGTGACGGCCAATGCCGATCAGACGTACATGTTCGCCGACGACCTTCATCCGACGACGCATCTGCACGCGCTGTTCGCCCAATTCGTCGAGCAGCAGATCGCCAGCAGCGGTCTTGGGCACTGAGCCTTCAGGACGATGACGACTCGCCGACAGAATCGTCAGGTTCGCTGTAACGGGGCGCGAGGGCGACGCCGCGCCGACGTCAGGCTTTCTCGCTGAATTCCGGCGACTTGCGCTTCGTCTGGCGTGTGATACGTTAGTGCTAGGGACGTTCGTGTGCGGCACGAACGTCCCCTGGTATGATGCCAATCGCACGCCGGTCGGCGTTCGATTCATCGCCACGTTTCGCCGCAGCGTTTTGTAATTGCATTTCCAGCCGCGTTTTGCGCGGCAGGTCTTCCAGCCTCGAGAACCATCATGCCCGCCCAACACGACGAAGTCCCCACTACCAGCACCACGCCGGGCAAGGCTAAGCGCAAGGATCTGTCCATTGTGGCGCGCAATCTTCTGATGGTTGCCGTCGGCGTCATCGTCTTCGCGATCGTTGCGACCGTCGTGCTCTACGGTCCGATCACTTACGGCGACGAGATTCCCAACTTCGGCATCATCCTCATGCTGACCGTGCCGGTCATCGCGGGCGTGGCCTTCCGGGTGGGACTGGATGCGTGGCTGGACCGGGAATGAGCGGCAACACCACCCACACTTCCAGCCCGCCGCCCTCGCGCGCGTGAAACTGCAGGCTGCCGCCGTGCAGCCGCGCGATCCGCTCGACTATCGCCAGCCCCAGCCCGGTGCCGCCGCTATGCGCGCGAGCATTGCGGCCACGCTGAAACGGCGCTTTCAGTTGCTCCAGCTCCTCTGCCGACAGACCTTTGCCGCGATCGCCCACCGCGACATACACGGCTTCACCTGTAGCCCAACTCCGCACAGCGAGTCCGCTGCCGCCATAGACGATCGCGTTCTGCATCAGGTTCATCAGGAGCCGCATCATGCTGATCGGCCGGTAGAGAATCGCGGGCAGAACCGCGAGCGACAGCTCGAACTCATGGCCCAGCCCGGCGAAATCGCCGGCAAGTCGCTCGACCAACGCATTGAGGTCGCCGGGCTCCGCCGCTTCACGCTCGCCGCTGCCGGCGTAATCCATGAACTGCTGCAAGATCGTCTCGATCTGGTCCAGGTATGACTCGGCGGCGACCACGAAGCTGCTGTCGCTGCCGTCGGGCATCGCCATGGCCATCGAGAGCCGCAGTTTGGTGAGCGGCGTGCGGATGTCGTGCGAGATGCCCGCCAGCATCAGCGCGCGCGTCGCCTCGGCCTGCTGCAACGCATGCGTCATCTGATTGAAAGCGTTGCTTACCGTGGCGATCTCGACAGGACCGTCGGTCGACAACGGCGCGGGCGTTTCACCGGCACTCACGCGACGCGCCGCCTGCGTCAACGCCTGGAGCGGCTGGTTGAGGTGGCGCTGGATCACATAGCCGGTCAGCGCCGCCAGTGCGCCCAAACCGAGCGATAGCAGAATCGCGGCGTCGAGTCCGTTGCCTTGCGCGTCCTCGGGAATCGGCAGCGCGATCCAGTACGGCGTGTGCGGCGCATCGGCCGGAGCATGCATGCGAATCCACAAGCGTTGACCGCCTTCGGACTGCCAAAGCGCGGGCATGTCGGCGGGCAGATGCTCGCGCAAGCTGTCGAGAAACACATTGCGCTGATACGTGCGGTAAGCGCGCATCAGACTGGGCGGCGGTTCAAGGGCGGCATCGGCGGGTAGTTGCGTGCGAGCGTCGAGACGTGCCGTCAATTGAGCGCGCGCGCCCGGCGGCGTCGCTTGAAGCAGGCTATCGAGCGTCGTCACGTAAGTGGCGAACACCGTGGCCGCCCGTTCGACGCGGGGCCGCTGCACATAGTGCAGCAACACCGCAAGCGCGCAGAGCTGGCTCAGCATCACCAGCACGATCAGCAAGACGATATTGCGCGCCAGCAGCGTTTTCGGCAGCGCCCTCTGCAGCCACGCGCGCGTCATGAGTCGACGTCCGCGACCAGCATGTAGCCGACGCCCCACACGGTCTTGATGAAGCGCGGCTTCGACGGGTCGTCCTCGATAATCTGCCTGAGCCGCAGCACCTGCACGTCGATGCTGCGATCGAGCGCATCGTGATCACGCCCACGGGCGCGCGCCAGCAGATTGTCACGGCTCACGGGCCGGTTCGGCGACGAGGCCAACGCGACCAGCAGCAGCATCTGCGCAGAATGAATCTCCAGCAGTTCGCCGGTACGCGACAACTGCTGCTTGCCGACATCGAGACTGAAATCGCCGAAACGCACGCTCTGCGAGGTCACGGTGACATCGCCCGAGGCGATCTTCTGGCGGCGCAGCAGCGCATTGATCCGCGCGACCAGTTCACGCGGCAGGAAGGGTTTGGCGAGGTAGTCGTCGGCGCCGGTTTCGAGGCCGAGCACCCTGTCGAGCGGATCGCCCTTCGCGGTCAGCATCAGGATCGGCAGCGTCTGCCCTTGCTCGCGCAAACGGGCGCAGATGGCGAGGCCATCCTCTTCGCCGATCATCAGATCGAGCACCAGCAGATCGAATGGCTCACGTTCCAGATAGCGGTCGAGCCGTTTGCCGTCCTCCGCGATCCGGACGTCGAAGCCATGCCCGCGCAGAAAACGCTGCAGCATATTGCGCAGTTCGGCTTCGTCGTCGAGCACGATGATTTTTGCGGGGCGATCCATACGAAAGCTCCTCGGTTTAAGCGTCGGGCGGTGCATGCCGCGCCGCGTGCCGTTCGGCCTGGCGCTGCAACAGCACGTAGAACGACGGAATGAACAGCACGGCAATGCACGTTGAAGCGAGCATCCCCGAAAATACCGCAATCCCAAGCGAACGGCGCGCGCTCGCACTCGCGCCGGTGGCGATCACGAGCGGCACCACGCCGAGAATGAACGCGAACGAGGTCATCATGATCGGCCGGAACCGCAAGCGCGCCGCTTCCACCGCGGCCTCGGCGATGCTCACGCCCTGCGCGCGCAGATGCCGTGCGAACTCGACGATCAGAATCGCGTTCTTCGCCGACAGCGCGATCAGCAATACGAGGCCGATCTGCGTGTAGAGGTTGTTGGCAGCCCCCAGGATGGCAAGCGTACCGGCTGTACCGAGCAACGCCAGCGGCACGGCGAGCACCACCGCCACCGGCAGCAACCAGCTTTCGTATTGCGCGGCCAGCACGCAGAACACCAGCAACACACCCACGGCAAACACCCAATAGGCCGAATTGCCGACCAGTTTCTCCTGATACGACATCGCGGTCCATTCGTAACCGATACCCGCGGGCAGTATGCGCGCGGCTTCCTGCTCGAACGCGGCGATCGCCTGGCCGGTGCTATAGCCGTTCGCCGGATTGCCGTTGATGGCCGCTGCCGGCGCGAGGTTATACAGCGTCGCCACGGCCGGGCCGACGCTCGTATGCGCATCGATGAAGGTGCCCAGCTCCACCATATGGCCACTGTTGCTGCGAATCTGCAAACGGCGGATATCGTCGGTTTCGCGGCGAAACGCGCCGTCGGCCTGCACGAACACGGGGAACGTATGGTTGAACGTCGTGAACTGGTTCACATAGCTCGAGCCGACGTAATCCTGCAGCAGGTCGAACACATTGCCGACCGGCACCTGCAGCGACTCGGCCTTGGCGCGATCGAGCGTAAGTTCGACGGTCGGCACCGACGCGCGAAACGGGCTGAACACGCGCTGCAGTTCGGGCCGCTTCGAAACGCTGGTGATCAGCGCATCGGCGGCATCCTGCAAACGCCGATAGTTCTGCGAGCCGTCTGTGAGCATCACCTGCATCTGCACGCCGCCGCTATTGCCGAGGCCCTGGATCGGCGGCGGCACGATCACCACGGAGCGCACGTCAGGCAGTTTCGCGAGTTCGCTATTCATGCGCAAATACAGCGAACGCAGATCCTCGCCTTTGCCGCGCTTGCTCCAGTCGTCGAGTGTGACGTAGATCAGCGCGGAATTCGGCAGCGATGCGTTGTTATCGAGCGGCGAGATGCCACCGATCGACACCACATGATTCACGCCAGGAATCGCGCCGATGCGCTTTTCTATCTGCGTGCTCGCCTCGCGCGTGCGGCCGAGCGAAGCGGCATCGGCCAGTTGCGCGGCGATCAGGATATAGCCCTGATCTTCGAGCGGAATGAAGCTGGTGGGCACACGCGTCAGCAAAAACGCAGACGCCGCGCCGAGCACCAGCGCGATGCCGAGCGCGAGGCCACAGCGCTGCACGAACCACGAAACAATGCGCACATAGCCCTTTTCGACACGGGCGTACCCCTTGTCGAACACGCGATACACGATGTTCGGCTTGCCGGGCCGCGCGTGCCGCAACCAGCGCACGCTTTGCACTGGCTTGAGCGTCACCGCGTTGATCGCGCTGATGATGGTCGTTGCGACGACAACCAGCGCGAACTGCCGGTACATCTGGCCCGTGACGCCGCCGAGAAACGCCGAGGGCAGGAACACCGAGATCAGTACCAGCGTGATGCCGACGATCGGCCCGAGCAACTCGTGCATCGCGTCGATGGCGGCCTGCTTCGGCGTCTTGCCCTGCTCGATATGCTGCGTAATCCCTTCCACCACCACGATTGCGTCGTCCACCACGACGCCGATTGCCAGCACGATCGCGAACAGCGTCAGCAGGTTGATCGAGAAGCCGAGCATGTAGATCGCGCCGAACGTGCCGATGATCGTCACCGGAATCGTCGTGGCGGGCACGAGCATCGCACGCCAGTTCTGCAGAAACAGCAGGATCACCGCAAGCACCAGCAGTGCGGCCTCGAACAGCGTCTTGTACACGTCGATCACCGACTGCCGCACGAAGGTCGTCGTGTCGAACGGCAATTGATAGCTGACGCCCTTCGGCATATCTTTGGCCAGCCGCGCCATGGTCGCTTTCACCGCATTGCCGACTTCCAGCGCGTTGGCTTCCGGCAGTTGATAGATGGCAATGCCCGCAGCCGGTTTGCCGTCGAGATTGAAGAACTGCCCATAGCTCGACGAACCCAGTTCAGTGTGACCCACATCGCGAATGCGCACGAAGTGGCCACCATCGTTGGGATCGGCTTTAACGATGATGTCGTCGAACTCGTGCGGATCGGACAGCGCGCCTTGCATCGTCACCGTGAGCTGGAACGCCTGGCCGCCCGCGTTCGGCTCCGAACCGAGTTGGCCGGCGCTCACGTCCTTGCTTTGGCTTTGGATCGCCTGCATCACATCGGCGGCGGTCAGATCGCGCTCGCTCAACTTTTGCGGATCGAGCCACACGCGCATGCTGTACTGCCCCGTGCCGAACACGGTGACGTCGCCGACACCCGGCAAACGCGCGAGCGTGTCGCGCAGATAAATCACCGCGTAGTTGCTCAGGAACAGCGAATCGTATTTTGGATCAGGCGACTGCAGCGTGTACAACTGCAGAATCGCCGTGGAGCGTTTGCGCACGGTCACGCCCTGCTGCTGCACCGCTTGCGGCAATTGCGCGGTGGCGGCCGACACGCGGTTTTGCACCAGCACCTGCGCTTTATCGACATCCGTGCCGACCGCGAAGGTGACCGTGAGCGTGTAGGTGCCGTCATTGGTGCTGGTCGATTGCATGTACAGCGCGTTTTCCACGCCATTGACCTGCGTTTCGATTGGCAGCGCCACGCGGTCGATCACGGTCGCGGCGCTCGCACCCGGAAAGCGTGCGACAACCTGCACGGTCGGCGGCGTGATCGGCGGATATTGCGCGATCGGCAGGTTGATCAGCGCGACAGCGCCGAGCAGCATCACGATCAACGCGATCACATTGGCGAGGACCGGGCGCTCGACGAAGAAGCGGATCATGACTGGCCCTGCGCCGCCGCGGCGACCACCTGCACCTTGGCGCCGGGCGCGACAGCCAGCGCACCGCCGGTCACGACCTGGTCGTTCGCGGTGAGACCCGAGGTGACCGCCCGCTGCGAACCGTACAAGCCACCAATGACCACCGCGCGTTTTTCGATCACGCCCGCGCCGTTCACGATCAGCAACGACGCACCCGCCTGATCGCGCAGCAACGCGGTGTCCGGCACCAGCAGCACGTTTTGCGGCGCACCAGCGGGAATATGCACTTCAACCGACATGCCGGGAATCAGGTGCGCGTCCCGATTGGCGATATCGGCGCGCAGCTTGACCGCCCCGCTATTCGGATCGACGCGTGTGTCGACAAATTCGAGCGCGGCGTCCTCACCTTGCCCTTGACCCTGGCCCACTGCTGCGCCGAGCACATTGACGCGCACTGTGCGGGGTGGCTGCGTAAAAAGTCCGATGCGGTTAGCGTCGCGTTCGTTGAGCGTGAAATTCACGTACACCGGCTGGATGCGGTCCAACGTGGCGAGCTTGGTGGAGTCGGAAGCGCCCACCAGATTGCCGACGTCGAATGCACGTGCACCGATGCGGCCCGCGAACGGTGCGCGTATTTCCGTGTAAGCGAGATTGATGCGCGACATGTCACGTTTGGCGAGCGCCTGGTCGCGTGTGGTCTGGGCTTTTTGCAGCGTCGATTCGGAGGTGGCGTTATCCGACGTGAGTTGCTTTTGCCGGACCAGTTCCTGGTTGGCATTGTCGAGCGCGGACTGGTCGTAGGTCAGTTGCGCGCGATACGTATCCGGCTCGATGCGAAACAGCACCTGCCCTTGCTTGACGTAAGCGCCATCGGCAAAGCCAATTTCCTTCAGCACGCCCTGCACGCGCGCGATTAGCGTGACGGTCGCCGAGGGCGCGACGGTGCCGCTCAGATCAAGTTGTTCGCGCACCTCGCGCGGCACTGGTCGTGTCACGCTGACTTGCGGCAGGGGCACGGCTTGCGCCGATTGTGCCGATTGTGCGGCAGGCGCGCTGCCGTCGTGGCACGCGGCGAGCGCCATTGCCGCTGCCAGCACGATGCAAAGCGTCGCTCCCAAGTGCCGGCCTGGTTCGTTCCGGCCTGGTTCGTTCCGGCTTGGCTCATTCCTGTTGGCCACGTTACCGCATACCCCGCTCGTGCTCGTCTCTGCCATGTTGTTATTTCCCATTCTCGAGCTGGCCTCCACTGGCGCGCGCCAGCGCGGAATTCGCCGGCGGGTTCAGCAAGCGGCCCCAGTCCGTGCGCTGCGTCATCTGTTCGGCGATCTGTTCGCTCACCACCTGCTGCCCCTCTGCCACTTCCCAGCCACCGCCCAATGCGCGATACAAGGACACCGCCGCAAGCGCGGCGATCCCCTGGTTCTGCGCGAGCGAATCGCCATCGCGCAACATCGAACGCGACGCATCGAGCACCGTGTCATACGTGACCGATCCCGCGCGGTACTGGATATTGGCGAGCTTCAAAGCGCGTTGCGACGCATCGGACGCACGCGACGACGCCGCCAGCGCATCGAGTGAGGTACGCAGTGCGGCAATCGCGTCCTCCACTTCTTTCTGCGCTTGCAGCACCGTGTTCTGATAGTCGAGCACGGCCTCCTGGAAGGCGGCGTCCTGAATCCGTACGGCGTTCTTCAACTGGCCGCGATCGAGGATCGGCAGCGTGATGCCCGCTGAGAAGAGACCGATCGTCTTGCTACCCCACTGCGACAATCCGATGCCATGCTGTTCGCCCGACGAAAGCCCGAACAGTCCCGTCAACGACAGCGACGGATACAGCTTTGCCTTGGCCGCGCCGATCAGCGCCGATTGCGCCGCTGCGTTGAGCGCGGCCTGACGCACGTCGGGACGGCGGCGCAGCAGATCGGCGGGAATACCGACATCGATCTGCGTCGGCGGCACCGGAATCGCGCTGCTGCCTTTGAGTTGCGCATCGACTGCGTCGGGGGGATCGGCGAGCAGCACGGCGAGCGTGTCGCGGTCTTGTGCGCGTGCCTTGATGAGCGGCGGAATCTGCGCCTCGGTTTCGGCCACCAGCGTGGCGGCCTGTTCGACGTCGAGCTGGCTCGATGCGCCGCGTTTGTAGCGCGCCTGGGTGAGCGTGAGACTCTGCTGCACCGCCTTCAGGTTTTGCTGCGCGACCGCGATACGTTGTTCGAGCGCGCGCAGATCGATGTACGCATTGGCGACATCGGCGAACAGCGACACGAGCGCGTTGTCATACGCGGCTTCGGACACGCGCAATTGCGCGCGATCCGATTCGATCTGCCGGCGATACTTGCCCCAGAAATCGATTTCCCAACCCACGTTCACACGCAGATGCTCGGCCCACAGATGCGTGGGCGGAATCGGACCGACGCCGCTTGTGTTGATATGGTCCGCGCCAACGGACACGCTGCCGGATTGTGGCAGCAGATTCTCGGCGCTGACCGCGAGTTGCGCGCGCGCCTTGAAGATATGCAAACCCGCCACCTGCAGCGACAGATTGCGCTCGTACGCACGCTGTTCCAGCGCGCTCAGCACCGGATCGTTGAATGCGGTCCACCAGGCTGCCTGAGCACTTGGCGCGGTCTGCGCCTCGCCGGACAGGCTCTCGAGCCACTGGTTTTCGAGCGTCACGTCCGGCTGTTTGAAGTCGGGGCCGACCGTCACACAACCCGTCAGTGCCACACTCATCGATACGATGAGCGCGCAGGCGATGGACAGGCGGCAGGACGTGGCTGATTTCATCGCGCATTGAGGCGTCAAATATCCTACGATCCCGCCGATGCCCGCGCGGCTCAGTGCGCTGCCCCGCGTTCCTGCATGAATGCCGCGATCTGCGGCAAGGTGATGTAGCCCGCCTTCTGCGTGTCGATTTCATCGAAATGCTTGGCGACCATCGGCATGCCCGCGGCGGCCTGTTCCCGGGTGAGCTTGCCGTCGTGCGTGGTGTTGGCATTCGCAAAGCGCGTTTGCAACTGCTGCGCCATGCGCTCCATGCGCTGAGGGTTGCCGCCCTGCGGTGCGGCCGTTTGGGCGAACGTGACGGTGGATGCGCAGCACAGCAGCACGACGGCGAGAAACTTTTTCATGACTGACTCCTTGGATCGAGCCATCGTGCGTCGCCTGCTAACCGCCGCGATCCGTTCGATGACAGGCCGAATTCTTGAGGATGTGCCGCCGGAAGGCAATTTGAGAATCATGTCGCCTTATGTCATGGCTTTTCGCGGCGCCGGCGCAGCAGATGTTCTCGCTGTCGTCGCAACACAGCATGCGCTTCATACACCTGCATGCTTATCTCATGGCCCACTTTCGCGCGACATTGAATGAAATAAGTTCGCGCTGCCGTTTTCAGGGCGGTTTGCGTATCTTTCGTCTGCCGGCGCTACCAGTGCCGCAAGTGCCTTAAGTGCATCAAGCGCGGCGCCTCAACGGTTCGGAAGGGTTCTCAAGCAATCCGAATCAGTCGCACGGCTTCTTCACCGGAAGACGCTCCGCACCGCTCAACGTCTCAGGAGTATCAAGTGAGTATTCGTCTCGTCTGCGCCTCTACCTTCACCGCCATCGGTCTCGCCTGTTCGTCGACGGCGTTCGCCCGGGTGGTCGTCTATATGCCGGCTGCCGTGGTCTACGCGCCGCCGCCGCGCCCGGTCTATTACTACGCGCCGGTCAAGCCGGTCTATGTGGTAGCGCCGCCGCCGGCTCCGATTCCCGTTGCCGTAGCGGTCGGCACGCCCGTGCCGTTGCCTCCGAAACCCGTCACCCTGTACACGACGGTCGTGGTTCCCGCGCCGACCAACTATGCAATCGTGCCCGCCCCTGCCGTCACCTATGCGCAACCCGTGATGGTGGTGCCGCGCTGAATGTGCCGGATGCGAGTCCCGACAGACCATCCCCGCACTGTCAGCGTGAACGTATCCAACGTATTGATTACATAAATCGCCGTTGAACCAGCATAGGACATGCAGTACGCAAGAATGCCTGGTGAATTCCCGTTGTCCTGAAGAATGACCGGCGCGCCGCGCGAGAACAGGTTGTTCCGCTTGCGCGGCGTGCTGAGTCGCGTATTGATCGCGCACTGAACCAGTACGTCGGCGCGCTGGAATCCCGGCGATCGGTAGCTTGTGCTCTCCGACACGATTTTTACAAGCAGAGACGTGAGATGGACTCGCTCTTTTGGCTGTCCCGCGACGTATTGCGTGGATTGAAACAGGAGAAAGACCAGTCTTCTCCAAAGGCCTGCCTGACTGGGCGGCGCCGATACGCCATACAAATGTACGGCGTTTGAAAGCTCTATGTTAGCTCGACATCGTGGACGCGTGGTACGGCGCTTGCTGCACTCTTCACCACCGTCAGGCGCGCCCATTAGTCGGACCTATCTGTCCAGCTACCGGCGTCTGGCTCGCACGCGCTTGATCGCCCGTCCACTTCTTCTTCTGGAACTTTAGTTAGATGAGCTATCACGACATAGACAAAGAAATCGCCCATCTCGAACTCGTCTTCGGGAAGATTTCCACCAACGATCGCATTCCACTGTCGTATTGGCGCAATCGGCTGGGCATGTTTCCCAAAACGTTGCTGATGACGACACAGCGCGCCCGCCTCGCGCGGCTCGAAGCCGCCCTGCGCTCACTCGAGCAGTCCGCGCTAACGCCGGCAGCCGAGCGGCCCATGCGAGCGACGGGCACCCGGTCATGACGCGTTGCCCTTTATTTACCCTTAACCGATCAGGATCCGCGCGGCGAGCGCTAGCGCGAGGGCGGGCAGCATCACCACCACGCCCACTTTGAAAAACTTCATGAAGCTCACGTCTTCGCCTTCGCGGCGAATTGCGTTGAGCCAGAGGATCGTTGCGAGCGAACCGGTGATCGACAGGTTTGGCCCCAGATCCACGCCAATCAGGAGCGCGTCGATCACGCGCTCAGGACTATGCGCCTGCATCACGGTCGAACTGGCGACCAGACCCGCCGGCAGGTTGTTCATCAGATTGCTGCCGATCGCGATGACGCTGCCCGCCCAGCCAGCCGTCGTGGCTTCACTGTGTTGCGTCGCATCTTGCAGCAGATGGACGAATGTCTTGATGACGCCGGTGTGATCGAGCATCTCGACCAGCACAAACAACGCGGCGACCAACGGCAGCACGCTCCACGATATTTCCCGGATCATCGGCAGCGGCGATTTGCGCTCCTGGATCAGCACGACCGCGGCGGTCAGCGCGCCGAGTATTGCGGTGGGCAGGCCGAGCGGGACATCGAAGGCGGACACTGCCAGCAGCACGACGGCCGTCACCGCGATACCCGCAAGCGCAACGCGCCCACTCGACGACAACTCGAGTGGTTCGAGATCGGCCTCGCAGGTGCCGGCGAGCGCGTCGCGCTGAGTCCAGCGCAACAGCACATAGGTCGCGACGATCGACAGCAGCGAAGGCAGCGTGAAGCGGATCAGCCAGGCGCCGAGCGCGGGCGTGTGATTGCCGTACAGTACGATGTTGGCCGGATTCGAGATCGGCAGCACGAAGCTCGCGGCATTCGCAATGAACGCGCAGACGAAGAGCAAGGGCAGCGGAGGCGTCTTCGCTTTTTTGGCGGCAGCAAAAACGGCAGGCGTGAGCACGACCGCGGTGGCGTCATTGGAAAGGAAAGCGGTGATGACCACGCCGACCAGGTAGACCAGCAGAAAGAGCTTTCGCGGCGATCCTTTGGCGTGGTTGACCGCGAAAACGGCGACCCAATCGAACAGACCTTCGCGGCGCCCGACTTCGGATAGCAGCATCATGCCGACCAGGAAGAGGTAGACGTCCGTGCCTTTGCCGACTGCCTCGACGGCCAGATCGACGGGAAGCAGGCCCAGCGATACGAGTAAAAGCGCGCCGGCGACGGCCCACACGGCCTCGGGCCATTTGAACGGGCGGGTGATGACGCCAGCCGTGGCGGCTATGGCAATACCCCAAGACAGGAAGACGGAATTCACCAAGCAGGTCCTTGATTCTGATTGTGCGCGAGCGCGGAATGGGAGCGCAGCATAACCCATGGCCGGGATGCTGCAGGCGGTCGCGGTGCAAGTTGTGTGCCACGCAATACCGCCGTGTCTGCCTCGCTATCCCCCCGATTCACGACGGCAATACAATTCCGTCCGTTATCCTTGCCGTGGTACAACTGCGCCGGGCGCGAAGCTGTTCTTCTCATTGCCATTCATGGGTCGAACCTTTTGAAGCGATTGACCCGGAAAATTAACACAGTGCCACGTCTTTTCGTCAAATCAGACCGCCGTCCGGCTTTATTTCATCCCCATTAGCGTCACGGCTAGAACAATCTGTTCTCTTCTCCTGGTCTATTCAATTTTCATTGGCATCCCTACTATCCGCATTTACACGCGACACACCGCACGCGGCACGCGGCTCGCACCACGAATAGTGAGCATGAACCCATGAATCCCCGTCCTTCAGACGTCAAGCACTACAGCGGCCCTGCCGTCGCATTGCACTGGCTAATCGCATTGCTGATCATCTGCGGGTTCTATATCGGCTGGATCATGACCGATATCCCTGGCTTCACGCCTACCAAGCTGAAGTACTTCTCGTGGCACAAGTGGATCGGCGTGACGGTCTTCGTGCTGGCCGTGGCGCGCGTGCTGTGGCGCACCACTCACCGCGCGCCGGCGCTCGACAGCGCTACACCCGCATGGCAGAAGGCTGCGGCCCATCTCGTGCACGGCGTGCTCTACGTTCTGATGCTGGCAATTCCGCTGTCCGGCTACTTCTATAGCTCGGCCGCGGGCATTCAGGTGGTGTACCTCGGCATCGTGCCGCTGCCCACCTTCATCGGCCCGGACCAGGCGCTCAAGGCAAGCCTGCGCACGGTCCATGTGCTGCTCAACTACACGCTGTTGGCACTCGTTGGGATGCACGTACTCGCGGCACTCAAGCATCAATTTGTCGACCGCGACGGATTACTCGCACGGATGATTCCGTTCCTCAAATAACACACGAGCAACGGCCGATTGGCTACAGCCTGTTGGCAATCTAATTCCCAGCGGTGCGCAATCAGCGCGCGTGGGTTCGATAGGATGCGTACCACCATGAAATCAAACTTTTACCACTCCATTCTGGCCGGCGTCGCCGCCTTTTCATTCTTCGGCGCAGGCCTTGCGCACGCCGATGTCGACACGAGCAAAAGCACTGTCGTCGCCACGACGAAGCAGATGAACGTGCCGGTGGACGGCAAATTCAAAAAATTCTCGGCGCAACTGAATTTCGATCCGGCCAAGCCGACCGCCGGCAACGCCAATGTGTCAATCGACACCGGCAGCTACGACCTCGGTGCCGACGACTACAACAAGCAGGCCCAGGGCAAGGAATGGTTCGATAGCGCGACCTATCCGGCCGCGACGTTCGTCTCGAGCGCAATCGCGCCGGCCGGCGGCAATCAGTACAAGATCACCGGCAAGCTCACCATCAAGGGCAAATCGCAGACTGTCGTGGTGCCGGTCACCATCGCCAGCCAGGGCAACACGCAGACCTTCGACGGCGCATTGCCGATCAAGCGTTCGCAGTTCGATGTCGGGACGGGCGAATGGAAAGACACGTCGGTGGTCGCCGACGAAGTCGTCATCAAATTTCACATCGTTGCTTCGAAGAAGTAACGGAACACACCTAAGCGTCACAGCACTTTCTGAAACCTGGAGAATAACTTGAAGAAACAACTTTTGCTCGCCGCGGGCGCGCTGACCGCAGCCATGTCGTTCAACGCTATGGCCGCCGATACGTATCAGCTTGACCCGATGCACACCTACCCGAGCTTCGAAACCGACCACTTCGGCGGACTGTCGAACTGGCGCGGCAAGTTCAAGAAGAGCAGCGGCACCGTGGTGCTGGATCGCGCGGCGAAAACCGGCACGGTGGACGTGACGATCGATATGAGCTCGGTGGATATCGGTAACGACAAGCTCGACTCGGAACTGGTCACGGACAAGTTCTTCGACGCCGCCAAGTACCCGACCGCGACCTACAAGGGCACGCAGATCCGCTTCGACGGCGACAAGCCCGTGGAAGTGATCGGCACGCTGACCATGCATGGCGTGACCAAGCCGGCCAACCTGAAGATCGAATCGTTCAAGTGCATCATGAACCCGATGCTCAAGCGCGAAGTGTGCGGCACCGAATCGACCCTGACGTTCAATCGCGACGATTTCGGCGTCGACTTCGGCAAGACCTATGGCTTCAAGATGCTGACCACGCTGAATATTCAGGCTGAAGGCATCAAGCAGTAATAGCTGCTCCCCTGTAGCTTGCGGCAGGCGGCGGAATAACTCCCCGCCTGCCCGTTCGACGTCACGACGTGACCATTTACTGTCGCTCAACAGGCGGATAGGCGAACGTGAGCGAAAGATGCGGGGCCCGCGGCACGTAGAGACGCAACGCCAGATAGAACCCTGCAGACGGCGCCGGTAACCAGTTGCTACGCAGCGCGGGGTCCACAGGCTCCTTTGCAGAAATGGCGATGCGCAAACCTCCGTCGCTGTCATAGCGCAGTCCCTGCGTACGGTCGCCAATCGAATAGCGCTGAAGCGGATTTTCGACGAGCATTCGCGTCGTCTTGTCGTACATCGTAATTGACCAGAACGCGTCAGTTTGCGGCAGCGCCTCCGGCAGGAAGTGGAGCAGGTATTGCATGCGTCCGTCGAGCGGCGCGTCCGCGGCGTCGCGATCGGCGATGATGTACATGGCTTCTTCGACCCCAAGCGCGCCAATATAGTTGAGCGCAACCTGCGCCCGTTCGCGATACCGGGTACCGAACGAATCTCTCACAGCGACAGGAAGTGCCCACCCGCCCCCCAGCGCGGACGGCAACGCCCCGCTCAATTCATCAAGCACTTCCGTCAGCGCCCTTTCGATCGCATCGTGTTGCTGATGACTCAACGCGTCCGCATCCAGACCCGGGCCGATGCCACAGATGGCAAAGTTCGCGAGATCGTCCGCGGCTTCAGCAGGCGGAGGGCATTCCGCCAGCGCACGATTGACCACGCGCACGAATAGCGTGGTGTCCCCTGGCCTATCACCCGGTTGCATACCCGCATCGATCAGGCTGGGCACCCTCGCGCCGGAACCCGGCAGTGGCCGTAATTTCAGACGATCCTGTAGTGCAACCACTTGCGCGACATCGTCCGCGCCATCCACCAGAATGCGTCCGATCAACCACGTACTGTCCGTCGGGCAGGCAATCGCCTGTACGCCGTCCGGCACCGTACCGTCCCAGTCGGGACCGTGCAGCAGAAATACCCCACCGTCGTTTCCGGTGGTCCGGGTGCCAACATAGGCAAACGGGTTGGTATAGAAATCCAGCAGGCCCAGCACGAAATAACGCCCCGGCATGGGTGGCACATCCAGCAGCAACGGTCCATGAGCAACATCGAGCCAGGTGCTCGAGTAAAGGGTGTCGTTATTCGGCGTGACCACTTCCCGATTCCGGGGACCCAGCGGTTCTCGCGTGTGAACCCATTGATTGGCCCATCGCCAGGTTGATTCCGGCGAGCCGCCGGCAAAGTGCCCCGCGCTGTCGCGCCGCGCCGAGGTCGCGGATCGCATGCGCGACATTTCGTAAAGCGGCAAGGTGAAGAGCACGGCTGCACGCGCGGCGGCGGCGAGGTCCCGGTTTTCCGCGAGCGTGGCTTGAGCGTGGGTATCGAACGTAGACATAGGTTGGTTTCAGTTAGCAGTTCAGATTGCGGACAGCCGGAATCTCGTAGCGGTTTTCAAGGAACGCTGCACCAGGCTGATAGAGCCGAAGGATCAGATAGAACCGCGCCGAGGGAGCGGGAAGCCAGTTCGCTTCAACTGCTGGCGCGTCGTGCTGAATGAGAATGCGCAGGCCACCGTCCGCTTCGTAGCGCAGGCCCTCGGTTCGATCGCCAATCGCGTGACGCGCGAGCGGATTCTCGACGAAGAAGCGATCCGCGCCGTAAAGCGAGATCGACCACAAGGCGCGCACCGGCGGCAGGCCATCCGGCGGGAAATACAACTCGTAGCGATGGCGCCCGTTCAGGTGCTCGCCCGCGCCATCGAAATCGGCTACGGCGTAGACGGCCTCAGTCGCGCTGAGCGCGCCTAGTCCCTTCATGGCCGTGCAGGCGCGCAGCAGATAGTCGCTGCCATAGCGGCCGAGCTTCAGGTTGTAGCCCCAACTGCGCCGCCCACGGCTTTCGGTGTGAGCGGCGATCAGCCGGTGAGCGTCCTCATAGGCGAGTTGCAAACCGCGTCGCACGAAGGGCGAAAGCGTCGCAACGTCGACCGGCTTGCCGGGGTACAGGTCGGCGCGTGCGAGGAGGCCGAACAAAGCGGTTTCGTCAGCGCGTGGTGGCACATCTTGAAGCGCATTGAACAGGTTCTGGAAAAAATCAAGCGCAGGCTCGGTGCTCACGCGCCAGTCTCGCACGCAGGCGAATCCCACTGCGTCACGCCCGCCGAGAGCAAATCCTGACGCTGCCTGCTGAGCCTCAGGCAAGTCATCGTCTCCCTTGACAAGCACGCGCCCCAGCATCCACACGAGGGGCGTCGGGCAAGCGATCGGCTCTGCGTTCAGGCTCGCCGGTGCTGCCTCGCTCGCGCGATGCAGCACGTACCGTTTGCCGGAAGCGCCCGCGTTAAGCGGACTCAAATTGACGAAATTGTTGGTGAACGCATCAAGCAACTCGATGACGTAATACCGGTCCTCGTCCACTGCGGGAATGTCGAGCACGACCGGACCGTCAGTGAGATCGATCCACGCGTTCAGATAAAGAAAGTCGTTCGCTGGCGTAACGATGTCGCGATCCTGATGTGTCCAGCGGCGCATGCTTGCGTGGATCGAATTGAACGGCGCACGCAGAGGGCTCGTCGAGACGGGAGACGTATGCATTGCACACGTACGTATCACCTCGACAAGCGGATACCCATAAATGGCAACTGGCGCCGCGGCCATCCTGACGAATGCCACCCTGGGGTCGTCGTCCTGCGTCGAAATTGCCTCGCGTGTCTCTTTCACATTGCTATTCATGAGTGTTCCGTACAAAAGTGGTCGGGATCGAGCCGATCTGCGCGCAGGTCGACGCCAGACCCGCAAAGCGCCGCCGGTCTCCGGCCGGGTCTACCAGACACGCCGACGCGACGCCCGCGACCACGGCGAACCCGCCGGCCAGTGCGATGCCCAGGCGATAGCCCGTTAAGGCGTCGCCAGCCACGTCGATGATCTGGCCCATGACAGCCGGTGTAATGAGTCCCGCCAGGGTGGTCACGCAGATATTGATGCCGAGCACGCCCCCGCGCTGACGGGCGGGCACCACCTCTCCCGCCAACGCGACACCCGTCGTGAAGGCAAACGACGCGAGCGAGAAACCGACCGTCACGGCGGCGATCAGCGCCGCACCAGGCGGCAATACCGGCATCAGAAGGAGTGCGCTGCCCGACACCACGACGGCCGCCGCACCCAGCGTGCCCCGCGCATGACGGCTGGCGATGCCGCGCTTCATCAAGCGTTGAGACCACCAGCCGAGCAGCGGTGCCATCACCATCTGGCCGAACGCGGGCAATACAACAATCCATCCCACTTGCATCAGCGAATAGCCCGCTACTCTGACCAGATAACTTGGCAGCCAGATCGTCGAGAGCGCGAGCACGACGTACGCCGCAAATCCGGACAGATTGCAGCCAAGGCATGTGCGCGATAGCAGCAATACGCGTAGCGGTATCTTTTCCTCCAGCGATGCGGCCTGCGCGACCAGGGCGCCGGGCGCACGATCGCCGGCCGATTCGAGCGGTCCTTCACGGCCGATAGCGAGCCAGACGATGCTCCAGACGAGACCCACCACCGCGAGGGTCAGGAAAGCCGCGCGCCAGCCAAAATTCAGAATGATTGCGGTAATGACGGGCGCGATGAACCCGGCCCCGAACGCCGCGCCGATCGTCAGCAGCGCGGTCGGCAAGGTCCGCTCCGCGTCCGGAAACCATTTGTAGAGCGAGTGAATCGCGACTGGATAAGCGGGACCTTCGCTCGCGCCGAGCAGTATTCGCGACATCACAAGCGTGGTGGGCACCGCGGCGAGGAGCAGCGGCGCCTGCGACACGGACCAGACGACGGCCATGGCCAGCAACAGCCAGCGGGTTTTCACGCGGTCCGACAACAGCCCGACCAGCAGAGACGAAAGCGAAAACAGCAGGAAAAAGCTGGCGGCGATACGCCCGAACTGGGTATGCGTCAGGCCGAGTTCACGCATGATTGGCTCGGCTGCAAGCCCCATCAGCGCCTTATCGGCAAAGTTGATCGCAAGGAAAAAAAACAGACCGGTCACCACGATCCACCGGTGACGGATGTCGTGCGTCGAGAGTTGCATCATGTCTCCAGTCGCGGCTATCCGGGACGTCGCCCTCAAGCTGAAGGCGACCTCGTTGCCGCGTGGAAGACATTGAACGAACCTTGATCAATAAGACAATTGCATAGTTTTCATCGAATTAATGTGTTTTCAACATTTATTCGACTGGGTGCCGCGTTCACGCAGGTTTCACCGCCGCCACACGCTTGATGGCCATGATCGCCTGCTCGGCTGCCGGCGAAAGCGTACGTCCAGCCAGATGGACGATTGCGAACTGTAGCCACAGATGCGACCGGGATGGCACCGATAGCGCCACCAGACCGGCTGAGCGCTCCCGTTCCCAATCCGTCTGCTCGGTGAGCAGCAGCAGCGCATCCGTCTTGCGGGCGTACTCACGCAGCACGTTGACGTCGTTGCAGGTCAGATGAAACTCCATTTCCTGTTTGGGCGGAAAGCGCAGCCACTTGCGCAGCGACTCGCGCATCGCCTCCGGCAGCGGAACCGATACGACGGGATAACCTGAGAGTTGCTGTACCTCGATCGGATCGTGCTGGGTCAGTGGGTGACCCTCGCGAACAAACCAGGCCGCTCGATGCCTCGGCAATGCAATGACCTCGAGCTTGCTGCTCGACGGCACGCCGCGAATGTCGACGATCAGAAAATCCAGTTGCTCCGCGTGTAACAACTCCAGCAGATTCTTCCAGTTGTCGACGGCGGCGTTGATGCGCAGATTCGGATGGCTTTGGGCGAGTTCGTCCAGCGCAGCGGGCAACAGCATCGCAGCCGGATAAGGCCCGGAGCCAAAGTTCACCGAACCGAGATCGTGGCTTTTCAGCAAATCCACGTCGCGCAACAGGCAGCGTGCTTCGAACAGGACCTTCCGCGCGCGCTGCACGACCGTCTGGCCGGCGGGCGTGATGCGTACTTCGCGGGTGCTGCGGTCAAACAGCACCATGTCCAGATGCTCTTCGATGGCCTGAATACTTCTGCTCAGCGCCGGCTGACTCAGATGGACGCGCACGGCGGCTCGCGCAAAGCTGCCCTCTTCTGCGAGCGCAACGACGTGTTCGAGTTGGCGAAGATTCATGGGATCGGGAAGAATAATTGGATTTCAGCCGCGCTCGTTCAGGTGCGGCGTGACGATGCATCGGAGTGTCACATAGTTCGGCTCGGCGGCAGACCCCGTTCTTCGCAACACGCCCCGTTTTCGAGACTCAAACCGAGGCTCAAACAGGCTCGCCGCCCAGACAACCTCTTGTTATAATTCTCTCATCAACGCGAACAAAACATAACGCGCCTCCACACTGCGCTCCACACTACGCGACAGGACCTCCATGCTGAAACCCGACCGCCTCCGCGCCCTCGCCGATGCGCTGGCCAAGCAGAACGTGATGCGCCTGCGCGACGCCGCCAGCCTGCTGGATGTATCGGAGATGACTGTCCGGCGCGATATCGCAGGCAGTCCGGAACGATTCACGTATCTCGGCGGCTACATCGTCAGCGCGACCGACGTACCCAACAACGCCGGCTATTCACTCGAAGAAGAGAAGGATCATTTCGCGCAGGCCAAGGCGGAAGCCTCCGCGATTGCGGCGAAACTTGTCGTCGACCACGAAACGATCTTCATCGATTGCGGTACGACGCTCACCACGCTTGCGCGCCTGATTCCGCTCGAACGTCACGTCACCGTGGTCTGCTATTCCCTGAATGTGGCGGAGATTCTGCGTCGCAAGCCGAATGTACGGATGATTCTGCTGGGCGGCGTCTATGTACCTTCTTCAGATTCGTTTGCGGGCGAAGAGAGTCTGGAGATGCTGCGCCGCATGGGCATCAACAAGGCATTCATTTCCGCAGGCGGTGTGGATAACGCGCGCGGCGTGACGTGCTGGAACTTTCACGAAGTCGCGCTCAAGCAGGCGGCCATGGCAAGTGCCGTCGAACGGCATCTGGTCGTGGACCAGAGCAAGTTCGGCGTCGTCAAGGCGGTGCGCTTCTCGCAAATCGACGACTTCGATTCCATCATCACCGAGAAAGGCCAGGAGCTTTGCAAGCGCAAATGAATGCGCTAGCGGCGCACTGTAGCGCGGTTGCGCTGTCGGGCAGCCGGCGTGACCGGCCTTCAGTTATCCGTTTTTGCGCTGCAATGCGAACAGCGTCCCGGCGATCAGAATAAACGCGCCGATGATCACCTTCTGCCAGGTGCTCGGCACACCCACCAGAATCAGCACACTGTTGATCAGCGTGACCAGCACCACACCAAGCAACGTGCCGGCCACCGTACCCGTTCCCCCCGTAATGCGCGCGCCGCCCAGGATCACCGCGGCGATCACATCGAGTTCCGAGCCCACCAGATCGAACGGATTCGCGAGCCGGTTGTTCGATACATGCAGAATGCCCGCTATGCCGGCGAGCATGCCGGTATAGCCGAACACAAACAGATGGATCGCACGCAGGTTATAGCCGAGCCGCTCGGCAATCGCGAGGCTGCCGCCCATTGCATAGACGCCGCGTCCCATCATGGTCCGGTTCAACAGCCACCACGTGACACCGGCGGCCGCCACCAGCGCCAGCACCGAAACAGGCAGCACCGCGCGCAGGCCTTCGCTGGTGTGATAGAAAAACAGCGGAATCCGGCCGAAGTGATCCATGCTGTGCGGAATGTTCATGAAGAACGTCGTGCCGATGAACGTCAACAGCAGGCCGCGATACAAGTACTGCGTGCCGATCGTGACGATCAGCGAAGGCGCTTTCAAGCGATGCACCAGCAGGCCGTTGATGAGACCGAGCAGCACGCCGCCCAGCGCGCCGGTGATCAGGATCAACGCGAACGGCGCGTCCGGCCACCAGGCAAACACCGCCTTGGTAATGCCGTACATCGTCAGCGCGGCGATCGCCGTGAACGAGACGTCGATGCCGCCGGACGCCAGCACAACGAGCGTGCCCAGCGCGAAAAGCGACATCGTGGTGGCCGAATGCAGCAGATCGAATAGCGTCGCCAGTTGAAAGAAGCGTGGGTTGATCGCGCCGACAATCAGGCACGTCGCCGCGATCAGCGCGACGGTGAACCATTCGGGGTTGCGCGAGAGCCTGGCCCACAAGGTGGGCGGCTTGACCTCGGGTGCAACTTCGACAATGGTCGGGGTGGTCATGGTCTGGTTCATGCGCGAAGGGATCCGCGAGTTCATGGGTATCGGCGTCCTTTATGCAGCTTCCGACAGCAGCGCGTGATACAGGTCGGCTTCGCTCAACGTGTCGGCTTGATACTCCTTGGCCACACGCCCCTTCTTCATCATCAGGATGCGATCGCAGTTCTGCAGCAACTCGGGCAGATCGTCGCTGATCAGAATGATGCCGATGCCGCTTTGCGACAGGCGCTGCATGATGCGGTAGATGATGTCTTTCGATCCAACGTCGACACCGACCGTCGGTCCATGCAGAATCAGCACGCGCGGATCGATGGCGAGCCAGCGGCCGATCAGCACGCGCTGCTGGTTGCCGCCCGAGAGCGATTGCACGGGTTTGTCGACACCGGGCGTCGCGATCTGCAAGTCTTTCACCGTCTGTTCCGCGAGCGCCTGCGCGCGCGTGCGATCGATCTGGCCAAAGCGATCCCGCAAGCTGGAGATCATTGCCGTGATCACGTTGTCGCGGATCGACTTGTCGAGAAACAGCCCTTCGTTCAGGCGGTCTTCGGGCACATAGCCAATGCGATGATGTTTCGCGTCCGAGGGCGTGCGCAATGCAATCGCCTTGCCGTCGAGCAACACCTGCCCCGATTGCGCCGCCGCAACGCCCGCGAGTGCGCGCGCGAGTTCGTTGCGCCCCGAATCGAGCAAACCAGTGACGCCGAGAATTTCACCTCGATGCAGCGCAAACGACACGTCACTGAACTGGCCCGCACGCGTGAAGCCGCGCACGTCGAGTACGACATCCTGGCCCAACGTGCCTTCACGATAGCGCTCGTTCGTCAGATGGCGTCCTGTCATCAGTTCGCTGATCTGCGCTTTGGTGAATTGCGCGATCGGTCCCTGCGCCATCTTCTGGCCATCGCGCAGCACGATGACTTCGCCGCCGATCGCATAACACTCATCGAGCTTGTGGCTCACGAACAGCACCGTCACGCCCTGCGAGCGCAGGTTCGCGAGCACGGCGATCAGATTGTCGACTTCTTTCTGCGTGAGCGACGTGGTGGGCTCGTCCATGATTACGAACTTTGCCTCGCTGGCAATCGCGCGAGCAATAGCGACGAGTTGGCGCGTGGCGAGCGGCAACTGCTCGATCAAGATCGCCTGAAACTCGGCGTCGCCGGGCAGGCCGACCGATTCCAGCGCACGCGCAGCCGTGCGCGCGAGCGCGCGCCGGTCGAACGTCCGTGCAAGCCGGCCTTCGTGCGTGGCCAGCTCGGCGGTAAGCGCGACGTTTTCCGCCACGTTCATGTTGGGCAACAGCGAGAGATCCTGATAGACCGTTTCGATGCCTGCGGCCAGCGATTCCAGGGCGGACAGCCGTGCATGCCGAACGCCTTCGATCACGAGTTCGCCTTCGTCGGGCGGCTGCGCGCCGGAGATGATCTTGATCAGCGTGCTCTTGCCGCAGCCGTTCTCGCCGAGCAGGTGATAGATCTGACCACGCTCGAACGACAGGCTCACGCCGCGCAATGCATGTACGCCGGTGAAACGCTTGTGCACGCCGACCACCTGCAGAAACGGCTGCGAGGTGTCGGACTGCGGCTGCGGAGACGATACGTCTTGATTCATGATGGCGAGTCGCAAGTTAAGGCGTGCCCACACGGGCACGCCTTGAAGGAAGTCCCCCGAGGGAGACGCCGTGACACATGAAGCAAAACAGCCCGATCAGAACGGATACTGCTTGTAGTTCGATTTGTCGACGTTCACCCAGCCCTGACCGCGCACGATGATTCCTTTGCCCGGCCCCTTGGCGACGGTGACTTTGGTGTAGCCCGGAATGCCGAGATCGGCGCCGTTCTCGACCGTCTTGCCATCGATCAGCATCTGCGCGACCTTATTCATCGCGATGCCCGCGAGCTTCGGATCCCAGAACGCAATGCCGTTGATCGCGCCGCTCTCGAGGAACTTGCCGGCTTCCGTCGGCAGGCCCGTACCGTAGACGCAGATCTTGCCCTGCATGCCGGCTTCTTCCACCGCGCGGCCGATGCCGATCACGTCGAGCGAGGACGAACCCTGGAAGCCCTTCAGATCCGGATGCTTGCGCAGCACTTCCTTCGCAACTTCATAGGCGCGCTCGCCGTCATTATTGGTTTCGAGTTTCGGTTCGACCAGATCCATCTTCGGATATTTGGCCTTGGCGTTGCCGATCCCGCCGTCGGCCCATTGCACCTGCGAGCGGCTGCCGAGCGAACCGACCAGCGCCACCCACTTGCCGTCGTCGTGCATGCACGAGGCGAGACGTTCGTTCAGGCCGGCGCCGTAGGCCGTGTTGTCGAATGCTTCGATGTCGACCATCGTGTTCTTCGCGTTGTCGGCCTCGTGGGTCACCACCTTGATGCCGCGATCCATCGCCTTCTTCAGCGCCGGTTCGAGCGTCGGCGGATCGTAGGGCACCACGGCAATCGCGGTGACCTTCTTCGCGATCAGGTCTTCGATGATCTTCAGTTGCTGTGCCGCATCCGCGCGGCCCGGACCGGTCTGATACGCGTTCACGCCCGGGTTGTCCTTTGCGAATTGCTTGACGCCGTCGTCCATGCGGTTGAACCAGTTGATGCCGGTCACCTTGACGACCGTGACGATCGTCTCGTTGATTGCAGCCTGTGCAGCGGCGATCACGCCTACGGTAAGAGCGCCTGCTGCAAGCGCGGCACCCAGTCGAGTCAATTTCATGCGATGTCTCCTGTATCGTTCGATGTAGTTCGATGTCGCCCCACTTCACCATCACGGACAGTCAGGGCTCGTTGTCCGCCGCGTACTGAAACCTGGGTTGTGCCTGCTAAGTCTGTTTGACGCGCTAACGTTTCGGGACTGAGCCGGAGCTTGCGGCACTAGCACTAGCACTTCCACCGCCACCGCCGCCAAAACCGAAGATCGCGCGCACTCGCTCGCCGCCAGCGAACGCGAGCGACAGCAACAACAAAAATCCCCACGCGCAATCGCCGAAAAACTGCGACACGCCCAGCAGATTGAACAGACTCGAGAGGAATTGCAGCACGGTTGCGGCAAAGAACACGCAGATGATTCGGCCGTGGCCGCCGGCGGGATTCACACCGCCCATCACCGCGATCAGGATGGCGATCAGCAGATAGGAATTGCCGTAGTCCCATTTCGCACTGGACGTATGGGTCGCGCTGATCAGTCCCGCGAGCGACGCCAGCACGCCGCACATCGCGTAGGTCGTGATCAGCATCCGCGCGCGCGGAATGCCCGCATAGAACGCCGCTTTGGGGTTGGTGCCCATCAGATAGAGACGCAGGCCGAACGGGCTGCGTCTGAGCAACCAGCCGAGCACGATCACGGCCGCGATAAAGATGCAGAATGCGATCGGCACCTGAAACACGGTACCGTTGCCGATATTCGACAACGGGTCGACATAATCGACATGCACCGAGGCGCCGTTGCTGAGCACCACGGCAAAGCCCGTGAACAGCAACTGCGTGCCGAGCGTGCAGAGAATCGGCGTGAGCCTGAGGCGCGCGATCACCACGCCGTTCAGGAGTCCGCCGAGCAACCCCATCGCCACCACGATCACGCAGAAGAGCGACGTGTAGAGCGCCGGCGAATCGTCGCCGTTGACGAAGCGCGGCACGACGAGCGCGGCAACCATCCCGGACAGGTTCGCGAGCCCGACACCTGACAGATCGATCCCGCCGTTGCCCGAGACCATCGACAACATGATGCCGAGCGCAAGCAGGCCGAGTTCGGGCAACTGCCCGCCCATCGACTGCAGGTTGTCGATGTCGACGAATTGCCCGTGCGAAAGCCACGTCGCGACCAGCACGACGAGTACATTGACGATCAGCAGAAAATTCAGTTGCCGGTCGCCGAACATTTTTCCAGCGGTGAACGAGGACTTCATGGTGAGCACGATCTCCTTCAGTCTTCGCGAACGGTCAGGACAGCGACGAGGAAGCCTCGGCCGGCTGGCTCAACACGCGGTTCACTTCGTCGAGCGTCGGCATGGAAGGCGCCGTGCCCGGACGCGTGACGGAAATGCCCGCGAGCGCGCAGCCGAAGCGCAGCGCCGAGACGGCGTCGTCGCCGCGTGCGAGGGCCGCCGCGAAACCTCCCGTAAAGCCGTCGCCGGCGCCGGCGGTCTCCACCACGCGGCCGCAGTGATAGGCCGGCACGAGTATCGATTGGCTTGCCGAGTGCAGCAGCGCGCCGCCTTCCCCCAGCGTGACGATCACCGCGCCTACACCTTTGGCGAGCAGTACGTCGGCGGCACGGCGCGCGTCGTCGGCATTCGCGATCGGCACGCCGGTGAGCACGGTGGCCTCGGTTTCGTTCGGGGTGATGTAGTCGCACAACGGAAAGATGTCGTCGTCGAGCGGCAAGGCGGGCGCCGGATTGAACACGGTAATGACACCGTGCCGGCGCGCCACTTCGAGCCCGCGGCGCGCGGCAGCAAGCGGCTGTTCGAGTTGCGTGACGAACACGCGCGCGGCGGCGATATCGGTTTCGATCGCGTCGACGTCGGCTGCCTCCATCGTGCCGGCCGCGCCGGAGGCGACGATGATCGCGTTCATACCGGTGTTGTCGTCGACGAAGATATGCGCCGCGCCCGTGGACACGCCTTCGACCACCGAGGCGCGTGCCGTGATGCCTTCAGCGGCCCATGTGGCGCGCGCGATCTCACCGAACGCGTCGTTGCCGATGCGCGTGCAGAACACCACCTCGGCGCCGGCGCGCGCCGCCGCCACCGCCTGATTCGAGCCCTTGCCGCCCGGCCCCATCGCGAACGCCGTGCCGGCGATCGTCTCGCCGATCAGCGGCATACGCCCGGCGCGAAACGTCAGGTCGGTGACGTAGATGCCGAGAATGACGACACGCCCGTTTCGTTGCAAAGACGTGTTCATTCGCGTTCCCCTTGAGGCGCGTTGATCGTGAAGCATGCGTGCGGGGTATGCGTTGCGCGCAGCACCGCGGTGTTCAATTGCAGATCCAGATGCTTCAGCACGTTGTCTCCTCCATTTTCTGGTTGGCGTGCAGGGTGTTCAGGCGTGAGCGCCGACTTTCAATCAGTCGCCGTAAGGTATCCAGATGTTCTTCACCTGCACGGCCTGACGCAGAAACGGCCGGCCTTCGCTCGAACGGTCGAACCAGTCGAACTGGCGGCCGTGATCGACAAAGGTACGCTTCAGATTGCCGATCGACTCGCGCTCGACCAGCGTCGAATCCGCCGCGTTGCCGAAACACCAGACGGCATCGACGTCGTCGTGTTTGGCGAGCGCCGGCAGCAGCGCGCTACGTTCACCCGTGACGATGTTCAGCACACCGGCCGGCACATCCGAGGTTTCGGCTACCTGATAAAAGTCAGTCACCGTGAGCGGACACGCCGCGCTCGGCAGCACCACCACACGATTGCCCATGGCCAGCGCGGGCGCCGCCAGCGACACGAAACCGAGCAACGGCGCTTCGTCCGGACAGGCAATGCCGATCACGCCGAGCGGCTCATGCATTGCCAGCGCGACGCCGCGCAGCGGCGGCGTATGCACGGCGCCGTCGAACTTGTCGGCCCACGCCGCGTAAGTGAAGAGACGCGCTACCGTCGCCTCGACTTCCGCATGCGCTGCCGCTTCCGTCGCACCGTTTCTCGTCACGAGTTGCCGCGCGAACTCGTCCGCGCGAATGGCCAGGTTCTCCGCGAGATAGAACAGAACCTGAGCACGATTGTGCGTGCTCGCCTGCGACCACTTCTGCGCCGCGCGCGCCGCTTCGACCGCGTTGCGAATGTCCTTGCGGTTGCCCTCGCCTACTTCACCGACCAGCGTCCCATCCGGCGCGTGAACCGGCAACGAATAGCCGCTGTCCGGACGCACCTGCTTGCCGCCGATAAAGAGCTTCGCGGTGCGGTCGATCAGCGCGACGTTCGACAACGGATCGCGCTCGCCTACGCCTGCCGTCTGTTCAGCGCGCGCGGCCTGACGGACAGCAAGATTGAGCCACGCTCGCGGTTTCAGATATTCGTAGATGCCCTCACGGCCGCCTTCGCGACCATAGCCCGACTCGCGGTACCCACCGAAGCCGACCGCCGCATCGAACAGATTGGTCGCATTGATCCACACGACGCCACACGCCAAGCGCGGCGCGATATCGAGCGCGCGGCCGATGGTTTCGCTCCACACGCTCGCGGCGAGTCCGTAGCGCGAATTGTTGGCGAGCGCAATCGCTTCATCCGGCGTGCGAAAGCTCATCGTGACCAGCACCGGTCCGAAGATTTCTTCCTGCGCGAGAGTAGACGCCGGCGCCACGCCGGTGACGAGCGTGGGCGGATAGAAGCAGCCGCCGGTGGGCATCGTCGTATCGGGCGACTGCCACACCGCACAACCTTCGCGCCGCCCGGTTTCCACCAACGACTCGATACGTTCGAGCTGCACCGGATCGACGATCGCACCGATATCGATACTTTTATCGAGCGACGTGCCGACGCGCAGCGTTTCCATGCGGCGCTTCAGCTTCGCGATGAAGCGCGCTTCGATCCCCTCCTGCACGAGCAGGCGCGAGCCCGCACAGCAGACCTGCCCCTGGTTGAACCAGATCGCGTCGACGACACCTTCGACGGCGCCGTCGAGATCGGCATCGTCGAACACGATAAAGGGCGACTTGCCACCGAGTTCGAGCGTCAGCGATTTGCCCGTGCCGGCCGTAGCCGCGCGGATCAGGCGCCCGACTTCCGTCGAACCCGTAAATGCGATCTTGTCCACCCGCGGATGTTCGACGAGCGCCGCGCCGGTGCGACCATCACCGGTGACGACGTTCAGCACGCCCGCCGGCAAACCCGCTCGATGAGCGAGTTCGGCGAACAGCAACGCGGTGAGCGGCGTGTATTCGGCCGGCTTCAACACGACGCAGTTGCCCGTTGCAATCGCCGGTGCGATCTTCCACGCGAGCATCAGCAGCGGAAAATTCCACGGCACGATCTGCCCGACCACACCGAGTGGCGCGTAATCGGCGAATTCGTTCTCCTGCAACTGCGCCCAACCCGCGTGATGCAGGAAGTGCCGCGCGACCAGAGGCACGTCGATATCGCGTGTCTCGCGGATCGGCTTGCCGTTGTCGAGCGCTTCGAGCACGGCAAAGAGACGGCTATGACGCTGGACCATGCGCGCGAGCGCATACAGATGCCGCGCCCGTCCGGCGCCGCCAAGCGCGAGCCAGCCCGGCTGCGCGGCACGTGCGGCCGCTACCGCCGCGTCGACGTCGGCCGCATCGCCCTGGGCGACCTCGGCGAGCCGCCCGCCCGTGGCAGGTGCGTGCGAAACGAAGTGCTCACCGGCGGCCGGCGCATGCCACGCCCCGCCGATGAAATGCCCGAAGCGCGCCTCATGCTGCGCGAGCCAGGCGCGCGCGGGCTGATCGTCCTCGGGTGCGGGACCGTACTCCATCGATGAAAAATACTCGGCTACGCTCATGGGATCGATCTTCTGTTCAGGCTACGGGGTGACGGTTGAAAGCGGAGTAACGACCGCTCACGTGATGTTCGAGCTGTCGTTCGATATCGGCCAGCAGGCTCGATGCGCCGATACGGAACAGCTCCGGTTCGAGCCACGGGCGACCGAGTTCTTCCTTCATGAGGATCTGATAGGACAGCACCGACTTCGCGCTCGACACGCCGCCCGCCGGTTTGAAGCCGATCGGCACGCCAGTGCGCTCCTGGTATTCGCGGATCATGCGCACCATCACCAGCGAGACATCCAGCGTGGCGTTGACGCCTTCCTTGCCGGTCGACGTCTTGATGAAGTCGGCGCCGGCCATCATGCAGACCATCGAGGCGCGCGCCACGTTAGAGAGCGTGCGGATGTCGCCGGTCGCCAGAATCGTCTTCAGGTGCGCCGGGCCGCAGGCCGCGCGGAAGTCGCGCACTTCGTCGTACAGCGCCTGCCAGTTGCCGGTCAGCACATATTCACGCGTGACAACGATGTCGATTTCCTGCGCCCCATCCGCGACCGAAGCCTCGATCTCTTTCAGCTTCAATGGATGCGGAATCAGCCCGGCGGGAAATCCTGTCGACACCGCCGCGACCGGAATGCCGCTGCCCTGCAGCGCGTCCACCGCCGCCGCGACGAAACGGTGATAGACGCAGACCGCGCCCGTCGTGATGCCTTGCGGCGCGATGCCGAGCGCTTCGAGCAGATCGGCCCGCACGGGTTGACGCGCCTTTGCACACAGGCGGCGCACGCGGCCTTCGGTGTCGTCGCCGTTGAGCGTAGTGAGGTCGATGCAGGTGACGGCTTTCAGCAGCCAGGCTGCCTGCGCATCTTTCTTGACGGTACGGCGCGTGGCAAGCGTTGCCGTACGCCGTTCGACCGCCGACTGGTTGACGCGCAAGCCGTCCAGCCAGGACGCGTCGAACGGCATGCCCGGGTTGCGCGCCGGGTGAATGAGCGGACCGCCGCGCAGCGCGACGACCGAAGAAGAAAGCGCAGGGGCTTCAGGCATAAGACATCCGAAAATTTGATGCGGCGCACAACGGCCGCCGACAATTTGTTCCCACTTATGCTACAACGATTGATAGAATCATAACAAGCTTTCCGATTCAATCATCACATAAGCGGGCATCTAAGCCCTGTCAGCGCCGCCAATGTTATTGACGCACCATATTCATGATGCGAAGATCACAACTCGGCTTTGGCCGATAGCACCATACAAAGAAAAGAATGTCGTCGTCTTGACGAAGGAGACATGCCAGATGAGTGAGCCGGTTGCGGTCGCGGCCGCGTCATCGCCTCAGGTTCCATTGATCCGTGTTGCGGGCGTCACCAAGCGATTTGGCGGCGTGCAGGCGCTGCGCGGCGTCAGCCTTGACGTGTTGCCCGGCGAAGTGCACGCCTTGCTCGGCGAAAACGGCGCGGGCAAATCCACGCTAATCAAGATCCTCAGCGGCGTTCACACCTACGACGACGGCGTCATCGAGATCGATGGCCAGAAAGTGGCGTTCGACTCGCCGGCGCGATCGCGTGAGGCGGGTGTTGCCGTGGTCTACCAGGATCTGAGCCTCGTCGAATCGCTGTCGGTCGGCGCCAATCTGATGCTGGGGCGCGAGCCTCGCACACGTCTCGGCTTTGTGAAAAACCGCCAGCTCATGGCAACGGTCAGCGAGTTTCTCCGCTCGCACGGCATCCCGCTCGACCCGCGCACCGCCGTTGGCGCGTTGCCGTTCGCGTACCGGCAAATGACCGAGATCTGCAAAGCGCTGATGGGCGACGTGCGGGTTCTGATCCTCGACGAACCCACGTCGGCACTGACGGGCGGTGAAGAGCAGATTCTGTTCGCCGCGATTCGCGCGGTCACGAATCGCGGCGTGGGTGTGATCTACGTGACGCATCGGTTAAATGAGGTGTTTCGGATTTCGCAGCGCGTCACCGTATTCCGCGATGGCGCCAATGCCGGCACGTTCTCGACGGCGGAAACCGATATGAAAGAGCTGGTCGCGGCGATCGTCGGTCCCGGTCATGCCGCGCTGCAGGCGCGGGAGAGGACGGCTGTCGGCGCTACCGGTGATGAATCCGCTGTTGGACCGCAAACATCGGCCACGCCCAATGCCCCCACTGTCCCCGTTCTCAAGTTGTCGAACGTGAGCAATGACAGGCTTCACGACGTCGACCTCACGGTTCGTCCTGGCGAGATCCACGGGCTTGCGGGATTGATCGGCAGCGGGCGCACGGAAATTCTGCAAACCATCTTCGGCATTCGCAAAATCGACGCAGGCGCCATCGAGATCGGCGGTCAATCCCGCTCGCGTATCACGCCTGCAGAAGCCATCCAGCTCGGCGTAGCGCTGGTGCCGGAGGATCGTCATCTCGAAGGGCTCGTCCTCGATCATTCGATCGAACGCAACCTGACCTTGCCGCGGCTGCCGCAGTTTTCTCGCTGGGGGTGGCTGCGCAGCCAGGCGGCCGTCAACCAGGCGAAGCGCTCGATGAAAGAGCTGGCCGTCAAGGCCCCCGGTTCCTCGACCGCGGTCAAGTTTTTATCCGGCGGCAACCAGCAGAAAGTGGTCTTTGCCAAGTGGAACCATCCGCGCCCCACGCTTCTTTTACTCGACGAACCGACTGTCGGCGTCGACGTCGGTGCACGCGAGGAGATCTACGGCGTGGTCCATGACGCCGCGCGAGCGGGCACCGCCGTGCTCGTCGTGTCCTCGGACCTCGATGAACTGTTGCGCCTGTGCGGCCGGATTTCGATCGTCGCGGATGGCTCCATCGTCAAGACCGTCGAGCGCGCCGAACTCGCCAACGCCGAAGCGCTTCATCACCTGATCCAACTGTCCCGTTCTTCCATCGAGTCCCCCGAGGGGACTTCCTTCGAGTCCCCCAAGGGGACTTCCTTCGGGGCGCACACAAAATGAACGACTCTGTCTCGCCGCTGACGGCTAAACGGCAGGCATCGCCACCGCAGAAGAGCCGTATGCGGCGCCTCGCGCAACTCCTCCTGCAAGGCGACCGGCCCTATGCGCTCTACGGCGCGTTCGCGATCCTGCTGGTGGTGTTCAGCTTCGCCTCGCCGTGGTTTCTCTCCATCGACAACTTCCTGAATATCGGCCGGCAAACCGCACTCGTGTCGATCGTCGCGATCGGCATGACCTTCGTGATCATTGCGCGGCAGATCGATCTCTCTGTGGGGTCGACATTGGCGCTGTCAGGCATGTCCGCGGCGCTCGCCATGGCGCATGTCGGCGACAGCTGGATCATCGGTGCGATTGCCGGCATCGGCACCGGTGCGATCGTCGGCGCGATCAACGGCGTCGTGACCACGCGGCTGAACATTCCCTCGTTCCTCGTGACGCTCGGCACCTTGAGCGCGGCACGCGGACTCGCCCTGATGGTGACGACAACGCGGCCCGAGATCATCACTAACGACTCATTCATCTCGATCTTCGGCGAGGGCGACATTGCCGGTGTGCCGGTGCCGATCATCTGGACTGTGCTGACCGTGATCGCCGGCATCCTGCTGCTGCATTACAGCGTGTTCGGCCGGCAGATTTATGCGGCCGGCGGCAATCCGACTGCGGCGCTCTACTCCGGCATCAACACGCGACGCGTGACCACCCTCGCCTTCATTCTCACCGGCGCGCTGGCCGGGCTCGCCGCGCTCGTGCTCGCCGCGCGCTCGCATGCGGCGCGGCCCGATGTCGTGCAAGGGCTGGAGCTCGATGTGATTGCTTCCGTGACGCTCGGCGGTTGCAGCCTGTTCGGTGGCCGCGGCTTCGTACTTGGCACGCTGCTCGGCAGTCTCATCATCGGCACGCTCAATAACGGGCTGGTCCTGCTGGGCGTCAGTTCGTCGCTGCAACTGGTGATCAAGGGCGCCATCATCGTCGCGGCTGTGGCCTTTACCAGGAAGTGACCCAGGAAGTAACCAGGGAAATAAGGAAAGCACGTCGATCACGCGAGATGTCACGTGCCCGCGTTGTTCGTGAATGGCAGGAGACGTAACACAAACATGAAGACCAACGGAGAAGAATCATGAAACATCGTCGTGGCTCAGGAAGTGTTCTACCCACTCTCATGGCGGCGGCCGCCGTCGTGGCGCTGGCGTCGTCGGGCGCCTACGCGCAATGCGTGACCAGCCTGCCGGCCGGTTCGATCGGACCGAAGACGATTGTCGGACAAGGGCCGAACGGCGAAAAAGCGGCCTCGGTGGATGCAGTGAAGCTGAGCGACGCCGACATCGCCAAAATCAAGGCAGGCAAGTTCAAGGTCGGCATTTCGATGCAGACCATGAATCTCGACTGGTCGCAACTGCAGGTGCAAGGCATCACGGACACCCTCAAAAAATACGGCGTGGAAGTGATCGGCACGGCTTCGGCGGAATACCAGGTCGACAAGCAGATCGCGGATATCGAGAACACCATCCAGCGTCACCCGGACGGCATCATCTCCATTCCGGTCGACGGGACGGCCACGGCCGCCACCTACAAGAAAGTGTCCGAGGCCGGGATCAAACTCGTGTTCATGGACAACGTGCCGACTGGCCTGAAGCATCCTGAACAATACGCGTCGATGATTTCCGCCGACAGCGAAGGCAACGGCCAGATCGCGGCGAAAGTGCTCGCTTCGTGCGTCCCGCAGGGCGCCACGATCGGGCTGGTGAATTTCGGCGTGGATTACTTCAGCACGACGGAACGCACCAAGGCCGTCAACGACTGGATCAAGAAGAATCGTCCGGACATCAAGGTCAAACAGGTCGCGTTTACGGACCCGTCGAAAGTGGGCCAGATCGCTGGCGATTTCCTCACCGGGAATCCGGACGTCAAGGGGCTGTTCGCCGTCTGGGATCAACCGGCGCTCGACACGCTGACTTCAATGCGCGCGCAAGGCGTGACCATTCCCGTCACGACGGTCGACCTGGGCCTTCAGTCCGCTATCGAGATCGCCAAGGGCGGACCGCTCAAGGCAACCGGCTCGCAACGCCCGTATGATCAAGGCGTGGCCGAAGCCACGGCGATGATGAAGGCGCTGATCGGCCAGACGCCGCCGGCGTGGATCGGCGTGCAGTCTCTGCCGGTGGTTCAGTCGAACGTGCTCGAGTCTTATAAGACGGTGTTCAAGAAAGACCCGCCGCCCCAGCTTGCGGACGCATGCAAGAAAGCCAAGCCGGCTTGTGGGTGATGCCTGTGGGTGATGCTTGCGGGTAACACCAGGTATGGGTGATCCGGGCGCCATTCCAGCGCCCGGATGAGCATGGCCGCGTGTGAGGGGTTATGAGGCCCTCAGGCGCGACACCTGGCCCGGCGGAGCAAGGTACTATTACGGTTTGAAGTCCGCCGTGCCGCGCGCCGATTGTGCGAATGCGGACACCCGACGCAGCAAGCCGCCATACGACAGGGCAGCACGGGAAGCGCATCGACTGTTATGCTCGCTGCCCGCACCGTCACCCGTTTCCGCCAACCATGAGTTCTGCAAGCCGCCACATCGCGCACCTGGACATGGACGCGTTCTACGCATCCGTTGAACTCTTGCGCTATCCGGAACTGCGCGGCAAGGCGGTGGTGATCGGCGGCGGCCGCAATGCTGTGCCGCAAACGCTTGAAGACGGCAGCCTTCGCTTTGCGAAGCTGCGCGATTATGCCGGCCGCGGCGTGGTGACCACCTCCACCTATGAAGCCCGCGCGCTCGGCGTGTTCTCCGCGATGGGCATGATGAAAGCCGCCGTGCTCGCGCCGGACGCGATTCTGCTGCCCACCGATTTCGAGTCGTATCGCCACTACTCGCGCCTGTTCAAAGCAGCGGTCGCTGCATTCACGGACCGGATCGAAGACCGCGGCATCGACGAAATCTATATCGACCTCACCGAATTGCCGGGCGAGCCGCGTGAGATCGCCGCGCGCATCAAGCAGGCCGTCAATCAGGCGACCGGCCTCACCTGCTCCATTTGCGTGGCGCCGAACAAGCTGCTGGCGAAGATCGGTTCCGAACTCGACAAACCCGACGGCCTCACGATCCTCACATCCGCGGATGTGCCGTTGCGCGTCTGGCCGTTACCGGTGCGCAAGGTCAACGGGATCGGCCCGAAGGCCGCGGAAAAACTCACCGCGCTCGGCCTCGCTACGGTCGGCGATCTGGCGGCAGCGGACGCGGGTTTGTTGCAGGACCACTTCGGACGCAGCTACTCGGCGTGGCTCATGCAGGTCGCGCAAGGCTACGACGAGCGGCCGGTCGTGGTCGAATCGGAGCCCAAGTCGATGAGCCGTGAGACGACCTTCGAGCGCGATCTGCATCCACGTCATGATCGCCCGGCCCTATCCAGTTCGTTTACCAGCTTGTGCGTGCGGGTCGCGGAAGATCTGGTGAGGAAGGGCTATGTGGGCCGCACCGTGGGCATCAAGCTGCGCTACGACGACTTTCGCACGGTCACACGCGACCTGACGCTCGACGAACCGACCGCCGACGCCACCGAGATCCGGCGTGCCGCAACCGAATGTCTGCGACGAGTGGAATTGAACCGCAAGCTGCGGCTGCTGGGCGTGCGTGTGAGCGCCTTGACGCCGGCCAACGCGCAACCGGCGAAGCGGCGCGTACCGGTTCAGGCAGATTTGCCTTTTACCAGTGACGATTAACCCGCGGCTTCGGCCGGGACACCGGCCTTCGTGCGCGCCGCCGGCAGGCTGGCTTCCACACTCGACGCTGCAATCGAAAACGCAAACGTGTTGACGCCGTTCGCGCTTTCCACCGACACCGTGCCGCGATGCATCTCGGCAATCGCCTTCACGATCGCAAGACCCAGGCCGTGGTTTTCGCGGCTATTGGTGCGAGACACTTCCGCGCGAAAGAACCGGTCGAACAGGTGTTCGAGCACGGCCGGCTCGATCGGCTCGCCCGGGTTGGCCACCGCTACGCGCAACTGATCCGCTGCTTCCGAGATCGTCACGGTAATCGCCGCGCCGGGCGCGCAGTGCTGGATCGCGTTCATCAGCAGATTCGTGCAGGCGCGGCCGAACAGCGAGCGGTTCACACGCGCCACCGCATCGCCGCGCAACTGCGCATGCACGCGCGCTTCTTCCAGCGGAATCTCCAAGAATTCCAGCGTATGCGCAACTTCCGCGGCCAGCGACACCTCAACGAGACCCGTCGCGCGTTCGCCCTGGTCGGCGCGAGCGAGAAACAGCATGTCGTTGATGATCGCGCGCATGCGTTCGAACTCTTCGAGATTCGATTGCAGCGTATGGCGCAAATCGTCGACCGAACGGTTACGTGTCAACGCTACTTCGGTCTGGCCGATCAGAATCGTCACCGGCGTACGCAGTTCATGGGCGACGTCCGCGTTGAACGATTCGAGGCGGCCGTATGCGCCGTCCAGACGTTCGAGCGCGCCGTTGAACGAGTTGGCCAGATCGCTCAATTCGAGCGGCAGCGAGGCCGTATTCAGACGCTGTGAGCGGTTATTCGGGCTCACAGCGGATGCGTCTCGCGTCAGACGCGTCAACGGAGCGAGCCCGAGTCGCGTCACCGAGTAACTCAGCAACAGCACAGCGAGACTACCCAACGCGGACAGCGCGGCGAGCGCCGCCCCGAACACGCGCATGGTGCGGGTATTCGGCGAACAACTGGCGGCGACCTGCAATTGCACAGGCGGGCGAGCCCCGTAAGCCGGTATTGTCACCGTGATGGTCAGCATGTCCGCGCCGCCGCCGATCGGCGAAACCCTCGTGTAGCCACCCGGCCAGTTCGACACCACGGGCCCCTCGATGGGCTTGCCATAGTGGAAATACGGATCGGTGCTCGACACCGCATACACGGTGCTGCCGTCGTGCGGCATCATGTCCGTGAGCTTTTCGCGCGCCATGCGCCACTTCTCCGGCGTCACCGCGTGATAGACGATGATGCGCGCGATCTCGGTGCGATCGTCGAGCGATTCGCGCAAATGGTGTTCGAGTTGCGTGCGCAGCACCAGAAACAGCCCGGTGCCGACCAGCGTGAACACCAGTAGCGCCACGAGTGCGAACATCAACGCAAGGCGGCGCGCGATTGAACGGTTCATGATTGCTCGGCCTCTTCACGCACTTCGAGCACGTAGCCCATGCCGCGCACGGTGTGCAGCAGCTTCGAGGGAAACGGGCCGTCGAGCTTGGCGCGCAATCGTTTGATCGCGGTTTCGACCACGTTCGTATGGCTGTCGAAGTTGACGTCCCACACGAGTTCAGTAATGGCGGTCTTCGAGAGGATGTCGCCTTGCCGGCGCGCCAGCACGCTCAGCAACTGGAATTCCTTGGCGGTCAGATCAAGCCGTACGCCGTCGCGGGTGGCGCGTCGGCCGATCAGATCGACGAACAGATCGCCGACGGAAATCAGCGTCGACTCCTGCGAACGCGTGCGGCGCGCCAGCGCATGCAGCCGCTCGACCAGCTCGAGAAAGGAAAAGGGCTTGGTGAGGTAGTCGTCGGCGCCTTCGCGCAAGCCCCGCACGCGGTCGTTCACGTGATCGCGGGCGGTCAGCATGATGACCGGCGTCGACTTGCGCATGCGCAGCGCCTTCAGCACGCTGAAGCCGTCGCGTTTAGGCAGCATGACGTCGAGGACGATCACGTCGTAATCGAATTCGGTGGCCAGATGCATGCCCTCTTCGCCATCGAGCGCGACGTCGACGACCCAGCCCTGCTCTGTCAAACCGGAGCGCAGGTAGTCCACCACCTTATGCTCGTCTTCAACGATCAGCAATTTCATGCGCGTCCCCTTGTATCTGCATTATACGAAACGCCTCGTTTTTCCTTTTTCCTGTCTGGCTGTGTCATTGTCGGGCGGCTCACTTCGCGGGAGCCATCGCCTCCTTCGTGTCCGCTGTGTTTGCTGTGTTCGCTGCGTCTGCCGTGTTCGGTGCATTGCTCGGCGGCTGTGCGCCCGCCAGGTCCGTGCCGGCATCCCAGCCGCCGCCCAGCGCCTTCACCAATGAAACCGAGAGGGTCATCTGCTGGCCGTGGATCTGCACGTCCTGACGCTCGCTGGTGAGCAACGACTGCTGCGCGGTGATGACGTCGAGGTAGGCGACCAGGCCGCCCGAATAACGGTCGTTGGCGAGCGCCAGAAGATGCTGCGCATCGGTCACCGCCTCACGCGACTGCTTCGACGCGCCATCCAGAACGGAAAGACCCGTGATGCCGTCCTGCACTTGCTGGAATGCGTTGAGCACGGTTTGCCGGTAGTTCGCCTCGGTGGCCTTGTAGCCTTCGCTCGCAAATTGCACGTTCGCCGCCCGGCGGCCGCCGTCGAACAGCACCTGGCCCACTGTCGCGCCGAGCGTCCACATCAGCGTCGGCGCGCTAAACAGGCTCGCGAACTGTGCGCTTTCCCAGCCGATGCTCGGCGTCAGCGTCAGGCTCGGAAAGAACGCCGCCTTGGCGACGCCGATCTGCGCGTTCGCCGCGGCCATCGCGCGCTCCGCCGAGGCGATATCCGGGCGGCGTTGCAAGACGTCGCTCGGCAAACCGAGCGGAATCGTCGGCACCTGCGTGTCAAGCACTTTGGGCTCGATCGCGAATTGCGGCGCGGGCACGCCGACCAAGGCGGCAATCGCATGTTCAAACTGCGCGCGCTGATTCAGCAGGAGTTGCGCCTGCACGCGCGTCGAATCGAGCAGCGACTTCTGCTGCAACACGTCGAGCCCGGACACCGAACCGAGATCGTGCTCGGTCGTGACGTAATCGAGCGCCTTTTGCTGCAGTTTCACCGATTGATTCAGCACGTCGATCTCGGCGTCGAGCTCACGCAGCGAGAAATAGTCGGTGGCGAGATCGGTGGTGAGGACGAGCCGTGCGTTGGCAAGATCGTCGGCTGACTGTTGCGCGGAGGCCGCGGCGCCTTCCACTTCACGACGTATCCGGCCGAATAGATCGGTGTCGTAGTTGATCGTCGGGCCGAGTTGCAGGTTGTTCTGTACTGTCGACGTGGTCGGTGTGCCGTAATTGGTCAGCGGGCGATCATGCGAAATTCTGAAGCGCGACCCGGACGCTCCCAGATCGACTTCAGGAATCTGCTGCGCACGGGTGTTCGCCAGCGTCGCTTTGGCCTGCGCGTAGTGCGCACTCGCCGCGGCCAGGGTCTGATTCTGCGCGAGCGCCTGCGTTTCCAGCGTACCGAGCGTCTGATCGCCGAAGGCGCTCCACCAGTCCAGCGAAATCGGCGCATGCGAAGGCGCCGCGACGCGCCAGTACGAATCGGTTTGCCAGGTCGGCGGCACCTCGGCTTGCGGCCGCTGATAATCCGGGCCGACTGTGCACGCGGCCAGCAAGGCCGCGCTCGCGGTAGCGGCCCGCGCCATGAGTGACGTTCGTGACGCTCGCGTCGTTCGTGCCCGATAAGCGCCCGCCTGCTTCACGATCACGACGCCCCCTTGCCGCTTTTCTGCGGCTGCGTGATCCGCACGTGGTCGCCGTCCGCGATCGAATCACTTGGGTTGATGATGATCTTGTCGTTCGCCTCGATCCCGCTTTCGATTTCGAGCGACTGCCCCAAATCCTGCGCGATCACGACCTTGTGCAAAGCCACATTGCCATTCGCATCGACCACCGCGAGCCGCGGACCTTCGGCGCGGAACAGCAGCGCATTGCCGGGCACCATCAGTTGCGCATGGGCTGCCGCCGGCACGGCCACCTGGACATACGCGCCGGGCCGTAGCTTGTTGTCAGGATTCGGCAAGGTCACTTCGACTTGCAATGAACGGGTCGGCACGTCGATCGCGCCAGAGATGTGCGTGATCGTGCCGTGGAACTGCCGCCCCGGCAATTCGGCCTGCGTGACCACCACCTTCTGCCCAACCGACACGTTTTGTGCGTACGCCTGCGGCAGTTGCACATAGACCCGCAACGGATCCGATTGCGCCAGCGCGAACAGCGCGCGGCTCGTGCCACTGCCCGCGTCGATCAGATCGCCGACATCGACATTGCGCTGCGTGACCACGCCCGAAAACGGCGCGACGATGCGCTTGAACGATTCGAGTTGCTGCAGGCGTTTCACGTTGGCATCGGCGGCGGCGAGATTGGCGACGTCCTGCGTGTAGGTGCTCTGCCGTTCGTCGAGTTCCTGCTGCGAAACCGCATCGCGTTGCCGCAGTTGCTGCCAGCGCTCCATCGAGCTTTTGGCGAGGCCGAGACTCGAACTGGTTTGCTCGCGCTGCGCCAATGCCTGCGCGAGTTCCTGATCGATCTCAGGGGTATCCAGATCGGCAAGCAGTTGCCCCTGCTTCACGCGCGCGCCGATATCGGCGTACCAGTGCAGCAGATAACCGGTGGAGCGCGCATAGATCGGCGACTCGACAAAGCCGCGCAACGTGCCCGGCAACAAGGTGTTGCCTCCTCCCTCCGTTTGCGTCGGACTGACCACGTTCACATACTGCGTGGCGTTCTGCTTCGTCGTCTCGGCGACCGAGCGGCTTTGCAGAACATTCGCGATCACGGTGCGCAACGCGCCCACAGCGAGCAGCGCCAGCACGATCCAGATGGCGATTTTGGCGCGCTTCCATTCGCGATTGCGCGGCGGCAAGGCGTGGCCGCCTTCGGTCTCTCGCGCGGGAATCGCCAGCGATGCATGGGTTTTTTCGGTCATCTCAGTCAGCCATCTCAGTCAGCCGTCATTTACATTGAACGTTACGCGGGCTTGCCTGCGCCGCCGTGGTCCGGCGCGGGGCCGTCGTTGCCGTGGCCGCCCGTGGTATCCGTGTCGTCATCGTCGCGATGGTGCCGCGCGAGGCGGGTATGAATGCCTGCGAACACCAGTGGCACGAAAAACAGCGTGGACACGGTGGCGAACAGCAAACCACCGATCACCGCGCGGCCCAGCGGCGCGTTCTGCTCGGCGCCCTCGCCGAGACCCAACGCCATCGGAATCATGCCGATGATCATTGCGAACGCCGTCATCAGCACCGGCCTGATCCGGCTTGCGCCGGCTTCGAGCGCGGCGGTGAGCGGCGGCGCACCAGAGGAGAGCCGCTGGCGTGCGAACGACACCATCAAAATACTGTTGGCGGTAGCGACGCCCATCGTCATGATCGCGCCGGTCAAGGCGGGCACGCTCAAATGCGTGCCGGTCAGGAACAGCATCCATACGATGCCCGCCAGTGCCGCGGGCAACGCGCTGATAATGATCAGCGGATCGACCCACGACTGGAAATTCACCACGATCAGCAGGTACACCAGCACGATGGCCATCGCCACGCCGATCCCGAGACCGAAGAAGGAACTGCGCATGGTCTGCACCTGCCCGCGCAAAGTGATCTGGCTACCGCGCGGCAACGAGGCCCGCACGTTGTTCACCAGTTTGTCGACCTGCGTGGCCACGCTGCCCAGGTCGCGCTTTTCGACGCTCACGTACAGGTCGATCACCGGCCTGATGTTGTAGTGCGTGACTACCGCGAACTGATTCTGCGGCGCGACCCGCACGAGGTTGCCGAGCAGTTGCGTCGGACCGTTGGCCGAACCCGAGACGGGTGTGCGCAACAACTCATCGATCGACGAGATCTGATACTGCGGCGTTTGCACCGCGACGCTGTATTCGACACCGTTCTTGTTGTTGAACCAGAAACCCGGCGAAGTCTGCGAACTGCCCGACAAGGAAATCAGTACATTTTGCGCCACATTGCTCGCGCTCAGATTGAGTTGTTGCAGGCGCGTGCGATCCATCTGAAGATTGATCGCCGGCTCGTCCAGTTTCTGCTGAATGTGGGTGTCGACGGTGCCGGGAATCATCCGCACCTGTTTCAGCAGCTTGCGCGCAACGTCGAAGTTGCCCTGCTGATCCGTGCCGGAAATCTGCACGTCCACAGCGGCGGGCAAGCCGAAGTTGAGAATCTGCGTAACGATGTCGGCCGGCTGAAAGAAGAACTCGACGCCCGGAAAACGCTGCGGCAGGATCGCGCGCAGTTTGTCCATGTAGATTTGCGTCGGGTGGTGGTCTTGATTCAGGGCCACCTGAATTTCGCCGTCGAGCGTGCCGATCGTGCCCGCGTTGCTATACGAAAGATTGATACCGCTATACGGCAAACCGAGGTTGTCGAGGATCGTGCCGAGTTCGTCGGCCGGCACGACCTCGCGGATCACCTTCTCGACCTCGTCCGCGAGACGCGCGGTTTCCTCGATGCGCGTACCGGTCGGCGCACGCATGTGGAGACGAATGTCACCGGCGTCGACGCTCGGAAAGAAGTCTTCACCGAGCACGAAAACCAGACCCATCGACACCACGCAGAAACCGAGGAACAGGCTGCCGAACATGCCGCGCCGCACCAGCACGCTGCTGAGAATCACGATGTAGGTGGACCGCATGCGCTCGAAGCCGTGATCGAAACGCAGGTAGATGCGCCGGAACACACTCGGCCTGGCATCGGCCTTGGGCTTGTGCGCATGACCCATCAGCAGCATGGCCAGCGTCGGCACCAGCGTACGCGACAGAACGTACGAGGCGAGCATCGCGAACACCACCGCTTCAGCAAGCGGCACGAACAGATAACGCGCGACGCCGGTCAGGAAAAACATCGGCACGAACACGATACAGATACACAGCGTCGAGACGAGCGCCGGGATCGCGATTTCGCCGGCGCCGTCGAGAATCGCATCGTGCAGATTCGTGCCCATATGCAGGTGCCGTTCGATGTTCTCGATCGTCACCGTCGCATCGTCGACCAGAATCCCGACCGCGAGTGCAAGGCCGCCCAGCGTCATGATGTTGATGGTTTGCCCGAGCGCGTGCAGGGCGATCAGCGAGGACAGAATCGACAGCGGAATCGAGATCGCGATGATGCAGGTGCTGCGCCAATTGCCGAGGAACAGCAGGATCATCGCGGCGGTCAATGCCGCGGCGACCAGCGCTTCACGCACCACGCCCTGCACCGCAGCCTTCACAAACACGGACTGATCGAACAAGGCCGTGATGCTCAGGTCCGGCGGCAACGCGGCGCGCGCGGCCGGCAGAATGCCTTGCAGTGTATTGACGATCGAAAGCGTCGACGCGCTGCCGTTCTTCAGCACCGACATCAGCACGCCGCGGTGTCCGTCCTGCCGCACGATATTGGTCTGCGGCGAGAAGCCGTCGCGCACGTGAGCGACTTCACGCAGGTACGTCGTCGCGCCGTTGAGCGTGCGCACCGGAATGTCGTTGAGCCCTTCCACCGTGGCGGGCGAGCCGTTCATATTGATCGTGTATTCCTTCGGCCCGATCTTGGCCGTACCGGTCGGCAGAATCAGGTTTTGCGCGTTGAACGCGCTGACCACATCCGAAGGCGTCAGGCCTTTTGCGAGCAAGGCGCGCGTGTCGAGGTCGACCGAGATCAACCGCGATTTGCCGCCGTACGGGTACGGTACGGCCGCGCCGGGAATCGTCACCAGTTGCGGGCGCAGGAAGTTCAGTGCCGTGTCGTTGAGTGCCTGCTCGGAGAGCTTCGGGCTCGACAAGCCGAGCTGGATCACCGGAATGCTGGAGGCCGAGTAGCTGATCACCAGAGGCGGCGTCGCGCCTGGCGGCATCTGCTTGAGCTGCGCCTGTTCAACGGCTACGGTTTGCGCGATCGCGGTCTGGATGTTCGCGTTCGGCTGCAGGAACACCTTGAGAATCGTGATGCCCGCGAGCGACTGCGATTCAATGTGCTCGATGTCGTTGACCGTGGTGGTCAGACTGCGCTCGTTGACGGACGTGATGCGGTTGGCCATGTCTTCGGCCGACAAGCCCGTGTAATTCCAGATGATACTGACCACCGGAATGTTGATTTCCGGCAGCACGTCGACCGGCGTGGTCAACAGCACGAATGGCGTCGCCAGCAAGATCAGAATGGCCATCACGATGAACGTGTATGGCCGCTTAAGCGCAACGTTGACGATCCACATGAAACGCGCCCGAGAGAATGCAGGTAAGGGATGGGTGAATCCGTACCTATGCTAGATCGATAGCACCAACGCCTGCATGGCGCCAAAATGGCTAAATTGTCAGGAAGGCTAATGTAAGGATAGGTAGCGCTTCAAACGTCCGCAACATCATGATGCGCAAACGTTTGATGAGCGGTAGATAAGCTCTTTTAAGGGTATTGCTAAATGCATGTCTCGCCGAACTGCCGCGAGACATGCCTTCAGAATAAATTGCGCAAAGCAAATACGCTACGCTCCGGCGGCGATTCTGGGGTTCATTCCGGCGCGGCGGGTGAATTGCCGAGCTTTGGCGCCAGGCAAAAAAAGGCCGGTCAACACGATTGTTGACCGGCCTTTTCGTTTCGAAGCGCCGCCGTGTGCCACCGGCGCCCTCGCACCTACATCACTTCACTTCGCAAACAACGACGACATATCGGCAAACGCCTTGAACTCCAACGCGTTGCCCGACGGATCGAGGAAGAACATCGTCGCCTGTTCGCCGACCTCGCCCTTGAAGCGCACATGCGGCTCGATGATGAAGTCGATGCCGGCCTTTTGCAGCTTGTCCGCGGCGGCCTGCCATTGCGCCATCGAGAGCACCGCGCCAAAGTGGCGCACCGGCACCGCGTCGCCGTCGACCTTGCTGGTCTGACGGTGGCCGATTTCCTCGGGTGCGAGGTGCGCGACAATCTGATGGCCATAGAAGTTGAAGTCGACCCAATCCGGAGAGCTACGCCCTTCCGGACAGCCGAGCAGCTCGCCATAGAACTCGCGGGCCTCGGCGAGGCTATGCACGGGAAACGCCAGATGGAACGGCGGCAAAACGGTGTCGGCAACGCTCATGGTTGGAAAACTCGCAGAAAGTAAAGGGGGCTCGTGTGTCGGTCAATGAAGCGGCCCGAAAAGGCGCACGCGTGAGGCAAATTTTAACCATGACTAAAAATGGTGAAAAACGATATATATTTGATCTGACCAACACCAAAATTGATCAATCGACGATGCTCAGCGAACTTAGAACCTTTATCGCCGTCAGCCAGTACGGCACGTTTTCCGGTGCCGGCGCGCGCATCGGCCTGACGCAATCCGCCGTGAGCGCGCAAATGCAGCGGCTCGAAGAGGAACTCGGTTTCGCGCTGTTCGACCGCACGGGCCGCTCCGCCACGCTCAACGACGCCGGCCGCGAAACGCTCGCGCTCGCCGAAGAAATGATGACGCTCTATGCACGGCTCTCGGAACGCGGCGCGGGTGCCGCCGAAAGCGGGATGCTGCGGGTCGGCGCGATCGCGTCCGCGCAGGTGTCGTTTCTCGCCGACGCGCTGGCCCGCTTTCGCGACGACCGGCCGGGCTGGCGGATTCGCGTGGTGCCTGGCGTGTCGCTGGGACTGCTCGGGCAGGTGGACTCGGGTGAGCTCGATCTCGCCGTTATCATCAAACCGCCGTTCGCGCTGCCGTCCGAACTCGAATGGCGCACGCTCGTCACCGAACCGTTCGTGCTGCTGGTGCCCAAGGCGCTCGCGCGTGGCACGCCGTCCTGGCGCGAGCTGCTCAGGAGCGAACCGTTCATCCGCTACGACCGTGGATCGTTCGGCGGCAGGCTGGTGGATCGTTTTCTGCGGCGCGCGCGGCTGAACGTGCACGACGTGATTGAACTCGACGAGTTGCAGGGTATCGCGCAACTCGTCGCGCGCGGCATCGGCGTGGCACTGATTCCGAATACGGCGGGATTGGGCAAGTGGCCCGCCAATGTCACCGCGCTCGAACTCGGCGACGCGACGTTTCACCGTGAAATCGGGCTCGTGCAGCGTCCACGGCATAGCCGGCAGGCGGTGGCGGGGGCTCTGGCGAATTGCATTGAAACGGCGGCGGAGTCGTGAGCTGGCTGAGTTGGCTGCGGCGGCTCACTGCCCGGCCGGAGTTGCCCCACAAACACCCGATTGTGCCGCCGCACAGGCCATCAACTGTATCTGTGAGATTCGCGCGCGGGCGAGCAGAATCAGATTCGCGCGCGGGCGAGCAGAATCGTTGTTCGCGCATCGATCCATGCGATTCCCCCGTGCCGCAACGAGCGGCGCAGTTTGCCCGCCGCCGAGGTTCACACGCCCATGACCGCCAGCTCCTTCCTCACCGCCGATGTCCTGATCGCTTACAGCGCCTACTTCGTCGGCACGGCGAGTCCGGGGCCGAGCAATCTCGCGATCATGTCGCTGGCGATGAGCGCCGGCAGAAAATCCGCGCTCACCTTCGCGCTTGGCGTGGTGTCCGGTTCGTTCTTCTGGGCGTTGCTGGCGTCGCTGGGTTTGTCGGCGGTACTCGCCACTTACTCCGAATGTCTGGTGGCGATCAAGATTGCCGGCGGACTTTATCTGCTGTGGCTCGGCTTCAAATCCGCGCGCTCGGCATTCAGCGCGGAACAGTTGCCCCCGACTACCGCACGCGAAGACGAGCCGCTCAAACGGCTCTATCTGCGCGGCCTGCTGCTGCATCTCACCAATCCGAAAGCGATTCTGGTGTGGCTCTCGATCGTTTCGCTGGCTATGTCGCCCACAGGCGGCGCGTCGCACACCGCGCCGGTGGTACTCGGCTGCATGGTTATCGGCGTATCCGTGTTCAGCAGCTACGCGGTGCTGTTTTCAACCGTGTCCGCACGGCGCATTTACGTCGCGATCCGTCGCTGGCTGGACGGGTCGCTCGCGATCATGTTCAGCATTGCCGGGATCAAGCTGCTGACTTCGAAAAGCTAGCCTCGCCTTTGGGGTGTGCCCGCTCTGCGATACTGTCACCCTGATGACACGAGCGGACACACGAACACGATGAGCGGTGGCAATGACCTGAATCCGGCAGCAAAGCGCTCGTCCTTGCAAAAACGGCTTTATCTGGCGGGCGCCGTCGTGCTGCTCGCCGGTTTGATCGCCGCGGCGATCATCTATGCCATGGCGCCGGCGCCAGACAATGCCGTCTCGATGTACAGCATCGCGGACCCGCGCTATCAGATCGAATTGCAGCGCATTGGCGGCAACGCGGCGGTGGTGATGGCGCAGCTTCATCAGTGGTTCGACAGTCTTTGGCACGGTACCGCGCTCGCCTACACGGTGGCCGTACTCAGCGCCCTGCTCGCGGGCGCGTGCTTTTTTATCGGCTACTTCTTTGCCGATGAAGAGCCGCAGGTCTGAAGCAATCCACCACGTCTGGCCAAACAGACCAAACAGACCCAAATGACGACTACGACGCGGCTTTGACCTGCGTACCAGGCTGCTCCACGCCTGCCAGGCGCAGCGCGTCATGCAAGGTGCTGAAAATGCAGTTTGCGCCGACGATCGGCGTGATGCCATGCCGGTCCATATCCGAGCGCAGATACTGATTCACGCGCGCAAAAATCACTTCGACGCCGCTACGCTTGAGCATCTCGCACAACTCGCCGACCGAACGCGCCGCCGAGTAGTCGAGGTCGGTGATCGCGCCGGAATCGATCACGAACCAGCGCACCGCGCTCGGCGCATGATCGATCAGGCTGCGGGCATCGTCGACGAAAAAGTGGTCGTTCGCGTAGAACAGATCGGCGCCGAAGCGATAGACGATCAGTCCCGGCTCGGTCTGGATTCCGGGCGCGGCCGGCACCGGCACCCAGATGCCGCCTTCGCCGGGCACGAGGACCATGGTGTGCGGCCGGTAACTATGCCGCACATGCCGCAGCAGCGATAACGCCACCGCCACCAGAATGCCGTGCTCGACACCGATCAGCACCACCGCCGCTGCGGTAAACACGGCCAGCGTGAATTCACCGGGACTTTCGTGGCGGATCGAAAACAACGTCTTCAGATTGATCAGGCCGATGGCGATCGTAAACACAATGCTGGCCAGAATGCAGTGCGGCAGGTACTGCAAATAACCGCTGAAAAACAGCAGCACCACGACCACCACCACCGCGAATACGACCTGCGCGAACTGGCTGCGCGTGCCGGCGCGATCGGCCATGGCGGTTTGCGTCGGACTGCCGTTCACCACGAAGGCGCCGGAAAATGCCGCCGCGGCGTTGGCGGCGGCGATACCCAGCAGGTCGGCATTGGTATCGACCGTCTCGTGATAGCGCTCGGCAAATACGCGGCTCGCAGCGGCGCTTTGCGCGACGATCATCACGAAGCACGAGGCGGAGACCGGCAGCAGTTCGAGTAATTGCTGCCACGTGACCGACGGCATACGGAGCGGCGGCAGTCCCCCTGCGACCGGCCCCAACACAGAAATGCCGTGGGCAGCGAAACCGTAAATATCGCTTGCGGCAATACCCGCCACCACCGCGATCAACGGCACCGGCAGGCGTGGCGAAAAACGCTTGAAAACCAGAATGGAGATCACCACCAGCGCGGAAATAGCGAGCGTCGGCAGATTGATCTGCGCCGACTCGCGCACCACGAGCGCGAGTTGATCGATGCTGCGTGCGGCATGTCCGGGGACTCCGAACATGTCGCCCAGCATGGCGATGCCGACCTGCACGCCGACACCGGCGAGGAAGCCGACCAGCACCGTGCGCGAGAGAAAGTCAGCGAGAAAACCGAGCTTGAAGATCCGCGCGATAAGCAGAAGCGCGGCAGTGAGCAAGGCGACCATCCCGGCGAGCGCCGCATATTCCGCGCTCGACGCCGGCGCCATGGTCGAGAGGCGGCTCGCAAAAATGGTTGCGGTGGCGGAGTCGGCTGCCACGACGAGGTGCCGCGAGGCGCCGAAGAACGCAAACGCGATAAGCGGCAGAAAGACAGTGTAAAGACCGGTAACGGCCGGCATGCCGGCAATGCGCGCATAGCCGAGCACTTGCGGAATATCCATCGACGCAAGCTGCACGCCGGCCAGCGCATCGCGCGCCGCCGCGGCACGGCTCAAAGGAAGCACGCCCTTCAAAACGCCAAGGCGCGTCGTGATGTTTGTCAGAAAATCTCGCATACGCGATAGTGCCCCAAACTTAGGTTATCGCGCATCGTGCCGTGACTCGGCATGCCAAGGCAAGGGTTGAGGCTTTGATCGGCGAAAGAGAATGGTTAAAACCAGCAATGGCTTGAACACCCCTGCCGAAACTGCCCCATTTTGGGTCTAACGCCTGAACTGCCCTGTCAGCGGATCCACGTGCCGCGCGAAACCGAACAGCGCGGCGATGCAGATCGGACAGGCGATGATGAACACGGCCAACATCTCGCACCCCGTAACAAATTGTTACTGCCAAGTTTAAGCGATTGCCGTGCGAAATGAATGAGGGAAAACGCAAAACACTGTTGCGGACTATTACAACACCGTTACTGCCGGGCGGTAGGTGGCGCGTGAAAAAACCCCTGAAAACGCGGCAAATAATGTGAAAAAATACGCGCTCGATACCGTGCGCTATGATGCGCAAACGTTCGCCCACCTACAAACCGATTACGCCATGTACACGTCAACTTTCATCTTCGCGACGAGACAATTAGACGAACGCTTCTACCGGCTCGACGAGACCATTGCCACCGCCGCCAAGGCCATTCCCGGTTATCTCGGCGAAGAGGCGTGGGAAAACGCGTCGACTGGACTGACGTCGAATGTGTACTACTGGGCCTCGCTCGACGCATTGCAGGCGTTGATGCAGCACCCCGCGCATCTGGAAGCGAAAGCGGCGCAGGCGAACTGGCTCGATGGTTATCAGGTGATCATCTCCGAGGTGCTGCGCACTTACGGCGATGCAGGGTTTGCACATCCTGCAGCGGTCCATCAGGTCCAAGATGGACCGCTTGCCCAAGCCACATCGCCCGCACCATGAAAGTGCAGCCCTATTTCGCTTCCTTGAACAGCACCACGCCGGCGAAACTCACCAGTCCGCACGCCAGTACGTACCATGCCGGCGCGTAAAAACTACCGGACATGCGCCACAACGCGCTGACGATCAACTGTGCGAAGCCGCCGAAAATCGTCACGCCCAACGCGTAGATGATGCCGAGCGAGGTCGCCCGCACGTCCGGTTTGAATGCTTCGAGAATCAGCACGAAACCCGCTGGACTCGAAAGCGTCATCAAACCGATCAGCACGAACACGACCAGTACCACCGTGTAGATCGACGGCCAGGTTTTGATCGCGTAAAACGCCGGCAGCAGCACCATCAGCGACACCACCGACACCGCGTACAGCAAAGTCTTGCGACGCGGCATGCGGTCGGCGAGACGGCCGGCGAACGGCGAGCCGATCAGCAACACGAGGCCCGCCGTGCAACCGGCCAGTAGCGAAACAGCGGCCGGCATGCCGGTCGTCATCGTCAGGAACGACGGCAGGAAAAACACAATCACGTACATCGACGAAGTGCCGCCGATCACCAGCATCGTACCTGCCACGATCTGCCGCCATTCGATGCGAGCCTTCGGCCGGGCCGCGTCAGGCCGGGCCGTTTTCGCTGATTGCGCGGCAGGCAAGGTCTCGTCCAGATGTTTGCGCAGATAGAAACCGACCGGACCGATCAAAAGCCCGATCAGAAACGGCACACGCCATCCCCAGGCAAGCAATGCCTCGTGCGAGAGGCTGCGCGAGAGCGTCGCCGCCACCAGCGCGCCGGCAAGCGCCGCGCCGCCCTGCGAGGCCATCTGCCAGCTCACCAGCGAACCTCGCTGCCCCGCGCTGCCCGACTCCATCAGCAAGGTGGTCGCCGCGCCCACTTCTCCGCCCGCCGAAAAGCCTTGCAGCAAACGGCCCAGCACGATGATCGCCGGCGCCGCCAGACCGATCGTCGCGTAAGTCGGCGCAAGGCCGATCATGCCCGTGCCGAGCGCCATCAGCGAAACGGTGAGCACGAGGGCCTGCTTGCGGCCCGCGCGGTCGGCATACGCGCCGATCACGATGCTGCCGAGCGGCCGCACGACGAAGCCGACGCCGAAGGTTGCGAGCGACATCATCAGCGCGCCCACGTCGCCGCCGGCCGGAAAGAACAGCTTGCCGATCAGCGCGGCGAAGAAGCTATAGACCGTGAAGTCGAAGAACTCCAGGCCGTTGCCGAGCGCCGCGGCGAAGACAGTCCGGCGCGACGCGTGCCGCTCTTTCACGTCGGTCGCCTCGGTCGCGACAGCACTAGCGGTGTGTTGGATTGCATTCATCGGGAGACTCACGCCTAGAAGTTGTGATACATGCCCAGCGACACGGTGACCGGCGTCGTGCCGAGTTCCGGTGCGGTGCTACCGGTTTGCGTCGGCAGCGGATTATTGTTCAGCAGTACGGTGGAAATACCGTAGTTACGGATGAAGCCGGCGCGCGCGTAGAGCCCTGTGCGTTTGGAAAGGGTGTAGTCGTACCCGAGCATTACGCCGAATGCCGAATCTTTCGCGGGATTATTTGCCGGGTCATGCACGCCGGACGTATCGCGATACACCACCGAAGCGCGGAACGCATTGCGCCCGACCGGCCAGATCGTGCCGAGCGTATAGACGCGCGCGATGCCGTCGTTGGCGAGCTTCGGCGCGTACTGGTTGAACGCGCCGGACAGCACGATCTTGCCGGTGTCATACACCACGCCAAAACCGTACAGATCGTTACGCACGGTGCTCGTGCCGCCTGTTCCGGTCGCGCCCCACACCTGGTTGTAGGTGCCCGTCACGTAAGTCGTGCCGTCATACCACTGCAGCAGCGCGCCCTGCGCCGCCGCTGTCGGCGACTGCCCGGCCACATTGCTCGGCGCATACATCAGTTCCGTGCTGAAGCCCGCAAAACTCGGCGACAGGTACGTGATCGCGTTATTCACCCGCGCGGGCAGTTGCGTCGCGCCGGCGCCGAGGTCGCTGTTGTAACCGAAACCCTTCGACGTTTGCACGACAGCGGTGCCGAGCCACGTGTAGGCCGAATTGGTGCCCACCGTGCCGAACACGTCGACGAAGAGCGGCAAGCCCGTGCCGATCTGTTTGCCGAAACGCACTCGCCCATAAGTCGACGAGTTCAGCCCCACCCATGCCTGCCGATTGAGGAACGAGGTGTTGTCCTGCATGGCGCCGCTATTGGCGAGAAAGCCGCTTTCCAGATTGAATTCGGCACGCAGGCCTCCGCCCAGATCTTCCCGTCCGAAGAGGCCGAATTTCGACGTCCATTCGCCACCGCTCTGGGTCTGCACCAGCGACTTGCCGCCCACGGTCTGATAGTTGATGCCCATATCGACCGACCCATACAGCGCCACGCCTTCGCGCAGGCTGCCGTTGAACTCCGGCAGTGCGCTCAGCAAAGTCATCTGATACGGCTCGGCGTCCGCTGTCCCCGTTCCGAGCGTCAGCAGTGCCGCGCTCATTGCGATGCATTTTTTCATGGGTCTCCCTACTCCTCGCGTGCAAATGATGTCTAGAAATGAAGTGCAAGACGGAACTGAAGATTCCAGCGCACTGGACGCCGGATCGAAACCCGGCGAGTGGACCGTGCTCAGGCAGCGCTCAGAGCATGCTCAAACAGCGCTCGGCAAGTCCGACGAAGTAAGCGGCCCCCCAACTGATCGCCGCGTCGTTGAAGTCGTATGCCGGGTTGTGGACCGCGCAGCCGCCCTTCGAGTCGACGCCGTTGCCGAGCACCACGTAACAGCCCGGCACCATTTCGGTCATCCACGAAAAGTCTTCGCTGCCCATTACCGCATCGGGCATGAGCGTGTAGCCCGCCGGGCCGGCCAGGGCCTCGATGGTTTCGATCGAGAGGTCGGCCGCGCCGCGATGATTGACGAGCGGGCGGGAGATCTGCTGGTAGTCGACTTCAGCCGTGGCGCCGTAGGTTTGCGCCTGTAACTGCGCGATGCTGCGGATCCGCGCTTCGACCAGGTCGCGCGTTTGCGAATCGAGCGCGCGCACCGAGAGTTTCAGCGTCGCCGTTTCGGGGATCACGTTGGGTGCGCTGCCGGCGTGGATCGCACCGACCGTCACCACGGCCGCACGGGTCGGCTCGATGTTGCGCGCGACGATCGATTGCAAGGCCAGCACGATGCTGGCCGCCGCGACGATCGGATCGCAGCCCAACTGCGGCATCGCGCCGTGCGTACCTTTGCCGGTCACGGTGATCGTCACCGAATCGGACGACGCCATCATGCAGCCGTGGCGCAGTGCGAAATGGCCGACCGGCAGGCCGGGCGCGTTGTGCAGCGCGAACACCTGGTCGCAGGGAAAGCGCGCGAAAAGACCGTCCTCGATCATCTTCGAGGCGCCGCCCAGGCCCTCTTCCGCGGGCTGGAAGATCACGTTCAGCGTGCCGTCGATTTTGCCCCGGCTAGCGACGCGGTGCGCGGCGGCCAGCAGGATCGCGGTGTGGCCGTCGTGGCCGCACGCATGCATGGTCTGCGCGACGGTGCTCGCGTACGGCAGGCCGGTGGCTTCCTGGATCGGCAGCGCGTCCATGTCGGCGCGCAGTCCGAGCGTTCGGCTCGATGTGCCGCGCCGCAGTTGGCCGACCACGCCCGTGCCGCCGACACCCGTTGTCACTTCATAGCCCCACTCCGCGAGCTTGCGTGCGACCAGTTCGGCGGTGCGCGTTTCAGCAAAGCCGAGTTCAGGATGCGCATGGATGTCGCGGCGAATCGCAATGAATTCGTGTTCGGTCTCGCGCAGTTCGGCGAGAAGCTGGGGAAAAGATTGCGTCATTCGTTGTGCTCCGATTAAGCCGGCTGTCGTTTCGCAACCGTCGAAGCAAAGCGTAAAGATCCGGCCCGAAAACAAATAAGCACAAATTTTGATGTGCATAACTGCCAGTGCTATATTCCGCATCATGAAAATCCATCATCTGCGAGCACTGGTTGCGATTGCCTCGACCGGCAGCATCAACGGCGCGGCCAAAGCGCTGTTCGTGACGCAACCGGCCATCACGAAGGCGGTGCGGGAACTGGAAACGGAATTCGGCGTGCGGCTGCTGGAGCGCAACCCGTGGGGCGTCGTGCCCACGGCCGAAGGCGCGGCGCTGGTGAGCCGGGCGCGCACCGTGGTGCGCGAGATGGAGCGCGCCGAGGAGGATATGGCGCATCTGAAGGGGCTGCGCGACGGCAGCCTGGTGATCGGCATCACGCCGATTGTCGGCACCACGGGACTTGCCGAGGCCTTCGTCGAATTTCGCAAACGCTGGCCGATGGTGACGCTGGAGTTTCGCGAGCTGGGTTTCAACCAGTTGCATGAGCAACTCCGCAATCGCACGCTGGATCTGGCGTTCGCCGCGTTCGCGCGACCGGTGAGCGATCTGGGCAGCGTAAAGCGGATGGTCTCGTTCGAAACCGTATTCGTGACGCGCGCGCAGAGTCCCTATGCGGACGCGGCGTCGCTCGAGGTGGTACAGGAAGCCGAGTGGATTCACACTGACGTGACGGACAAGTACCCGGGCTTTATCCGCGCGATGTTCGAATGCGCCGGGCTCACGCCACCCCGGCGAATCACGCGCTGCACGTCGTACGCGCTGTTTTACAGCCTGACCATCAGCACCGACGCGATCTTCGCGTGGACCACGCATTCGCTCGAAGAAACCGCGCTCGGGCAGAGCTTCGTGCGTCTCGCGCTGCCGGTCGCGCCGCCGCCGTTGCAGTTGTATCTGCTGTCGCCGCAGGAGTCCCAACTGACGCGGCCGGCGGAATATTTCGTCCACTGCATCGAGCAGGCGATCGAGCCGTTGTTGAAGAGGCCAGTGGCGTAGGGAGCGGGTTTGGAGCGGTTGCACCGACCATTGACCGCCCTATTTTGTACGATACTTCAGGCTAAATTACATTAACTGCCTAAAGTATCGTACGAATCTCAGAAATTTTGGACCAGATCAATACACCTAGCCCCCTGATTCAGCAAATTTGTCCGATACTTTTGACATACTCTTCATATTTGCCTAATCTATCGGACATGCCCCGTACCTTTCAACGTCCCTTTCCGTCGGTCGAGAAGCAGGTGCGTGCGCTCGGCGAACGGCTGAAACTCGCCCGCCTGCGACGTGAACTCACGACCGTTCTGTTCGCTGAAAGGCTGGGCATTTCGCGCGACACGCTGAGCCGCCTCGAGAAAGGCGATCCGAATATTGCGCTCGGCACCTATATGCGGGCGCTTCGCGTGTTGGGTCTCGACAAGGACATGGACGCCATCGCCCGCGACGACGAACTCGGCCGCAAGCTGCAGGATCTCAAGTTGCCGGGTCAGCGCATACCGCGCACGAACACGCCCGGTGCCGCTCCTGTCAAAACCGGGCAACCGGCAAAAAAACCCCCGAAGAAATCTGATGGTCAGCAATAAACCTCGCGATGCGTTCAAGGTATTCCTCGACGCAACCGAACTGAGCAGCCGGCAGCAGGTCGGCACCTTGTATCGCCAGACTGCACGCACTGACTTGCCGGCATCCTTTGCCTATGCGAAGAACTGGGTAGATGGGCGTAACGCATTCATGCTCGACCCGCGCCTCGAGTTATGGACCGACGAGCAATATCCGTCTGCGAAGTCCGCTGCATTCGGCGTCTTCATGGACTCGGCGCCGGATCGCTGGGGCCGCGTGCTGATGGAGCGCCGCGAGGCCGCGGCGGCAGATCGCGAAGACCGGCCCATGCGTAATTTGCAGGAGATCGATTTCCTGCTGGGCGTGCATGACCTGACACGAGTCGGCGCGCTGCGGTTTCAGAACGTGGACGGACATTTTCTCGACAACAGCGCCGATGCCGCGCCGCCGGTCACCGACCTCGCGACCCTGGCCTATATCAGCCTGCGCATTGAAGAGGCAGATATCGAAAAACTGCCCGAGTACGAGCAGTGGCTCGCGATGCTGATCGCGCCTGGCACCTCGCTCGGCGGCGCTCGCCCGAAAGCCAACTTCACCAGCCTGGGTAATGATCTCTGGATCGCCAAATTCCCCGCGAAAGACGACCGTTATGACATCGGCGCGTGGGAAACCGGGACGATCATCTGCGCAATCACGGCTTCATTCGCGAGGCTTCGGGCTGGCGGCTCTCGCCAGCGTTCGATATGAATCCAAACCCGAGCAAGCGGGAACACGCGCTCACGCTGGACGGTATGAGCGCCCTGCCGGATCTTGAAACCGCGATCGACACCGCTGAGTTTTATCGACTCGACGACTCAGACGCGCGCCGCGTCGTTGTGGAAGTTCAAGACGCCGTCAACACGTGGCGGGAAGAAGCCACCGCGCTGAATCTGTCCCGGCCCGAAATACAGCGAATGGAGTCTGTATTTCAGGCGTGATGTCTTCGCATAGCGGCCACACGTTCGAGCCGTGCCAGTCACATCCGGCACCTGGACGCTCGTGTTCCGGCACATGTCTCCATACCCTTTATAATCCGGCATGATCCGAATCCCGCACCTCCCCTCGCAATCGGCCGCACATGGCCGATCAGCCCCCCACCGCGCTCCGGTGGCCGCATGAAAACACCCAAACGTCTGCTCCCGCTGGTCGAAGAGGGCCTGATCGACGAAGTCATCTCGCAGTTGATGAGCGGCAAGGAAGCCACCGTCTACGTGGTCCGCAGCGGCGAGTCCACGCGCTGCGCGAAGGTCTATAAGGACGCCAAACAGCGCAGTTTCCGCCAGGCCGCGTCCTATCAGCAGGGCCGCAAGGTCAAGAACAGCCGCCAGCAGCGCGCCATGGAAAAAGGCAGCCGCTATGGCCGCGAAGTGCAGGAACAGGCGTGGCAGAACGCGGAAGTCGATGCGCTGTTCCAACTCGCCAACGCCGGCGTGCGCGTGCCGCAGCCCTTTATCTGCACCGACGGCGTGTTGCTGATGGAATTGGTGACCGATGCGGACGGCAACGTCGCGCCGCGTCTGAACGATGTCGAGATGACCGAGGCGCGCGCGTTCGAACTGCACACGCTGCTGCTCAACCAGGTAGTGCGCATGCTGTGCGCCGGCATGATTCACGGTGACCTGTCCGAATACAACATCCTGCTCGCGGCAGACGGCCCGGTGATCATCGACCTGCCGCAAGCCGTGGATGCCGCCGGCAATCTGGAAGCGCCGGCCATGCTCGAGCGCGACGTGAACAACCTCGCCACGTATTTTGGCCAGTTCGCGCCCGCATTGCTCGATACGAGCTACGGCAAGGAAATCTGGTCGCTGTACGAAGCAGGCGCCTTGCACGTGGATGCCAAATTGACCGGCCGTGTCGAACTCGACACTACGCCGATCGATCTCGAAGCCGTACTACAGGAACTTGAAGACACGCGCCTCGACGAAGAAGCGCGCCTGCGCTACGAACAGTCGCTGCGCAGCGGGACGTAAGCGGGGCCAAAGCAACCCCTACGCAACACGTAAGCGACCAATAAGCGGCACCTGCGTGCCGCTTCGCGAAGAGGCTACGACGCGATACGGCAACTGGCCGCCTTGATCCTGGTCGACGAAGCCCCCGGTGCCGGCCCCACCGATTCCCGCATCGTCACGCTCACCGGAAACTCACGGATGATCTCCCACGAGGTCCGGTAGCACTGATTGACCAGCCAGCGCACGGCGTTCTGCGTCAACTCCGCTGTCGGGATATGCACCGAGGTGAGCCCAGGCGCAGCATACGCGGCCGAATAATCATCGTCGTAGCCGATCACCGAGACTTCGTCGGGTACGGAAATCCCCACCTGGTGGAAGCGCGCCAGCGCGCTCACCGCCATCGTGTCGTTCGCGCAAAAGAGGCCAGTGAAGCGCCGCTTGGAATCGAGCAGCTTCTGCGCGGCAACGTAACCGCCTTCCGGCGAGAAGTCCGATTCGATCAGCGTGACGTCTTCACGTGCAATGCCCTCACGCGACAATTCGGCAAAGAAGCCTTCGAGCCGAGTGTGATTGTCCGAGGCGCTGAACGGCCCGGAAATCACCGCAATGTCCCGATGCCCATAATCGAGCAGCGTGCGTGCCGCCAGTTCACCGCCGCGCCGATGATCCGCGCAAAACGACGCTTCCGGCAACTGATCGAACGCGCGATTCAGAAACACCATCTTCGGATGCATGCGATGCAGCATGTCCAGATCTTCGTCGTGCAGATCGTGGCTGATCACCACCACGCCATCGCAATCACGGCCGATCAGAAAACGCACCGCCTCGATGGCCTGCTCGCGCGGCGACACTTCTCCGCAACCCGTCGCCACCACCACGTGGCGGCGCACCGCGCGCAGTTCGGTGTCGGTCTGCTTGAGAATCGTGCCGTAGTAGGAGCCGAAGAAAGTCGGCACGAAAATGCCGATCATGCCGAGCGATTGCGTCGCCATTGCCCGGCCGATGGACGACGGCCGGAAATTCAGCGCTTCGATCGCGGCCTTCACGCGCGCGGCGGCATCGGCTGAAATGGGTCCCTTACCGGAAATGGCTCGTGAGGCAGTCGACATGCCGACGCCGGCCAGTGCCGCGACATCCTTGAGTGTTGCCAAGCGGTTCTCCGTCAAGCTTGCTGTATTCAACGACGCTGCGTCCCGTCACTACAGACGCGCACCGCCTTCTTCCTCGAACAGCGAAATATGTGCGCCATCGAACGAAAACGCCGCGGCATCCCCTATCGCCACCGGTGTCTTCGTCTGGTCGATCGACGCGATTTGCACTCCATGATAGTCGAGCCAGATGACACGGTGGTTGCCCATCGGCTCGACCAGTGAAATGTTCGCGCGCTCCCTCATTTTTGTGTTTGAACCGCTTGAACCGCTTGAACCTTCCTCCACGTGCACGTCTTCGGCCCGCAAGCCGAGTACGCAAGACAGACGATCCGTCGGCAGGTTCTTGAAAGGATAGTGCGACACATCGAGCCGCAAATGCGCTGTACAAAAGTGTAGCGCGCCGTCGCGCGGCTCAAGTGTGCCCTTGAGCACATTCATTGCGGGCGAGCCCAAAAACGTCGCGACAAACAGATTGTTCGGCCGCGCATAGACTTCGGCGGGCGTGCCGAACTGCTGGATCACGCCGCCGCGCATCACCGCCATACGCGTGGCAAGCGTCATCGCTTCGACCTGATCATGGGTCACGTAGATCATCGTCGCGCCCAGACGCTGGTGCAGTTGCTTGAGTTCGCGACGCAATTCGGTGCGCAATTTGGCGTCGAGATTCGAGAGCGGCTCGTCGAACAGGAACACGTCGGCCTCGCGCACGATTGCACGGCCGATCGCCACACGCTGCCGCTGCCCGCCGGAGAGTTGCGCCGGCTTGCGCTTGAGCAGCGGGCCAAGTTGCAGCATGTCGGACGCCCGCGCCACACGCCGCTCGATTTCCGCCTTCGGCGTGCCGTTGATACGTAACGCAAACGACAGATTGCGCTCGACACTCATGGTCGGATACAACGCATACGACTGAAACACCAGCGCGATACGACGATCTTTCGGGTCGGCCCAGGTCATGTCAACGCCCGCAATTTCGATGCTGCCGTCGGTCACGTCGATCAGACCAGCGATGCTGTGTAGCAAGGTGGATTTGCCGCAGCCCGATGGGCCAAGCAGCACGACGAACTCACCCGCTCGCACATCGAGATCGAGATTCTCGATCACCGTATTCGCGCCGAGCCGGATCTTCAGATTGCGCACCGATACGTTGGCCGGATTCGACAGACCCGCGGTGTCCGCCACGTGGCCGACATTCGCCGCATCTGCCGGGGTAGCCAAGTCTGCCGCATTTACCGTCGCACCTACCGCCACATTTGCCATCGCGTTTTCCACATTCGCCAGGTTTGCCATGCTTTATCGCCCTACCCCTTGACGGCGCCGGACGCAATGCCGCGTACAAACCAGCGGCCCGAAATGAAGTAGACCGCAAGCGGCACCATGGAGGTCAGAATGGTCGCCGCCATATTGACGTTATAGAGCCGCTCGCCAGTCGTCGTATTGATGATGTTGTTCAATTGCACCGTCATCGGCAGGTTTTTCGTGCCGGCGAACACGAGGCCGAGAATGAAGTCGTTCCAGATGCCCGTCACCTGCATGATGACCGCGACGACGATGATCGGCGTGGACATCGGCAGCATCAGTTGCAAAAAGATGCGCCAGAAACCACCGCCGTCGATGCGCGCCGCCTTGAACAGCTCCTGCGGAATCGACGCGTAAAAGTTGCGAAACAGCAGCGTCATCACCGGCATGCCGAAGATGGTGTGAATCACCACAATGCCCGGCAGCGAACTGAACAGATGCACACTCGCGAGCACGCGCACGAGCGGATAGACCATCACCTGCACGGGAATGAAGGCGCCCATCAGCAGCACGCCGAACAGCAGCCCTGCCCCGCGCGGCCGCCAGAACGATAGCGCATAGCCGTTCACCGCGCCGATCATGATCGACAACACCGTGCTGGGCACGACAATGCGCACCGAATTCCAGAAGCCGACCTGGATGCCGTTGCAATCGAGCCCCGTGCAGGCGGATTGCCACGCGGCGCTCCATGCATCGAGCGTGAAATGCGCGGGGAAAGCGAGCAGATTGCCGAGGCGAATCTCGCTCATCGGCTTCACCGATGTGACGAGCATCACGTACAGCGGCAACAGGAAGAACAACGCCGCTGTGAGCAGAAACGCGTAGACGCCGAGGCGTGCGGGTGTAAACGCACGGCGGCGCCGGCGTGTGCGGCTCGGCGTGCCGCCTTTGAGTGGCGGACTGAGCGTGTTCATCACACCTCCTTGCGCAACGCAGCGCGGCTGCGGGCATAGAAGAACGGCGCGAGAATCGCCAGCACCGTGGCCAGCAGCACGATCGACGCAGCCGACGCGAGGCCGATATTGGCCCGACCGAACAGGTAGTCCATGATGAACTTCGCCGGCACTTCGCTCGCGGTGCCGGGGCCGCCTCGCGTCATCGCGACCACGGCGTCGTAAAGCTTCACGACCATCACGAAGAGCAGCACGAAGGCGGTGGACATGGAAGGCCCGAGCATCGGCACGACGATGCTCGCATACACCCGCCAACGCGGAATCCCGTCGATACGCGCGGCTTTCCACAGTTCGTCGTCGATACCGCGCAAGCCGGCCAGCAGCAGCGCCATCACGAGGCCGGACGCCTGCCACACCGTCGCGATGACGATGGTGTAGATCACCCAGTCCTGATCGACGATCCAGTCGAAGCGCGCATGCACGAAACCGAGCTTGTGCAACACGGCCTGCGCGCCCAACTCAGGATTCAGAATCCACTGCCAGACCAGACCGGTTGCGACAAACGACATCGCATACGGATAGAGAAACACCGTGCGCAACGCGCCTTCGGCCACTACGCGTTGGTCGATGAAGATCGCCAGCAGCAAGCCGATCACCATGCACGCAACAATAAAGCACGCACCGTAGATCACGATGTTTTGCAGCGACAGCAACCAACGGTCGTTATTGAAGAGCCGCGTGTACTGCGTGAGGCCCGCGAAGTCGCCGGAAGGAAACGTACGCGAGTTGCTGAGGGACACGCGCGCGGTCCAGACCATCGTGCCGAGATACGCGAACACGACGGTCAGGACCATCGGCAGCAAGGCTAGCCATGCCGCTATCGGCAAGCGCTTTTTTAGCGGCTTTTTCAGCGGCCCTTTGCCATGCCTGGAGCCGGCGGCTTGCAGCTTGAGCGCGTGCATGACGAGCGCCTAGCTCTTCAATGCACTGGCAAACGCCTTCTGCGCGTCGTCGACCGACTGATTCTTATTCCAGAAGTTCGTGATGACGTCGATCAACGCGCCCTGCGTGTCAGGCGAGAGCAGCATCTCCGGATTCGGCAACTGACGCGACTTGTCCTTCATGATCGCCATGCCCTCCTTCGCGCAGATGTCGAGACTGCTCGCATCCACATCGGGGCGAATCGGAATCGAACCTTTCTTTGCGCTGAATGCGACTTGCGCGGCCGGCGAGGTCATCACCGTGGCAAGCAGATTTTGCGCCTTGATCGCGTTGGCGTTGTCGGTTTTCGGGAATACGAATACGTCGCCCGCGACCAGATACGGCGAGTGCGGACCGAAACCCGGGAAGCAGCCGAAGTCCTTGCCCGCCGTCTGATTGGCCGCGGAGAATTCACCCTTGGCCCAGTCGCCCATGATCTGCACGCCCGCCTTGCCGGAAATCACCAGCGCGGTGGCGTCGTTCCAGTTGCGGCCAGGCGAGCCCGCATCGACGAAATCATGCAAGCGCTTGAACGATGCGAGCACTTTCTTGAACGCATCCGACTTGACCGCGTTCATGTCGCGATCGCGGTACACCTTCAGATAAAGATCGGGACCGCCGACGTCGGCGAATACCGCGTCGAACGTGATCTTTTCCTGCCACGGCTGACCACCGAGCGCGAGCGGAATCACGCCTGCCGCTTTCAGCTTGCCGAGATCGGCGAGGAATTCGTCATAGCTCTTCGGCTCGGCGGCAATGCCGGCCTTCTGGAACACCGGCTTCGAGTAGAAGAACCAGGCCGGCATGTGAATATCGACTGGCGCGGCGTAGTAATGGCCCTTCACCCGGATGGTGTCGATGATCGATTGCGGGAACACGCCGTTCCAGTTTTCTTTCGCGGCGACGTCATCGACGTTGTTCAGCAGACCCTGATCGATCAGGTCGTGAAACTGCTTGGACGTATTGAACTGCGCGGCGGTGGGTGGATCGCCGCCGACGATCCGGTTGATCGCAGTGGAGCGCGCCTGATCGGCGCCGGCCACTGCGTTGTCGACCCACTGGCCACCGGACTTGTTGTACGCATCGGCGAACTGGCGGATCGCGGCGGATTCGCCGCCGGAGGTCCACCAGTGGATTACGTTGGCCTTCAAGGGTTCCGCCGCGTGCGCGACGATGCCGTATAACGCCAGTGCCGCAACCACGCCTCGCAAGACCATTTTTCTGCTGTGCATTCCGTCTCCCCCGGGCTTTGCGCCCGTGTTCCAAGTCGACATACCAACCAGCTTCACCTGTCGTTAAGCCCTTGCTTTACGCTCCTTCAGGAATTTCGCCACCCACTCCGCACTACGTTTGACCGTGCGCTTCTGCGTACTGTAGTCGACGTGTACGACACCAAAGCGACGCTCATACCCAAACGCCCACTCGAAGTTATCCATCAACGACCACAGAAAATAACCGCGAATATCCACGCCGGCCTTGACCGCCTGATCGACCGCTGCGAGATGGCGCTTGAGGAACGAGATGCGCTGCGTATCCTCCACATGACCGTCGGTCACTTGATCATCCGAGGCCATGCCGTTTTCGGTGATGTAGATCGGCGGCAGGTTGTGATACGTCCTCTTGAAACCGGTCAGCAGATCGCGCAAGCCATCGGGATACACCTCCCAACCCATCTGCGTGCGCTCGACGCCTTCGAGCGGCACGTCCCGGAATCCATGCGCGCCGTCGCTCGCGACGTTGGTGCGGAAGTAATAGTTGATGCCGAGGAAATCGAGCGGCGCGGAAATGGTCTGCATGTCGCCGTCGAGCACCAGCGGCTCGGTGCCCGGCCACAGTTCGAACAGGTCTTGCGGATACGAACCCTTGAGCAACGGATCGAGAATCCACGCATTGTGCTGGACTTCGAACAGATGCGCCGCGCGCTGATCCGCCGCGCTGTCGCTATTGGGCGTGCCGCGGCCGATGTTGGCGACGATACCTTTCTGCGAAGCCGGATCGTTGGCGCGCAATACCGGAATCGCAAGGCCGTGTGCGAGCAATAGGTGATGCATCGCCTGCGTCGCGAAGCGGTCGTCGGCGAGGCCCGGCGCGTGGTGGCCGTTGCCGTAGCCGAGATACGCCGAGCACCACGGCTCGTTGAGCGTCGCCCATGCGTCGACCGTGCCGGCCAGTTCGCGGCTCATCAGGTCGGCGTAGTCAGCGAAACGGTAAGCGGTTTCGCGATTGAGCCAGCCGCCGCGATCTTCCAGATGCTGCGGAAGGTCCCAGTGATAGAGCGTCGCGAAGGTCGTGATGCCCTTCTCTTTCAGGCGGTTCAGGAGGCGCTTGTAGAAGTCGAGCCCTTTGCGATTGGGCACGCCTGCCGCGTCCATGACGCGTGGCCACGCAATCGAGAGCCGATAGCCTTCGAGACCGAGCGAGACCAGCATCTCGACGTCCGCTTCCCAGCGGTGGTAGTGATCGCAGGCAACGGCGCCGGTGTCGCCGGCCAGCACCTTGCCGGGTATCGCCGAGAAGGTGTCCCAGATCGACGGCAGGCGGCCGTCTTCATTCACCGCGCCTTCGATCTGATACGAAGCCGTGGCGGCGCCAAGCAGGAAGTTCTTGCGCCACAGCGTAGAGTCCGCGGGCGGGGTGAAGGGATCGGCGAGCAAGCCCTGGGAAACTGCTGGGGATAGGGTGTCGAATACAGCGGATGCGTCGTTTGCCACGGATTCTCTCCTGCGCTGAGGTCGTTGAATCGGGTACGGCGAAACTTGATGTGGATGCTGCCCGGCAGCTAAAGTGGAAGCGCTTCCACAAGGACCAGCGAACGATAGCAGTGGCGGATTGAACGCAGCAATCAGGGTTTGTCTGGAGAACTTGCTGGCATGCGCGGCGCAGCGATGCGCCGCGCATACGGGTATTGCGTGAACCTAAATCAACAGGCTGTTGGTGCTGCCCAGCAATTTAAAGTGAATTGTGCTGCGACAGTCAGGTGTTACGCTGACTGGTCACATGACGGGGCAAGTTACGAACCCGATCCGCCATATAGATGGCACAAATCTGCCCCACCGACCCTCTTGTTTCGCTCGACAATCATTAACCCGTCGCCTGCCTCAGGATAGTTAACAAGCGGTTCTCCATCGAGGCGATCAATGTTGAATGAGTGCAAAACGAAACCTGCCTGGGTGTTATGGACGATTGCGTAAATAAGCACCGGCACTCCCTCGTCGACGGCTATCAATTCATGTGCCAGCGTCTTGGAGTTTTCCCAACCCCCATAGCTTTTCTCGTCGTGACTGATCGACAGGCAATACTGAACGTTGACTTCGCGAACAGTACAGGTTCGAATCTGCTCCATCCAGCGAGCTACGTCGGTCCTGTAGAGCGGCGCATTGACGGATATAAGAAACTCAAGCAGTTGGCGTTCTTGAGGTTTAAGAGTTCGTCGCATCAATATTCCCTGCGATCTCAGGGAAGCTTAAAGCGCGGTGGCAGATCCGACTCCTTGTACACATGTCGCAAATCTGCCCCACCTATGCGTTTACCGGCTTCCATGATCATGAGGCCATCGCCTGGGTCGGGATAAGCCACAAGAGGCTCCCCATCGAGACGATCGATGTCGAAAGAGTTGAGGACATAACCTGACTGCGTCTCCACCGCGCAAGCATAAATCAGCACTGGTACGCCCTCGTCAACGCAAACCAGCTCGCGCGCGAGCGTAATGAAGCCGCCTCCTGAAAGTCTGATTTCATCGTGGCTGATGGCCAGACAGTAGGGCACATTGACCTCATGGACCGTGCACCGTTCAACCTGATTTTTCCACCTTAGTACGTAAGCGCCATAAAAAGATTCGTTCGCTGTAAGAAGAAACTGCAGAAGCAGACGCTCGTGGCTTACCAATGGCCGTTGCATGATTAGCGGTTGTACTTGTTTGAATCCCAAGCACCCTATAAGGAGCATTCCACCCCAACTATCCGACAATTCCTAAAATTGCGATATCCATGCGCCTACGCAACAGGCACTTTCAACGTGGACATCAAGGTCCGTAAGGAACCACGCAAGAGTCTGTGAGCCTTTGCCACATCCCCGCGACGAAAATCGGAACGCCGGACGTGGAAGGGCCGCACACGGGTCCAGTGACGCGAGACAAACCTGCATGAAGATGGACGGGGACCGAGGGGTCCGGTCAGAGACAGCCAGAAGGAAAAAGACGGGGTGCGGCGGCAGCCGCCCCAAAGAAGCGATACAACGCGCCGGGCACCGCGTTAAGTGCCCAGCGTGACGCCACCATTAAGACTTCTGTGCCGGCAAATTAAACGCACCACCATCATAAGCTTCGCAATACGCTTTCCAGTCGGCGTTCACGAGAGCCTCACACTGCGTCGCGAGTTCAATCAACGGCAATTGCCAATCCTTGCGATTGCCGAACGCGATCAGCTCGTCCGCAATCGACGACTTCTCCCGGCCGCCGCTGCGCAACTGCGCCCACGCGCTCAATTGGGCCATGCTGTTGACCACTTCTTCGAGCCGCGGTAGCTTGCCGTCCCAGTCGCTCAATGCCACACGGTCTTCCGAAGGCTGCAAGCTGCGCAGCACATACGAGCGCTGATTGAAATCGACTGCATGCAGGAACGCCTGCGAAACCGCCTGATTGCGCCGCTGAACTTCAACCACACGCTGCGCCTCGCTCTGCCACTTCGGCTGCGGTGTGCGTACATGCGGCGTTACCGAGGAAGGCAGCGCCTCTTTCAGATCGAGCAGATAGTTGCCGTCCGGTGAGCCCTTGCCTTCGACGAGGATCGCGTAGCGGTCCACCCCCAGACTACCGGTGCCGGCAATCCGTCGCGTCACGTCGATGATCCGATAGAAGTCCGGATTGGGTTGACCGGCGGCGAACTGACGCATGAACTCCGTGACTGCAGCGCGCGCTTTGTCGCTGACCGGCAGCGCTTTCTTGCCGTCCACTTTCAACACGCGGATCTTGCCCTTGAGCGTGGTGCGCCGGTCGAGATACTCGGCACGCTTGCGAGTCGCCAATGCGTCGAACAAATCGCGCACCATGCCGGTCGATGTCTCCGCTTCGATCCAGCGCGCTTTGCCGAAGGCGAGCGCCGCGCTGTAAGCATCGACCGCGGTATGACAAAGCGCGAGTGCCTGCGCGCGGCTCAGCTTGAGGTCGCTCGCGCCGACCAGCACGCTCGTGAGGAGCCGCACCAGTTCGTAAAGACTCGGCGCGAGACAGGCTTCGTCGAAATCGTTGTTGTCGAAATAGACGAGGCGGTTGTCGCCTTTGTAGCTGCCGAAATTTTCCACGTGCATATCGCCGCAAATCCACACCGGGGGCGCTTCGTCGAGCACCTTGTCGCGCGGCAGACGCGCGTAAAACAGATGGCAGGTGCCGCGTAGAAACACGAACGGCGAGCCACGCATGAGCTTGTATTTCATCGCGAGCCGTTCAGGATCGCGGCCGGTATTGAAGCTGGCGATGGTCTGTGCGATATCGGACATGTGATTCTCCTTCATACGACTCGATGCGGGTTCAGTACAGGTTCAACGCGAGCGGAACGAATCCGCCAGCGCATGGAGATTGAGTGGCTTCACACGAATCACGCCGCCGCGCGGGCTGTCTATATCGGCGACCAGCATGAACGACAGCGACACGATCAGCGGAACGGTCAGCAACAACCCGGCTCCCGCTTTCAAACCACGTGCGCCGTAGCCGACCAGCACATTGGCGCACACCGCGATCAACACCATCAGTGTCCACGCCGCGACAGGAATGCGATTCCACCACGCCGCCTGCGTGTAACCCTGCGTATTGAGCACGTCGTTCATTCCGGCGACAGCGAGCGCGGCCACTGGCGTGGGCTGCACGACAGCGGCATTCTTCACTGCAGTCCACATTGCGCCCTGCAGGCGCGACGTCTCGGCGTTGACTTTGGCGAGTTCATCGGCGTCGCGCGTCGTGTAAAACAGCACGCGTTCGTCGAGATAGGTTTTCAGCAAGCCGCGGACAGTCGCCGCATCGGCGGTGGGCAACAGATCGGCGCGGACGTATTCGGTGCCGATCGCATTCGCCTCTTCTTCCTCGTAGTTCTTGCGTTGATCGTAGCGGCCTACCGCCATAGAAAAAGTGAAACCGATGATCAGCGCAAGCAGCGTCAACGTGGCGGCCTGAATCACGCTGAAGTCGTCGCGTGCGTCCTCTTCGATCTTTCTGAAACGCCGCAGCAGCGACGCGCCGATGCGCGCCGACAGCCACATCGCAACAAAGCAAATGAGGAAGACAAGTGCCGGATAGTCGAGGAGGTTCTGCATGGCGAGCGTTTTTCTTATCAGAGTTTTGTTGGCGGGAACGCTTTGGACAGCGGTAAAACGTGCACGGCCACTGCATCATAAAAGACGCAGCGCGGATGGGAAAGCATGCAGGCAGCAGGTGGACAGGCTCGCAACCTGCAGCATGCCGACTGTCAGGAGCCTGTCATCAAATAGTAACGTCCGTCCGCGCTGACGTTGAAGCCGAATCCGCATTCGGTTAGCGAGCCGTGCGTCGCTACATCGAGCGTTTCCGGTGCGGAGAGTTTGAACTCGATCAGGCATCTGTCCGCACGTTTGTCCGTTGGCTTGTCCTCATGTTTGTCATAAGGCGCGAGATTGGTGATCCTCGCGGTTGCGTCGAGCGGCGCACGGCCTCCGTCATCAGTCACCGGCACGCGCGCCACGCCACCGTAGAACCGCACGTAGGCCGACAGGCTGCCCATGTTCGCGCTCGGTTGACCGTCGGCGCCGACAGTCGGATACACGAAGTCGCCATCGATCCGGTAGACGCCGTGCCGCCCTTTCACCGGCTTCACCTCGATACTGTTCCACGCGCCAAAAAACATGTAACTGGCAAAGCGCGCGCCGTTCGGCGGCACACCGGCCACCACCGCTTTGTCAGCAATCGCTTCGAGACGTTGACGCGCGGCCGCTACCGCGCGACCGAGCAGCGCGTCGTTGGGATAGTCGTTGCCGCGGCTCACCGCGGTGCGGTAATACGCGCGCGCGCCCGGCAGCGCGCCCAGCCTCACTTGCACGTCACCCTGATGAACCAGCGCCATTGCCACGCGAGCCCGCGCAGAACTGGTCGCTTTCGGCGAGTTCTCTTCGTTCGCCTGCATGGCGGTGGCCTCGGCGAGCGCGGCTTCCATCGCGACCAGCGTTTGCGCGTCCTTGAGGCGCCCTGCTTCGAGCGCGGCCACGCCCAACGCCGCGCACGACGCGTTCGTGCGGCACGGCACGTCCTTGCCCGCCAGCAGGTTGCGGCGATAAAGTTCGGCGCGCGAATCGGCGGCTCCCGTTTGCGCCGCGACGAGCGCGGGCATGAGCGCTGCAATTGCAGCAGAAACGACAACGGCAGCAGCGGCGGTTTTGACGTTCATGAGCAAGAGAGGACGGTGGCGATGACGCGTTTCGAACACGCGCTTCAAGTAGCCGTATGCACCGCACGTTTGTTGACGTGGGTTGCCACGGACGCTGGCCGTGATGCTGACAGAAAACCGGCGATTGCGCGAACCCTTGCATGGCGGCGAAGCGGGCGGCCAATCGCGCGATTCGGTCGCAACGCCCGGCACGCGGCATTCCGTGACTTTTGAGCATGCACAGATGCTTGCATGAAACGCATTCGACCGGTCATGCGGCACGCATCAAGTCGCCTGTCATACCCGAGCCCTAGATGATTTTGCGCATTGGCAAGCGTTCGTTTGAAACTGTTCCCCTATGAGGGAACAGCAGAACGAAAAGCGACGCGCCTCTATCCGGGTGTCTGCACCCCGGCCTGCACCCCGAACTTCTTACGATACGCGCCTGGGCTCGTCAACGCGATACGCCGGAAATGCCGCCGCAGCGATTCTTCGGAACCGAAGCCCGCCAGCCCAGCCACGCGCGCCATCGGCAAAGGAGCCGGCGCCTCAAGCAGTTCTCGCGCGATCGCCACGCGTTCACGCACCAACCATTCGTAGGGCGCCATGCCCGTAGCGTCGTGAAACTGTCGCTGCAGCGTACGCGGGCTCATCGCCACCCGTTCGGCCAGCGAGCGCAAGGTGTGCGGCAACGCGGGATGGCGGCGCACCCAGTCCATCAGCTTCGCGAGGCGCCCGCCTTCGTCTTGCGGCATCGGCCGCGGCACGAACTGCGCCTGACCGCCCTCGCGATGCGGCGGCACCACGAGCCGCTGCGCGACCCGGTTGGCGATCGCGCTGCCGTGATCGCGCCGCACCAGATGCAGCAGCATGTCGAGCCCTGCCGCCGATCCGGCCGAGGTGATGATCTGTCCTTCGTCGACATATAACGCATCCGGCTGCACGCGTAATTGCGGATAGCGCTGCTGCAATTTGTCGGCGTAGCGCCAGTGTGTCGTGACGGCCTTGCCGTCGAGCACACCTGACGCGGCCAGCACGAACACGCCGGAGCAGATTGAGCAAAGGCGCGCGCCGCGTTCGTAGGCGGCGCGAATCTTTTTCAAGAGCGGCTCGGGCGGCAATTCGTCGGCGTCGCGCCAGCCGGGAATCACGATCGTGTCAGCGCGATCGAGCAGCCTGAGCGTGTACGGCGCAGCGACGGTGATGCCGCCGGCCGCGCGAATCGGACCGGGTTCGCTCGCGCATACCGCGAAGCGATACCAGTCCACGCCGAGTTCAGGACGTTCGAGCGCGAACAGTTCGGTCACGCAGCCGAATTCGAATGTACAGAGCCGGTCGTAAGCCAGCGCGACGACAAGGTGATTGAGCATGGCGTAATGTTACCGGAGATTGACGATTACGCCACTTACCCGGCGCTTACGGCGTCGCGACAATGAAGGCTCCATGAATTGCTTAGCCACACAACCACGCTCACTGTCCAACCGGAACCTCGCCATGTCGACGCTCAACACCCTCACCGCCCACAACGCCGTCACCGCCATCCCTGCTGCCGATAGCGCCGCCGCCCTTGCTCACTTCCAGGCGTCGTTGCAATTCGAAACCGACTGCTCGGACGTGTCCGCGGCACTCGCGAGCGGCACGCCCGGCTTCGTGCTGCTTGACGTGCGCAGCCCGGCGCTGTTCGAACAGGGCCACGTGCCGGGTGCGCTGAACCTGCCGCACGGCAAGATCGTGGCATCGAAGCTCGCCGGGTACCCGCAGGACACGCTGTTCGTCACCTACTGCGCAGGCCCGCACTGCAACGGCGCCGCACGCGGCGCACTGCGTCTCGCGCAACTGGGGCGCCCCGTCAAACTGATGATCGGCGGCATTACGGGCTGGCTCGACGAAGGATTAACCCTGGTACACACCACGCCAGCCGCGTGATGCTCAAGTCCGATGACTAACATGTTGAAAATCAATTAAATAAACGCCACCAACTGTCGATAACAAGTTCAGCCGCTTCCCTCTCGCGGTTGGACTTAACATGCAGAGCTCATACAATTTTTGGCTGGTTGCAATCTCGTTCGTCGTCGCGACGCTGGCGTCGTACACGGCGCTCGATTTGACGGGCCGTATCTTTCTGCTGGCGTCGGCCGGTCTGCGGCACGCGTGGCGTCTCGGCGGCGCCGCCGCGCTCGGTGTCGGCATCTGGTCGATGCACTTCATCGCCATGCTCGCCTTCTCGCTGCCGATTCCGCTCGGCTACGACTTCGCGACAACCGCTTATTCGCTTGGGCTCGCGATCGGCGTGTCGTATCTGGCGCTGGTCGTGGCGACCCACGCGCGGCTCACGCTGCTTCGGCTCGTGGCCGGCGGCGTACTGATGGGCTTCGGCATTGCCGGCATACACTACACCGGCATGGCGGCGATGCAAATGGAGCCGGGCATCCACTATCAGCCGGCCTGGTTCGCAGGCTCGCTGGCGATCGCGATCGGCGCTTCGACCGCCGCGCTGTGGATGGCGCGCGCACTCAGTAACGACGACGAGCGCTACGTCTTGCGCAAACGTTTCATCGCGGCGCTGGTAATGGGCGTCGCGATCAGCGGCATGCACTACGCCGGCATGGCCGCCGCCGAATTTCCGCCCGGCGCCGTGTGCGGCGCGGCCAAGGGCGTGAACGCCGCATGGCTCGCGACTTCGGTGATCCTGTTCACGTTTGCGATTCTGATCGTCACGCTGATACTGTCGCGTTTCGATGCGCGCACCAGCTTTCTGGTCGGTGCGGTGTCGAAGCTGAACGGCCAGATCGTGCGGCTCGCCACACTCGACACGCTGACGGGCCTGCCCAACCGCAGCACGCTGACCGAACGCATCGACCGCGCCATCCATAGCGCGCGCCGGCAGCGTACGCTGTTCGCCATCCTGTTCATGGATCTCGACGGCTTCAAGACCATCAACGATTCACTCGGCCACTCGGCCGGCGACGAAGTGCTGTCCGCGTTCGCCCAGCGCCTTCTGCTGTGTGTGCGCGCGAGCGACACCGTCGCGCGTCTCGGCGGCGACGAGTTCGTCGTGCTGTCCGAGAACCTGGCGTCACGCGAAGACGCCGGCACGATGGCCGAAGACGTGCTCGACCGGATGCGCCAGGGCGTATGGACCGATTCGCAGCCGCTACAGGTGATGCCGAGCATCGGCATCGCGCTCTTTCCCTACGACGGCGATACCGTCGAGACGCTGCTCAAGCATGCGGATGCAGCCATGTACGAAGCCAAGCGCGCGGGCCGCAGCACCTATCGCTTCTTCGAACAAAGCATGAACGAAGCCGCGACGCGCACGCTGCAAATTCAAAGTGCGCTGCACGAAGCGCTCACCGCCGGCCATTTCTCGCTGCACTTCCAGCCGAAGTTCCACGGCAGCGGCGACTCGCTGGCGGGTGCCGAAGCGCTGATCCGCCTGAATCATCCGCAACTCGGCGCACTGGCGCCGCTCGAGTTCATTCCGATTGCCGAGCGCTCGGGCCAGATCGTGCAGATCGGCTACTGGGTCCTGCGCGAGACGTGCCGGCAGATTCGCCGCTGGGTCGAGCAAGGCCTGCCGTCGATGAAAGTGGCGATCAACCTGTCGCCGCGCCAGTTGTCGCAACCGAACCTCGTTGCGACGATGCTCGAGATCGTGCAAGCCGAAGGCGTGCAATGCGAACAGATCATGTTCGAAATCACCGAAACCGTCGCGATGCAGGACGCGCCGAAAACCATCGAAATGATCCGCGCGTTCCAGGCAAGCGGCTTTGAAATCGCCATCGACGATTTCGGCACCGGCTATTCCAGCCTCGCCTATCTGCAACGTTTTCGGGTCAAGCAGTTGAAGATCGACCGCTTCTTCACCAACGGACTCGACGAGCACGGACCGGAAGGCAGCGCGATCGTTTCCGCGATCATTGCGCTCGCCCACTCGCTGGAAATGGACGTGGTGGCCGAAGGCGTCGAAACCGAATCGCAGCTCGACATGCTCAAGTCGATGATGTGCGACGAGATGCAAGGCTTCCTGCTAGGCAAGCCGCTCACCGCCGACGACTTCGGCGAACTGCTACGGGCAAGAATGGTGTCGGCATGAGCATCCGGATCTGTTTGAAAGACGTGTACCTTTGCGACTCGGTTCGCCTATCATGGCGCGCCCGCTGCGTCGCCTCGTTTTACCTATAAGCAGGAACAAACAGATTGGTTGCTGGAGACTTCATGAAAATTGACGTAGCGACGTTCCAAACGGTGTGGCTGATCACGTTCCTGTGCAGCGCCCTCATCACGACAGCGCTTTCGCGGATGTTTGCGCAGGTGGGCGCCTTCCGCTTCTGGGCCGTCGGCTTTTATCTGCTTGCCACCGCCACGGCATGCTTCGCGTTGCACAAGATCTGGCCCAGCGATCTGCTGTTGCTGGCCACCGCGACGCTGGCGTTGCAAAGCCGCATTCTGATCTGGACCGGCACGCGCGATCTGTTCGGTGAATCGGCGCCGTGGCGCGCCGGCCTCGTCGTCACTGCCGTGTTCTGCGTGCTATATGGGAGCGTGCTGGCGTGGAATGCGCCGCTGGCGGTCCGCGCCGGCTTGCTGGCGCTGTTTTTCGCGCCATGCCGCGCGGCAACGCTGTATGAAGTCTACCGGCGGCGCCGTCCGCAACTTGGGCCGGCACGTATGCTGGTGGCGGTGGGTAGCGGCATCGCGACGCTCAATGCCATCGTGCCGCTCGTGCTGGTATTGCTCGACCGCTCCAACATGACGCTGCTGTACGGCAATCCTCGCACCACCTCGGCGCTTTACGCCGTCGTGTTTGCAGGCGATCTGCTGCTGACCATCGGCCTGATCGTGCTGGCCCTGCACCATCTGATCGTCGAACGCGACATGCTCGCCACGCTCGACCGCGGCGCGCTGGAGCGTCTCGCCGAGTCACGGGAAATGCGCGGACTGCGCGAATCGCGGTCGCCGCACTGCGATGCGCTCGGCCACGACACGCCCGCGCAATGCCAGTCGCTGCCGGGGCCGGTTTGACGCAGCGCGCGGCCGCCTAGCCGGTCCGCCGCTTAGCCGGCCTTGCGCGCCTCGCGTGCGGAATCGGCCACCGACACGAGAATCGGCGTCGCCGCCTGCGCGGCTTCGCGCTTGGTGAGCTTGCCATCCACCGAGGCGCCACAATCCATCCGCAACTGCTGGTAGTAGATGTTGCCGGTCACGTGCGCATTGCTCTGCAGCTCGACGAAGTGATCGGCGATCACGTCCCCGACGATCCGGCCATTGACCACCACGTCATAGCCATGCACGTTGCCCTCGATCGAGCCGCGGTCGCTCAATACCAGCAGCGTCTGGGTGCCGGACTCGCCGCTGACGTTGCCTTTCACATGGCCGTCCATGCGCAGGCCGTCGCTGAATACGAGGTCGCCCGTGATCCGCACGTCCTGTGCGATGAGGGTGGCAAGCTTGGTCTGCTGGATGCCCGCGTGTTTTTTCTTGCTGAACATAAGTATTTCCTGGAAATGAAAATGTTCGTCGCGTGATGCTTTCCGGGCGACGAGCCGGGAGGTGGGTTGCTCAGGTGCTGCGCTTGCCGCGTTGCGGTGTCACCTGCCTCGGGTTAGTACGGCGCTCGCTGTGGTGCGACGCGGGGTTGCCGCATACCGTGTCGCGCTCACCCACAGTTAGCGGCGCGGCGCCCCCGTTTGTGCCGGTGGCTTCGTCTTGCTTTGGCCGCGTAGAAACTGCAATTCGGCATTCAATCGCGCGACGTCGGCGGCGGCGCCGTCCGCGGTTTTCTGCACCGCGGCGCGCGCCGCGGATTCCTGCGCCAGCGCAAGCCGCGCGCGGGCGAGTTCCGTCTGCTCGCCGTCTACATCGACGGGCGCGGCGTTGCATTGTTCGGCCGGTGTGCCGGCGCGCTGCGCTTGCCACGCCACAACGGACGCCGCGCCACCCGCCGCACTGAGCGCGCACACCAGCCCCCACAGGGCGACGCGCAGAACGAGCGGCCGCGTGGGCTGCAACGTATAGGCACGATGGGTCAGACTGCCCGCATCGCGGGAAAAACGTCGTTCAACCATGGGGTGTGGGCGCGAAGAGCGCGAGGTAGGCAGCCGGATCGACCGGCGCGCCATTGACCAGCACTTCGAAATGCAGATGCGGGCCGGTGGAGCGGCCAGTCGAGCCGACATCGGCGACATACTGGCGCGGCAGCACCAGATCGCCGACGTGCACGACGATGCGCGACGCGTGGCCGTAACGGGTCACGAGGCCGTTGCCATGATCGATTTCGACCGCGTTGCCATAGCCCGATTTTTCGCCGGCGAAGATCACCCGGCCGCCCGCTGCCGCAAGAATCGGCGTACCGGTTTTGGCGACCAGGTCGAGGCCCGGATGAAAACTCAAACGCTGCGTGAACGGATCGGTGCGATTGCCGAACGGCGAGCCGAAGCGTGCGCTGTCGGCGGGCATGCGGCCGGGAAAGGCGGTGTACGCGACAGCGTGGTCGGCGGTTTGTTGCTCGAGCGCGGACAGCGTCGCGGCGATGCAATCCAGTTGTTGCCGGGTGCGCGTGGCATCGGCATGACCGGCCGGTTGCGGCATGACGTCCGTACAGCGACGCGGCGGTAATGACGGGCCACCCTCGCCTTCGCTATCGGTAGCGGAAGTGTCCGGTTCAGAGGCAGAGGCAGAGCCCGAGGTCGCTGGTGCAACCGGTGCGCGCGGCGCCGGTCGAGGTGTATTCAGACGTGCCTCGAAATCGCGCAAGGCGCCGACCTGCGCCGTCAGGCGCGCGATGCGCGGTTCGATCTGCGCCACGGATGCATTCAGCTTGCCGAGTTGATCGATCGCGTAGTCGTGCTCGACACGGTTCGTCGTCTGATCGCCGGAGCCGTGCGCCGGCCAATGCATGCCGATCGCGATGCCCGCGGCGAGCGCCAGCGCTGCTGCGCCGCACGCCGTGGCCACCGCAATGGTCAGCGCGGTGCGGCGTGTGACGAAGCTGACTGAGCCGCTGGAAAGCTGACTGCCGGCGCGAAACACGGAGGACATCAGCGGTTCCCGGCGCGCGCCATGCGGTCCGCGCGAGGCTGCGCACGGGCCGCACAAGGCACGTTCATCGTGTTCGGCTTATTGAACGTGATGAACGCACTGAGCGTGCTGAAGCGGGAGAGGAAATCGGCGGACAAGGCTAACGGCATGCGGCATCTGCCGGACAACATGCCGGCGGCGATAATGGACAAAGGGCGCCGATTATCGCCTGGCATCACGAACCATCATCTCAAATACAGATGGCCGCAAGCGAATCCGCACTCAAGCCGACGCCGCCGCCGCGTGCGCCTCTATCCGGTCAAGCCCTTCCAGTTCCCTGAGCCGCGCAACCAGTGCATCGCCGGCACGCGTCATCGGCATGCGTAATTCGTCGCGAATCAGGCCTTGCGCGGCGAGCAGGGCCTTCACCGGCGCCGGATTCGGTTCGGCGAACAGCGCGTGGATCAGCGGCACGAGCTCGTGAAAAATACGCCGTCCTTCGTCGAGCCGTCCCGCTGACAGCGCACGATACAGCGCGACGAACCGTTCCGGCCTCAGATGCGCCGAGGCCGCGATCGCTCCTCTCCCACCCAGACACAAAGTGTTGAAGATGGTGATGTCTTCGCCGGTCAGCACCTGCAAGCGCCCATCGCGTATCAGCGCGAGCGTAGTCTCGAGCGAACCGGCGCAATCCTTCACCGCCTGAATCCGCGGATGCGCGGCGAGCGTCAGCAGCGTGTCGAGTTCGAGCCGCACGCCGGTTCGATAAGGAATGTCGTACAGCACGACCGGCTTGTCGCTCGCATCGGCAAGCGCCATGAAATGCCCGACGATGCCCGCTTGCGAAGGCCGGACGTAGTACGGCGCGGCCATCAGCACACCGGCGATCGGCAGTGCGTTCAATTGCTCGATGCGCTCCTTCATGCTCGCCGTGTGATTGCCCGACACGCCGACCAGCACCGGCAGCGCCTGTGCGTCTGCGCCGTCCGCGCCGTGAGCGGCGGCTCGCGCTTCGTCGAGAATCGTCGCCAGCACGGCGTCCTGTTCGGCGGCGTCGAGCGCGGCCGGCTCGCCAGTGGTGCCAAGCGCGACCAGCCCGGCGATGCCTGCATCGGCATAGCGGCGCACCAGCGCGCGCAGCGCGGCGTGATCCACCTCGCCGTCGGCGAACGGTGTGATGAGCGGAACCCAGATACCCGAAAAAATAGACATGTCTTTACCTCGATGACGACCGTATCGATTCCGATCAGCGGTGCGAGGGAGGAAAAACAGGGAATGCCGCAAGGGGCGTTGACCGGCTGTTCCGTCGCAACATCTGACGGAACAGCAGCTCCGGTCAGATGAGCGGCTGTTTTTTGGCTTTGGCGCTAACGCTCGGGAAACCCGCGCGTGCAACCACGACGCTCGCAAAAGCGAGACGGGCGATGGTTGACGGACGGAGTCGGAGCGTTTGGCCGGGATGCATGAAACGCAGTGTAACCGCGTCTAGGGCGAGTTTGCAAAGCGGGTTTGGCAAACGGGTTTGCCAAACCCGCAAAATTGCTTGACTTCTGCGACAGGGAAACTAATATACGCACCGCGTACATAGCCGATACGCAGCCCTTTCCCGACAGGTGCCCGCATGAGCGTCCCACAACAAGCTTTCCTGCGCGACGCGATGCGTCGCATGAACATGACCCGCGAGACGTTCGCGAGCCGTATTGGCGTGTCGCGCCGCGCGCTCGACACATGGCTGCTGCCGGACGATTCGCAGGAATCGCGGGCCATGCCGGAGATCGTGGAGCGTTTCGTGTCGGAAATCGTGGTGCATGGCGAGCCCGGTGAAAACTATACGCAAAGCGTAGACTCACAGTCGCTGGCGAGCCAGATGCTGTTCGAGGGCAAGCCGCAGCTGCTGTCGGTCGATCAGTTCTCGCGCGACTCGGTCGAGGCGCTGTTTCGCGTCGCCGACATCATGCAGCCGATCGCGCGGCGCCGGAAAATCTCCCGCGTGCTCGAAGGCGCGGTGCTCGGCAATCTGTTTTTCGAGGCCAGTACGCGGACCCGCGTGAGCTTCGGCGCGGCATTCTGCCGCCTCGGCGGTTCGGTGTGCGACACCACCGGCTTCACGTTTTCGTCGATGGCCAAGGGTGAGTCGATCTACGACACCAGCCGCGTGATGAGCGGCTATGTGGATGCGCTGGTGATCCGCCATCCGGAGCAAGGCTCGGTAGCCGAATTCGCGCGCGCCACCAACGTGCCGGTGATCAACGGCGGCGACGGCCCGGGCGAGCACCCGAGCCAGGCGCTGCTCGACCTGTACACGATCCAGCGCGAGTTCTCGCGGCTCGGCAAGATCGTCGACGGTGCGCATATTGCGCTGGTCGGCGACCTGAAATATGGCCGCACGGTGCATTCGCTGGTCAAACTGCTGGCGCTGTATCGCGGCATCAAGTTCACGCTGATTTCGCCGCCCATGCTCGAAATGCCGAGCTACATCATCGAGCAGATTTCGCGCAACGATCACGTGATCGAACAGACCCACGATCTGCCCGCCGGGCTGCGCGGCGCAGACGTGGTGTACGCCACACGCATCCAGAAAGAGCGCTTCACCGACGAATCCTTCGAAGGCTATACACCGGACTTCCAGATCAATCAGGCGCTGATGGACAGCGTGTGCGGCCCCGACACGCTGATCATGCACCCGCTGCCGCGCGACAGCCGGCCGGGTGCGAACGATCTGAGCGTCGACCTGAATCACGATTCGCGCCTGGCGATTTTCCGCCAGACCGATAACGGCATCCCGGTGCGGATGGCGATTTTCGCGGTGCTGCTAGGTGTCGAAAAGCTGGTCCAGCATTCGATGCGCGACGCCGCGTGGCGCCCGCCCGTTTATCTCGGTCCGGACGATGCGGTGTTTCACGGCATCGATTGATCAGGATTCGATGATTGAAAGAGACGGCCTTGCGGCTCAACCGCAAGGCCGTTTCCGCAAGCGCAACACCGATCTTCAGTACCCACCCGATTAAATCCGGACTAGACTGGATTCGTCAGTCCCCTCCTCAATCGCAGCATCAACCGTGTCAGTCGCCTTTAAAGAAGTCGCTTATTGCAGTGCGTCACGGATCGATTCGATCCCGGATTCACCCACATACGAACAGGACGACTCATCATGGCTGACACGGGTTATATGGCGCGCAAATCCGTCGCGGATATTGTCGCAAGCGCGGAGGGCGGTGAACGCCACCTGTCGAAATCGTTGGGCGCGCTCAGCATTACGGCGATGGGTATCGGCGCGATTATTGGCGCCGGCATCTTTGTTCTGACCGGCACGGCCGCGGCCCATTACGCGGGGCCGAGCATCATTCTTTCGTTTGTCCTCGGCGGGATTGCCTGCGCTTTTGTCGGACTCTGCTACTCCGAGCTGGCTGCCATGCTGCCGGTCTGCGGCAGCAGTTATACCTACACCTATGCCACGCTCGGCGAATTATTCGCGTGGGTCATCGGCTGGGATTTGATCCTCGAATATGCGATGGGCGCGGCGACCGTTGCAGTCGGCTGGTCAGGCTACATCGTGAGCCTGTTGCACAACGTCGGGATCAACATTCCGCCCACCATGGCGCCCGCGCCCGGCACCACGGTGACGCTCGCCGACGGCAGCACGGTGGCCGGTATCGTCAATTTGCCGGCGGTCTTCATTATCGCCGTGCTGACCACCATGCTCGTGCTCGGTACCAAGGAGTCGGCGCGGCTCAACAACATCATGGTGGCGATCAAATTGACAGTGGTGTTCGCGTTCATCGTCATCGGCGCCTTCTTTGTCCATCCGGCCAACTGGCATCCGTTCATTCCGCAGAATACTGGCGAATTCGGCAACTTCGGCGCGAGCGGCATTCTGCGCGGATCGGCCGTCGTCTTCTTCGCTTTCATCGGCTTCGATGCGGTGTCCACTGCGGCCCAGGAGGCACGCAAGCCGCAGATCGACATGCCGATCGGCATTCTGGGCTCGCTGGTGATCTGCACGCTGCTCTACATTGCGGTCGCCGGCGTGCTGACAGGACTCGTTCCGTATGCCGAGCTCAACGTCCCGGATCCGATCGCGAAAGGTGTCGATGTGATCGGCGTCACCTGGTTTTCCGTGCTCATCAAGATCGGCGCGCTGACCGGCTTGACGACCGTGATACTCGTGCTGCTGTATGGCCAGAGCCGCATCTTCTTCACGATGTCACAGGACGGCCTGCTGCCGCAACTGTTCGCGCAAGTTCACCCGCGTCTGCACACACCTCATTTGAGCCAGATGATGATCGGTGCCATCGTCGCGGTTGTGGCGGCGTTTACGCCGATCAACGTGTTGGGCGAGATGGTCAGCATCGGCACCCTGTTCGCGTTCATTCTCGTCTGCGGTGCCGTGATCTATCTGCGCCGCAGCGACGCAGACGCCGCGAGGCCGTTTCGCGCGCCTGGCGTGCCTGTGATCCCGATCCTCGGGATTCTGTTTTGCCTGCTGCTGATGGCCGGGCTGCCGCTCGTCACGTGGTTACGGCTCTTCGTCTGGCTCGTGATCGGGCTCATCATCTATGGGATCTACGGTCGCAATCATTCGCGGCTTCGCTATCCGGAGCGCAAGCGCGACTGATATCACAGACGATGCGGCATTTCACGGCATCGATTGAACGACTGACTAACCGATTACGATTTGCCCATATATAAAGCGGCCTTGCTGTGAATCAGCAAGGCCGCTTTTTTATGCCGCCGCGGTTAAGCCGCTACACACTCAACTCCACGCTTGCGGCGACTTGGCGTCCACGACCGTGCATTGCAGACCGGACATACGGCCGGCGGCGTCGATGGCCGCCTCCAGTTCAGCAAACGGATACGACTTCAACTCGACCGCCGCGAGCGGAATCTGCCCGGACGTGACGAGCGAAACCAGCGCGCGATAGTCAGCGCGCGTGTACATGAAGTGGCCGATCAATTCCCAGTTGTTCAGCAGCATCTCCCTGTAGGTAATCGGCAGGTCCACTTGCATGCTGCCCATCAGCACGAGTCGCCCGCCGCGGCGCAGGCTGCGCAATGCGACCAGGGTTGCGTTTGCGTCCGTGGCCTGCCCCACCATGTCGAACGCGAGGTCCGCGCCGCCACCGCTTGCGGCGCGAATCGCCGCTATGTCTTGCGCGGCATCGCCGCTCAGTACGACGGGGACCACCCGCCCGCGGCCTTGCTCGACCAGCGCTTGCAGCGGTTCCGGACGCCGGCCGAGCGCGACGACCTTGCTCGCGCCGAGGGCCAGCGCCGCAAGCACGGCCGCCGAGCCGAAGTAACCGCTTGCGCCGTTGACCGCCACCGTCTCGCCCGCCGACAGACGGCCGCGTCGCAAACCCCCGAAGGGCACCGCGAACTTCGCCAGGACCGCGAGACGTGCGGCATCGATTCCATCCAGACCGTCCAGTGCAATCAGCGTTGACGCAGGGAATTCGGCTACTTCGCGTAAGGTGCCGTGCGGAAACTCAGCCAGCAGCGCCCCGCTGTCGGCGCTAATAGCGGTGAGCCCTAACAGCGCTTGCGCCGGCTCGCGCACCGTTTCGTCGGCAATCCAGTAAGGATTCACGGCAACGCGTTGACCGGCGCGAAATGCCACCACGCCCTCGCCGACAGCAACGACCCGGCCAACACCATTGGTGCCGGGCGAAAACGGCGTCGGCGGATACGCGTAGGGCAACTTCCCTTCGACATATTCACGCGTGTAACTGAGCAGAGGCACCGCCTCCATCCGCACCAGCACGGCGTTCCTGCGCGGTTGCGGTTGGCTCACGTCGCGCAAGGCCAGCGGCTTGCCGGGTTCGTCGAGCATCCAGGCTTTCATGTTGAGCTTCCTTCAGTTCGTTTCGGTGCTTGAACTGTAGTAGCGCGGTACGTATTCTGGAAATCAATTACTCATATGCGACCTATCAACATGATTGATCTCCGCGGTATCGATTTGAATCTGCTGGTTTCGCTCGACGCCCTGCTCGCCGAGTCGAACGTCACGCGTGCGGCCGAGCGGCTGCATCTGACGCAACCGGCCGTCTCCACGCAGCTTTCGCGTTTGCGGCAGATCTTCGGCGATCCGCTGCTGCTGCCCGCCGAAACCGGCCGCGGCATGACGCGCACGGCCAGGGCGCTGGAGTTGATGGAGCCGCTTCATGCCGCGTTGAAGAATCTCGAAGCGGTGGTGCGCCACCAGCCTGCCTTCGATCCTCATACCGATACGCGGCGCTTCGTGATTGCCGCGCACGACAACGCCACCGCGGTACTCGGCATGCGCCTGATGGAGTGCTTGCCGGCGTCGGCGGGGCCGGGCGTGCGCGTGGCGTTCGTGATCGGCGATCAGCCCACCGCCGCGTCCCGGCTCGAAAGCGGCGAGATCGACCTGCTGCTCGGTTCCGACCGGATGATTCCGCCGTCGATGAAAGTCCGCAAGCTCTACGACGAGCATTTCGTGTTCGTGCAGCGCAAGGGCCACCCGCGCGGCGACGCCCCACTCGATCTCGACACCTACTGCGCGCTCGATCACGTGCTGGTGTCGACCAGCGGCGGCAGTTTTCACGGCTTCATGGACGAGCATCTCGACGAACTCGGCCGTGAACGGCGCGTCGCGCTGTCGCTCCAGCACTTCGCGCTGGTGCCGGAGTTGCTGTCGAAAACCGACTACGTTTCGACGCTGCCGTCGCGCTTCGCAGCACGCTACCTCGACCGGCTCGACACCTTTGCGCTGCCCTTCGAGGCGCGCGGCTTCACGTTGTGCGCAGGCTGGCATCCGCGTAACCAGGCCGATCCGGCGCTCGTGTGGCTGCGGGAGATGCTGGCCGAGTTGGCCACACAGTAGGAAATCGGGCTGGCACGGTCCGCCGTTCGATCAGAAAATGCGCATCACGCGCTATAAAAGCCGCTCGCAAGACTGACGCACAGGCAGTCATCTCCGCGCCAGTAGCAGCCGTCAAACCCACTACATCTGCAACCATCATCGTCTATCAGACAGCCAACTCCACGAATTGGCACGCACCCCAATTCCACGACCAAAGATTTTTGATGAGAACGCTTCTCAATTACAGCCAGATTGCATAGAATGCACGCCGAAACCATTTTGTAATAAATATGGAATGCCTGGGTAAGGAATGCGTTGTTCATCCGGGCACCAGCACTCATGACGGGGATAAAAATGAAGTTGCGGTCCGACGAACCGAAGCTCGGCAAAATCAGCACGACGCTGTGCAGCATGCTGGCGGCAGGTCCCGCGCTCGCGCAGGGCACGGCCGGCACGGCGCCGCCTGACAAGGAAAGCCAGCTCGCGCCGATCGCCGTGCAAGGCCAGGCGGACGACGGCTTCAAGACCGACCACTCGGCGTCGGTCAAATTCACCGCGCCGCTGGTCGATACGCCAAAGTCGGTGACCGTGATTCCGCAGGAGTTGATCAAAAGCACGGGCGCCTCGACGCTGACCGAAGCGCTGCGCACGGTGCCGGGCATCACGTTCGGCGCCGGCGAAGGCGGCAACCCGCTCGGCGACCGGCCGTTCATTCGCGGCTACGACGCCCAGGGCAGCACCTTCGTCGACGGCATGCGCGACATCGGCGCGACCACTCGCGAAGTGTTCAACATCGAAAGCGTGGAAGTGACCAAGGGGTCGGACGGCGCCTACGGTGGTCGCGGCGGCGCGGGCGGCAGCATCAACCTAATCACCAAGACTCCGCATCTGGGCAATTCCGCCGACGGCAGCGCGGGCCTCGGCACCGACCGCTACCGCCGCTTCACTGCCGACGGCAACTGGCAGATGGCCGATCACGCGGCCTTCCGCCTGAATGTGATGAGCCACAACAACGACGTGGCCGGCCGCGACGCGGTCAACAACGAGCGCTGGGGCATCGCGCCGTCGTTCACCTATGGTCTCGGCACGCCGACCCGCGTCACGGCGAGCTACTACCACCTCTCCACCGACGACCTGCCCGACAGCGGTATTCCGTACTTCTACACGACCACCAACAAGCCGGCCAACGTCAATACGATCTATCCGGCCAATGTGGACCGGCATAACTTTTACGGCCTGATCGACCGGGATTTCCGCAAGACGACCTCGGACGTCGGCACCGTGCGCATCGAGCACGACATCAACAGCAATCTGACGGTCCGCAACACCACGCGTTATACGAAGTCCACTCAGGACTACATCTGGACGCAGCCGGACGACAGCCAGGGCAACGTCGTGAACGGCATGGTGTGGCGCCGCGCGAATACGCGTGCCAGCGACGTCTATAGCCTCGCGAACCAGACCGAACTGTTCGGCGAGTTCAAGACGGGCTTCCTGAAACACAGCTTCACCACCGGCATCGAACTGTCGCGCGAAACCAGCGTGAATGATTCGTACACCGTCGCAACGGCCACCGGTGCGATCTGCAAGACCAAGGGCATCGGCGCGGCGTCGGGCTATAACTGCACGAGCCTGTGGTCACCGAATCCGAACGACCCGTGGGCCGGCTCGGTCAAGCAAACGAACGATCCGAGCGAGCAGCGCACCACCACCAAATCGCTGTATGCGTTCGATACGATCGAACTCACCAAACGCTGGCAGGCCAACGTCGGCTTGCGCGTCGACGATTACTCCACCGATTTCCGCAACACGGTGGCCAACGGCGGCAAGCGCACCTCGCGCGACGACACGCTGTTCAACTACCAGTTCGGGCTCGTCTTCAAACCGGCTTCGAACGGCAGCGTGTATGCGTCGATCGCAACCTCGTCGACGCCGGCCGGCGCCCTGCTCGGCCAGGGCAGCGAAACGCAATCGTTGACACCGGGTCGCAACGGTGTCGGTGCGAACGCGGATCAGCTAGCCCCGGAAAAGAACCGTAGCGTCGAACTCGGCACCAAGTGGAATGTGCTGGACAACCACCTCTCGCTGACGGGCGCGCTGTTCCAGATCGATACGACCAACGCCCGCGTCACGCTGCCGAACAACGAATACGCGATGGTCGGCAACAAGCGCGTGCAAGGCTTCGAATTCGGCGTGGCCGGTCAGTTGACGAACAAGTGGCAGGTGTTCGGCGGCTACACGTACATGAAGAGCCAGTTGCGCGACAACGGCAAGACCACCTCGGATAACGGCCACCAGTTCCCGAATACGCCGAAGAACAGCATCAGCCTGTGGACCAACTACGATGTGCTGCCGAAGTTTACGATCGGTGGCGGCGCGTTCTACATGTCGCAGGTGTACGGCGACACGGCGAACCTGCGTGCGGTGCCGTCGTACTGGCGTTTCGACGGGATGGCGACGTACCGCATCAACAAGAAGGTCGATCTGCAACTGAACGTGCAGAACATCTTCAACCGGACGTATTACGACCAGGCGTATCCGGCGCACTACGCGTCGATCGCAGCCGGCCGTTCCGCCTTCCTGACGCTCAACGCGCATTACTAAGCACGGGCATGACGGAACAGGTAACGCTGAAGGCGTTGGCGAGCGTGTCGCATGACGAGCTCGCCGCGATTTTCTCCGGGCCGCCGGCCAAAGCTGCCGCGTGGGTGGCGGCGGCCGCGCATAACGGCATCGTCGAAGCGCAGGCGGTGTACGGACAATATCTGCTCGACGGCCATGGCGTGGAACGGAACGCCGAGGAAGCGTTGACCTGGTTCAAGCACGCGGCCCGGCAGGATCATCCGATGGCGATGAACATGTTGGGCCGTTGCTATGAACACGGTTGGGGAACCACCGCGTGCGCGCCGGTAGCGGTCTACTGGTACCGCCTCGCAGCGCAGGCCGGACTCGACTGGGGGATGTACAACTATGCTTCAGCGCTGGCGCTCGGCAATGGTGTGGCGTGCGATCGTGCGCAAGCGTTGGTGTGGTTCCGGCGTGCCGCCGAAATAGGTCACGTTAAGTCGATCAACTTTATCGGCAGCTTTTACGAGGACGGCTGGGAAGTCGAGGCCGACGCAAGCATCGCGCTCGACTATTACCGTCGTGCAGCGGTGGGCGGCGACTTCCGCGGCCAGTTCAACTATGCGCGGCTACTGGCTGAACGCGGCGAGATCGATGCCGCGCTGCAATGGTTGCGGCGTGTGCCGCATACCGCAACACCAACGTTCGTCGAGAAAATGCAAGTGTGGCTGGCCGCTTCGCCGGTGGCCGCATTTCGTGCGCTGGCCAAAGAGATCGATGAAGAGATCAACGAAGAGGTGCGCGCGTGATGCTGCATCTGCAAGGCGTACTCAGCAAACAACAAGTCGCGCAATGCCGCGAAATCCTCGACGCGGCGCCATGGATCGACGGCAATGCGACTTCCGGCGAACAGTCGGCGCAGGCCAAGCGCAATCAGCAATTGCCCGAAGGCTCCCCCGCCGCGCGCGCGGTTGGCGATGCGATTCAGGACGCGCTCGGCCGAAGTCCGCGCTTCTTTTCCGCCGCGTTGCCGCTGAAAGTCTTTCCGCCACTCTTTAACCGCTATGCAGGCGGCGATGGTTTCGGCACGCACGTGGACAACGCGATCCGCCAGTTGCGCGGCACCGACTTCCGCATCCGCAGCGATCTGTCGGCCACGCTCTTTCTGGCCGAGCCGGAGTCCTACGACGGCGGCGAACTCTGCGTCGAAGACACCTACGGCGTGCATCGCGCGAAGCTACCGGCCGGCGACATGGTGCTCTACCCCGCTTCGAGCCTGCATCACGTGAGCCCGGTGACGCGTGGCGTGCGGGTCGCGTCCTTCTTCTGGATCCAGAGCATGGTGCGCGACGACGGCGAACGCGCCATGCTGTTTCAACTCGACAACGACGTGCAACGTCTGGCAGCCGAGAAAGGTTCGAACGATGCAACCGTGGTAAGTCTCACCGGCATCTATCACAATCTGCTGCGCCGCTGGGCCGACGCCTGATCTGGCGGACTCGTCGTCCGACGCAAAACAGTCTTTCTTTTTGCACGCAGAAAGAAGGCACTTCCGCATATTTACTTTCCCGTTCGTTAAGCGCAACGTCCGTGGTTGACGCGCGTCGCTACGTTTCTGGTTGCGCTCGCAAGGATTCGATCCGATTCGCCGTGACTCGATAGCCGGGTCGCAGCGGACCCCGTTGCGCCGCGTCCGCATATCGTTGCATTCGCAACGGCACCGAAATTGCTGAGAACGATGAGTTAGGCCACGATGCTTCGGATGCCAACGTGCGGGTATCCGCGCGTCGGTTACCCGCATGTCGGCATCCGCACGTCGCCAGCCTGCATTGACCTTTCAATGGAGCCAGCAGACCTTCATGTCCACGAAGAACGAACGTCAGGATTCGGGCGACGCGCCCGCCACCACGCCACCCCAACCGTCGCGCCGCCGCTTTCTGCAGTCGGCGGCCGCGGCCGCCACTGTCGGCGCGGCGCCGCATCTGCGCGCGCAAACACAAACACCCACCCCGGCCGCGCCGCCTGCGGAGGTCCGTTCACCTGTGCCGGGCCGTCCGGTCACGCTGACGATCAACGGCCGCGCTTACACGCTGCAACTCGAACCGCGCGTGACCTTGCTCGATGCGCTGCGCGAGTACGCGGGCCTGATGGGCACCAAGAAAGGCTGCGACCGCGGACAGTGCGGCGCATGCACGGTGATCGCCGACGGCCGTCGCATCAATTCCTGCCTGACGCTCGCCGTGATGCATGAAGGCGAGAACATCACGACGGTGGAAGGACTCGCCAGCAACGGCGTGCCGAGTCCGTTGCAGCGGGCCTTCATCGAACACGATGCGTTCCAGTGCGGCTACTGTACGCCCGGGCAGTTGTGTTCCGCGACTGCCCTGCTGAACGAATTCCGTAACGGCACGGCCAGCACCGTGACCGCCGATGTCCGCAGCCGGCCTCCACAACTTTCCGACGACGAGATCCGCGAACGCATGAGCGGCAATATTTGTCGCTGCGGCGCGTACGTGAATATCGTCGCTGCGGTGCGCGCCGTGCATGAAGGCGGTGGGCAGAACGTTGCAAACGGCAGTGGCAGCACCGCCAGCGGCAGCGATAACCGCCACAACGCCTGACGGAGCGACCAGCATGGATGCGATCTCTTACGAACGCGCCGGCGACGTCGCCGGCGCCGTGCGCGCGGCGCAGCAACCGGGTGCGGTGTTCATCGGCGGCGGCACCAATCTGCTCGACCTGATGAAGGGCGGCGTGGCGCGGCCGCTGCGGCTCATCGATATCACGCACATCAGCGGACTCGATACGGTCACCACGCTGCCCAATGGCGGCATCCGCATCGGCGCTCTGGTGCGCAACAGCGATGCCGCCAATCATGCGCTGGTGCGCGAACAATACCCGTTGCTGACGCAAGCATTTCTGGCGGGTGCGTCGTCACAACTGCGCAATATGGCGACCGTGGGCGGCAATCTGTTACAGCGCACGCGCTGCGGCTACTTTTACGACACCGCCTTCACGCAGTGCAATAAGCGCATACCAGGCAGTGGTTGCGCGGCGCTCGAAGGCCACAATCGCACGCACGCGATTCTCGGTGCGAGTCCGCAATGCATCGCCGTGAACCCGTCGGATATGAGCGTCGCGCTCGCTGCGCTCGACGCCGTCGTGCGCGTGAGCGGACCCATAAGCGGACCCGCAGGCGAGCGGACGATTCCGTTTGCTGACTTTCATCGGCTTCCCGGTGACCGGCCCGATATCGATACGACTTTGCAGGCGGGCGAGTTGATTACCGCCGTCGATTTGCCGCCACCCTTGTTCAGCGCGAACGCTCACTATCTGAAGGTGCGTGACCGGGCCAGTTACGCATTTGCGTTGGTCTCGGTGGCCGCCGCGTTGCAGATGGACGGCGGCCACGTGAAAACCGCACGCATCGCGTTGGGCGGCGTCGCGCACAAACCGTGGCGCGCGAGTGCGGCCGAGCAGATGCTCAACGGCCAGCCGCTCACGCAGGCGAGGTTGCATGAGGCCGCAGCCGCCGCGCTACGTGATGCCAGACCACAGCACGAGAATGCGTTCAAGGTGCAGCTCGCGCAACGCGCGATCTTACGCGCAGTGAATCTGGCCGCGGGCCGCACCGGAGGTGTCGCATGAATCTGATTGGTCAACCGCTCGACCGCATCGACGGTCTGCTGAAAGTCACCGGCGAAGCACGCTACGCCGCCGAGTTCCCCGAGGCGCGGCTCGCGCATGCGGTGCTGGTCACCAGCACGATTGCAAGCGGCACGATTGCGTCGATCGATGCAAGCCGCGCGCAGGCGCTGCCAGGCGTGCTGCTGGTGATGACGTATCAGAACGCGCCACGCCTGCCGAACGGCGGCAAGCCCGCGTTGGCGTCGCCGGCAGGCAGGCGACTGTCGCTGCTGCAGGACAACCAGATTCACTACAACAACGAGCCGGTCGCGGTGGTGGTTGCCGATACGCTGGAACATGCCACCGACGCCGCGCGCCAGTTGCGCATCACTTATCAGAGCAGCGCCGCGGTACTCGATTTCACGCAAGCGAAGCCGAACGGACATGCGCCCGACAAACCGCAAGGCCGCACCACCGACACGCAACGCGGCGACTTCGAGGACGGGTTGCGCAGCGGCCCAGTCCACGTCGATGCCGTTTACACAACGCCGATCGAGCATCACAACCCGATGGAGCCGCACGCCACGATGGCGCACTGGGACGGCCCGCAACTCACGCTCTACGACTCGACGCAAGGCGTCAGCAATGCGGCGCAGGCGGTCGCCAGAACCTTCGGCATGTCGCCCGGCGACGTGCGCGTGATTTCGCCGTTTATCGGCGGGGGCTTCGGTTGCAAGGGTTCGTCGTGGTCGCACGTATCGTTGTGCGCGATGGCGGCGAAACAGACCGGGCGCCCGGTGCGCCTCGTGCTCGAACGGCCGCAGATGTTCGGCTCTGTCGGCGCGCGGCCACGTACCGAGCAGCATTTCACACTTGCCGCGCGGCACGACGGCACACTGACCGCGATGCGCCATGACAGTGTTTCGAACACGTCGATGTTCGAAGACTGGACCGAGACCTGCTGCATGGTCACGCGCATGTTGTACGCGGTGCCCAATCAGATCACGACGCACCGGATCGTGCCGATGAATCTCGGCACGCCGACTTTCATGCGCGCGCCCGGAGAGACAACTGGCTCGTTCGCGCTCGAATCGGCGATGGACGAACTCGCTGTAGCGTTGAAGATGGACCCGCTAGCGCTGCGCCTGAAGAATTACGCCGATGCCGATCCGCAGGAAAACAAGCCGTGGTCAGGCAAGTCCTTGCGCGAGTGCTATCAGATCGGCGCGCAGAAATTCGGGTGGTCGCGGCGCACCGCCGCTCCACGCTCGATGCGCAACGGCAACACGCTGATCGGCATGGGCATGGCAACGGCCACCTATCCGGCCAACCGCAGCGAAGCCGCAGCCATCGCACGGATTCTGCCGGACGGCAGCGCCATGGTCGCCTCCGGCACCCAGGACCTCGGCACCGGCACCTATACGGTGATGACCCAAGTGGCCGCCGACGCACTTGGCTTCGCGCCGGAAAACATCCACTTCGCGCTCGGCGATTCGTCGCTGCCGAGAGCGCCGGGATCGGGCGGCTCGCAATCGGCGGCGAGCGTTTCGCCCGCCGTGCGCGAAGCCGCAAGCCAGGCGCGCAGCCAGTTGATCGCCTTGGCGCTCGCCGACGAAGCCTCGCCGGTGCACGGCATCGCGCCCGACGACATCACGGTGGAAAACGGTTGGGTCATGAGCCGCTCACAACCGGCGAAGCGCGATCCGGCGGCGGCAATCATCGCGCGCTCAGGCGGCAAACCGATCGAAGCCACCGCGACGGCCAAACCCGGCGATGAACGGCAGAAGTACTCGCTTCACTCGTTTGGCGCAGTCTTTGCCGAAGTCCATGTCGATGCGGACCTCGGCACGATTCGCGTGGCGCGCGTGGTCGGCGTCTATGACGTGGGGCGCGTGCTGAACCAGAAAACCGCGCGCAGCCAGATGCTGGGCGGCATCGTGTGGGGCGTGGGAGCGGCGCTCCAGGAGGAGACCTCGCTCGACACGCGCTATGGCCGCTTCACCAACGCGAATCTCGCCGAGTACCACGTGCCGGTGAATGCCGACATCGGTTCGCTCGACATTGCGTTTATCGATCGGCCTGATCCGTACGTCAACTCGCTCGGCGTGCGCGGCATCGGCGAGATCGGCATCACCGGCGTGCCGGCGGCCATCGCGAATGCGGTGTATCACGCGACCGGCGTGCGCGTGCGCGATCTGCCGGTGACGCTCGACAAGGTGATGGGGACGATGCAGGTGTGAGGCGGGTACGTGGCAGTGGATAAGAACCGCCACGCACGCGGTACGGTTGCGCCGCATGCGTGGACCGAATCGCTGAGGGCGTGCTAAATGCGTGACGCGCAGCCGACGATCTCGGCGGTGGTCGCGATCTGCGCATAGTCCATCGCGAGATTTGCGAGCGACAGCGCGTGAATATCCTCGGCCGCCCACAAGCGGCCGTTCAGATCGCGCATGTCGAACGTAAAGGCTGCGTCGCTCGCCACCAGCGTGGTGAAGCCGAGGTTACCGGCCGTACGCGCGGTAGCTTCGACAGAATTGTTCGTGATCACGCCCGCGATCGCCACTTGAGCGATCTGCCGTGCGCGCAACCAGCGTTCGAGCCCGCTCGCGACGAACGCATCCGGCACGTTTTTTTCGACGACATGCTCGCTATCGCGCGGCTCGAAGGCCGTCTGAAACTCGACGCCGCTTTGCCCCGGCCAGAATACCGAGTCCGGCTCACGGGAAATGTGGCGCACGTGCACGACAGGCCTCGCGGTGTCGCGCCAATGGGCGAGCAAGGCCGCGAGATGGTGTTCGGCGTCGGGATTGTTGCGGCGGCCAAGCTTCGGAAACTGAATGCCCTTTTGAAGGTCGATCAGGATCAGCGCGGCATTGTCGTCGAGTCGCTTCATGGCGATGAAGATTCGCTTTGATGTGAGGTAAGCGGCTCATTGTACGGGCACTACCGCGCATGACGGCACACATCGGCCCATGCATTGGCGCTTGCCTGCCGATGCGTTGCATCGCACAATCGGGCACGTCCTTCCTATCGGTGCCCGCCCATGGCCTACGCCTCGCTCGCTACTGGCGTGTTGCTCGCCGCCGGCTTCGGCTCCCGCTTCGACCCGGACGGCCTGCACAACAAGCTGCTCGCGCAGATGCCCGACGGCACGCCCGTCGCGCACGAAGCGGCGCACCGGCTGCTACGGGTTGTCTCACGTGTGCTGGCCGTGGTGCGGCCGGGCTCGGACGCCCTCGCGCGCCTGCTGAACGACGCCGGCTGCGACGTGGTGTTCGCCGAGAGCGCCAATCGTGGCATGGGCGCAAGCCTCGCCGCCGGCATCGAAGCCAGCGACGACGCCGAGGGCTGGATCGTCGCGCTTGCCGATATGCCGCGCATCGCCACCCCGACGATCGAAGAAGTGGCCCGTGCACTCGACAGCGGCGCTTCGATCGTCGCGCCGTTTTATCAGGGCCAGCGCGGCCATCCGGTCGGCTTCGGCATCGAGCATCGGGACGCATTGATCGCACTCGACGGCGACACCGGCGCACGCGCGCTGTTGACCTCGCAGCGAGTAATGCGGCTGGATGTCGACGATCCCGGGATTCTGCGCGACGTGGATACGCCGGAAGATCTGCGCAACGTTTAGCTCGAGCGCGACAGTGCCGTGGACAAACCGGCGCGGGAATTGAGTGGGTGGGACCGAACGTCCAGGCTGATCACATGCCTTGTGACACCTGCTGACGGCACATTCTGAGAACGAGCTGCCGAAGCCAACGATGAACCGGGTCATTCTCCAAACGAGGATGCCACAATGGATCGCCGGTCGCGGCACGAAGGCGAGTCAGCGTGCGACTCATTGCCGACGCACTCAAATGCAACGACCGGGCAGCGCGCGTCACGTTTTTCTCGGCAAGCAACGCATCGAGCGCGAAAAGCAGATTGAGGTCCGGTTCAGGCATTTTTAATCGTAGTCAGCAGAGATGAGATAGGGCGTCTGATGCAGATATTAGTTGCATTCAGCGCAGCTTCCGCCATTCCCTGCGTATCGCTATATTGGTTTGAACGATTTACCTAAGAGGATCGCTCTAGTTACGTTCAGGTTCGGGAGCGGCTTCGTTTACCGGGAATGCCAATGCAAAACACACGTTCGCAGAAAACTGTCCTCCTGATCGGCGCCTCCCGCGGCCTTGGGTTTGCGATGATCGAGCAGTATTTGAAGCGCGGCTATCAGGTCATCGCCACCGTGCGAACTGGATCGACCGACAAACTTCGGCAGGTCGCGGAAGCCTCCGCTGGCGCGCTCGAGGTAGAAACGGTCGATATCACGATTCCGGAACAGATCGCAGCGTTGCGCGCCCGCCTTGCAGATCGGCGTATCGATGTGCTCTTTGTGAACGCAGGCGTCGTAAACGATGGTGGTGAAACGATCGCGGACGTCTCGACCGAGGAATTTGTGCGAGTGATGGTAACGAACTCGCTGAGTCCGATGAGAGTCATTGACGCGTTTCAGGATCTCGTCCCGCCGACTGGAACGATCGGTGTCATGTCTTCGGGGCAAGGCAGCATCACGAATGCCACCAACGCGAATTACGAAGTCTACCGGGGGAGCAAGGCCGCACTGAATATGTTCATGCGGACCTTCGCGGCGCGCAGCGCCGAGTATCCGCGCAGCCTCCTGCTGATGGCGCCTGGATGGGTCCAGACAGACATGGGCGGTCCTACGGCGCGCTTGACCATCGAGGAAAGCATTCCGAACCTGGTCAATACGATCGAGGCTTATGAAGGGCGCGCCGGCCTGCATTACCTTGACTACCTCGGAAGGGTCGTTCCCTGGTGATGTGCCGCGTAACGCGCAATACCTGTCTGTCTGCTTGCGGACATGTCTCTTCCCCTGCTGCAATAATGCGCGCCCGTTGCATCGGCTTGATCCGGCCGACTTGATCCAGGCCGGCGTTTTAGCGCATACTGTATATCCATACAGTATTTTGGCCGCATAGGTACGCGCATCTCCATGCGCGCATCCACGGCGCGTCGGCATGAAACGCATTTCGATCGAACCGTCTTTCGCCATATGGCGGCGCGCCGCGCGGGTGCTGTTGCAGCAAGGTGTCGAGCCCTCGCAGATCGAGTGGGTTGAGTCTGAAGGTAAAGCCGGCGCGCCGGGCGTGCTGGCTACTGAGTCCGCCTTCGCCACGGCAGGCGCCTCCGAGACAGGAATCGCCGCCAGCCCTGCCCCAGTCCTCGCCGCGCCTGCGATTCCCCGCGAACTGCTCTCCTGGCTGAAAACGGCGGCGTGCTTCCGTGCGCCGGACCGTTGGGCGCTGCTGTACCGCGTCCTATGGCGCTGGACGCGCGGCGAGCGCAACGTTCTCGATCTCGACGACCCCGACGGCGCGCTGCTGGATCGACGCATCCGGACTATCGAGCGCGAAACCGAGGATCTGCTGACACTCACCTTGTTCAGACGGCGTGATCCGTCGATGGAGCCGCCCGAATTCGTCGGCTGGTACGAGCCGCATCACGACTTGCTGGAGCGTGCCGCCGAGCGGTTCGCCAAACGCACGGGCAATTCCACGTGGATGCTGGCCACGCCGCACGGCGCGGTGTTCTGGAACGGCATGCTGCTGCGCATCGACCGGCCACTGGTGGCGGAGTGCGAGCAAGCCGCGCCGGTATTAGCGGCCAACGTCATGACCGGCGAAGCCATCACCAGCACCCCCACGGAAGCGCTCTGGCTCGCGTACTACTGCCATGCCTTCAATGCCCAGCCGTCGCCGGTGCCGCTGCGCTACTGGAGAAGGCCGCCCGCGGGTCCACCGCTGCCCGCACACCTCGCGCGCGAACGCAGCCGTCTCGGCGCGCAAAGCGCGGCCGTCACCGTTCCGCCCATGCCGCCGATCGAGTATTCGGCCGTGACGCCCCCCTTGCGGGAACCCACTGGCCCGCTCGCCACCTGCCGGCGCTGCGCGTTGTGGCGCAACGCGAAACAGGCGGTTGCGGGCGCCGGGCCCGCGTCTGCCGCGATCATGGTGATCGGCGAGCAGCCGGGCGAACACGAGAACCAGCACGGCGAGCCCTTCACCGGGCCGGCCGGTCAACTGCTGGACACCGTGCTGGCGCGCGCCGGGCTGGAGCGCGAGGCGCTGTATCTGACGTATGCCATCAAGCATTACAAATGGGAAACGCTCGACCAGCAGCGCGTCCATCGCACGCCCGTGTGGCGCGAAATCGAGGCTTGCCAGTACTGGCTGGAAAAAGAACTGGCGCGGGTCGCGCCACGCGTCATCGTCGCACTCGGCGCGACGGCGTTGCAAACACTGACCGGCCCGCACGTCAATCTGTCCGAATACCTCGGGCAAACCATCGCTCACGGCGGCCGCCTGATCGTGCCGACCTGGCATCCGTCGTATGCACTAGGAATGGCCGACGCCACGTTGCGCGACGACATCGTGGCGACCATCGCGGCGGCGTTCAGCCGCGCGGCGGCGCTGGCGGGAAACAGCGCGCCCGTTAAAGGTGAGCATGTTCGGGATAGGCTAGATGCACAACGGTGAGCCTCTGCGGGAACCCACAGCAGAACCGGCCCGCCCAGGCATGCAGTTTGCGTCGATCACACCGGTTACACAAACCGCGCCGATTCCGCCTAAGCTGATGTGACGCCGCCAATCCAGCAAGTTTGTCGCGCGTAATATCGAAGCTTCGAATGCGGCCCGCGCGTTTCGAAACTACCCCATGTCCCATGAGCGAAACCAGTCCACGCCTTTTCATCGTCTCACCCCATTTCGACGACGCCGTCTTCAGTTGCGGCGCATTACTCGCCGCCCATCCTGACGCCGCGGTCTGCACGGTGTTCGCCGCCTCGCCCGAGCACGAAATGCATACCGAATGGGATCAAAAATCGGGTTTTGCGAGCGCCCATCAGGCCGTCCACGCCCGCACGCTCGAAGACAACCTCGCGCTGGAAGTGCTCGACGCGATTCCGCTACGCATGCCGTTTCGCGGCAGCCAATACATGGACTCGCCGTCGATCAGCAAATTGGCGGCCGTGCTTGAAGAGACCATCTACCGCACGACCGCGAACACGCTGCTCATGCCGCTCGGCCTGCATCATGACGATCATGTGCTGGTATTCGAAGCCTGCTGCGAAATCCTGCCGCGCCTGTCGCATCTCACGTGGTTTGCCTATGAGGACGCGATCCACCGCCGCACGCCCGGCGTCGTGCAGGCGCGGCTCGCCGACCTCGCGCAACGCGGCATCGTCGCGACGCCGGCCTATCCGAGCGTCGGCCACACGATTGATCTTCCGCGCCGCACGCAGCTCAAACGCGAAGCGGTGAACGCTTACGCAAGCCAGCTACGCGCCTTCGGCGCAGGCAATTACGACGACGTTTTCGCGACCGAACACTACTGGCAATTGAGCGTGGGGCGCCGCAGGAAAAAGTAAGGGGTGCGCGGCGTGCTGGATCGCCTACGCTAGAAGGAAACGGCCGGCGTGCAGGTGAGTTCGACCGCCAGCGGCCGTACCGCCCCCGCTTTCCGTTCGCCTCTCAACTCAAAGGTGATGCAATGAGCTACGACATGCATACCAGCCCGATTCCCGACCCGAACGCCGATCCGAACCGGGACCCGGAAGCCGATCCGCTCGTCCCGCCGTCGCCGGGTCATCACGCCGAGGAGCCCCAGCGGCCCGATGGGCCGCCGGACAAAGACCCGGTGTGACGGCACTGCGCGCGTATTACCGGATCACTACCGGACCATGACAGCACGCGCGACTGATCGCGTGCTTTAGCGCGTCAGCTCGCTAAAACCTTGCAGCAGACGGTCGATGTCGGCGGCGTGGATGTTGCCCATCGTCGAGATGCGGAACAGTTCGGCCGACAACCCGCCTTGACCGGCATAAATGACGAAGCCGCGTGCCTTCAGCGCGTCGTGCAGTTGCGGATACGCCACGCCGTCCGGCAAACGATACGCGCGCAGCACCACCGACGACTGCTCCGGCGGCAACACGCTGCCGATGCCCCGCTCCGCCAGGCCCGCGCGAGCCTGCTCGGCGAGCGCCGCGTAACGCGCGTGGCGCGCTTGCCAGCCGCCTTCGTCGGCGAGTTCGCGCAGCGCTTCGACCAGCGCGTAATACGCATGGACCGACGGCGTGAACGGCGTATTGCGCTGATCCTGCAAACGCGCGAGGCGCCCGAGGTCCAGGTAGTAGGTGCGACTCGCCGCCTGCGCGAGCGCCGCGCGCCGCACCAGCACGAACGACGCGCCCGGCACGCCATGCAGGCACTTGTTCGCGGTCGCCGCAACGGCGTCGAGACTGGCGTCGGCGAAATTGATCGCTTCAGCGCCGAAGCTGCTGACGCCATCCACCAGCAGACGCAGACCGCGTTCGCGGCACAGCGCGCCGAGCGCCTGCAGATCGTTCAGACGGCCGGTCGTCGTTTCGTGATGAATCACGGCGACGTGGGTGAACGCTTTGTCCGCGTCGAGGCGTTCGGCGATCTTCGCAAGATCCGGCGCCTGCATCCAGTCGTGTTTCAGCGACTCGTGCGCGATGCCGTATTGCGTGGCGATCTGCGAAATACGCTCGCCGTACACGCCGTTTTCCACGACCAGCAGCTTGCCGTTTTGCGGCACCAGCGCGGCGGTCATGCTTTCAACGGCGGCCGTGCCGGAACCGGTCATCAAGACCGCTTGCCATTCGCTTGCGTCGAGATCGTATAGATCGACCAGACGCGTGCGCGCCTCTTCCTGCAAATCGAAAAACTCGCTTTCACGGTGGCACAGATCCGTTTGCAACAGGCTGTTGCGGACGCGTTCGGTGAGCGTCACCGGGCCGGGATTGAGCAGCAGCATCGAGCGCACTCCTTAAGCGGCGCCGATGTGGCGCATAAGGCGCGTCTTCACATCGGGCGGGGTGATAGTGGGACGCGGCAGGCCATCGGGCGTACCGCGGCGAATCGCCAGTCGTGCGAAGCGCGGACCATGAGGCGACGGCGCGGTTTCGAACAGCTCGTCGATCACGTTGACGTCGTCGCTTTCGACCGCCGACGCGTAACCGCAAGCCGCGGCCACACCCGCAAACGAGACTTGCGACGACACCGTCGCCTGGCCGCCGGTCGAGTCGTGCGCGCCGTTATCGAGCAGCACGTGCGTGAGATTCGACGGGCCGTACGCGCCGAGCGTCGCGAACGCGCCCATGCGCATCAGCGCGGCGCCGTCGCCGTCGAGCGCGATCACGTGCAGATCCGGACGCACAAGCGCCAGACCCAGCGCGAACGGCGTCACGCAACCCATCGAGCCGACCATGTACAACTGGTTGGGACGGTCGTCGATGGCATAGAGCTCGCGGCCGCAAAAACCGGTCGACGCGAGCACCACCGTCGATTCGAGCGGCGTGTGCGCGATGACTTTCTGCAGCGCGTCGTGACGCGAAGCCAATTCACTCGCCGCGACGTTCCTGAATTGCGAACGCGGCGCGACCGGCACGCGGCGAGCGCTGGCGGCGCCTTCTTTCAACTCGTACGGCGCCACGCTGCCTTTTTGCATCACGAGCGCGTACGGCCGGCCGGTTTCATCCATATGAGCAATCGCGCGATCCAGCGCCGGGCCGATCGCGTCGGCTTCGGTCGGGAAAGTCTCCCACGGAATCTCCATCGTATCGAGCATCGCGGGCGTGACCGGGCCCATCAGCGCGTGCTGCGGTTCGTCCGCGACGCCGGGTTGCCCGCGCCACGTCACGATCAGCAACTGCGGCAGACGGAAGGTCCACGTGAGCGAGGTCAACGGACTCACGGCATTGCCGAGGCCAGAGTTCTGCATCATCGTGATGCCGCGCCGGCCGTTCTGCGCGCCGAGCGTGACGCCCGCGATCAACGCGACCGCATCGCCTTCATTGGCGGCCGAGACGTAATGCAGCGACTCATCCTGCAACACGTAGTTGATGAACGGCGTCAGATACGAGCACGGTACACCTGCATACCAATCGAAGCCGCGTTCACGCGCCGCCTCGACGAACTGTGCTGCCTCGATCATTGCGCGGCTCCGCTGGCTGCGCCCTTGCGGTTGTCGGCCGCCGCCGCGAACGGCGCTTGTGCATGCGCGAAATCGCCGGCACGACGGAAATCTTCCAGATCGTTCACACCGCGCCAGTGGCCGTGCACGTATTGCACTTCGATCGATTCACCCGCTTCGATCAGCGCGTTCAGCAGCGCGGGCATATCGAGCGAATCGAAATCCGGACGCGCCTGCAGTTTGCCGAGTACCGCTTGCAAACGCTCACGTCCTTCGCCGCGTACATTCAGCAGACCGACCCAGCGGCCATGCGGCGTTTGCGAAGCGATGGCCGACGAGGCCTCCTGCCCGCTCGACACATGACGCAGCGTGACCTTGTTGCCGAACAGCCCGCGATCGTCGGCTGCCGAGCACCATGCGAAGTCGCGCACGCTGGCGTTTTCCGCATCGGTCAATGACGAATCGACCACCACGCTGAACGCGGCTTCGCTCTCGACCAGGTCGCGCAGAATGTAGCTGCGGAACAGCAGATCGCCGTAGGAGATGACCGTATCGCCCGCGAGCTTGTCGACTGCGCAGGCGAGCGACGCCAGTTCGCCGGTTTGCGCGTGACGTTCGTTGACGACCAGCTTGATGCCGGCCGTATCGATCGCATCGGCGCGATAACCGCCGACCACGGTGATGTCGTTGACGCTCTGCTTCTTGAACGCATCGATGAGCCAGCGCAACAGCGGCTTGCCCGCGATCGGCAGCATGACTTTCGGACGATCTTCGGTGACGGCTTCGAGGCCCTTGCCGCGGCTCGCCGCGAGCACGATGGCGGAGCCCGCCGAGCGTCCGCTCGACAGATAGCGATCTTCGGCTTCCGAGTATTCGTCGGCGTCTTGCAGACGGAAGATTTCGTTGACGGCCGCGATGCTGTCTTCGACGTTGACGAGCGTTTCGCTCGAGTGAATTTCCTTGGCGACGGCTTGCATGGCCGAGGTCGCCGCGCGGATCAGATGATTCGCCCAGATGACCGTGCTGATGCCGGCTTCGCGGAACACTTCGGTGGGCGTGCTGTAGTACTTGGTCGGCACGATGACGAGCGGCCCGCGGCCGGCCCACTCGCGCGCGAACTCGAGGATTTCATCGGGACGCGAGAGCTTGCTGTGAATCAGGATCGCATCGGCGCCTGCTTGCCGATAGGCTTCCGCACGACGCAGTGCCTCGTCCATCCCCCAGCCGGCGATGAGTGCTTCGACGCGCGCGACGATCGAGAAATTTTCATCCGACTGCGAGTCTTTACCGGCTTTGATCTTGCCGCAGAACTCGTCCATATCGGCGAGCGGCTGCGCTTCGCCGTTGATGAAGCTATTCGTTTTCGGGAATTGTTTGTCTTCGATGCAGACGCCGGCGATGCCGCGTTGTTCGAGCTTGCGCACGAGACGTCGCACGTTGTTGAAGTTACCGTAGCCGGTGTCGCCATCGAGGAGGATGGGCAGATCACTGGCGTCGGCCATGAATTCGAGGTTGTCGACGACTTGCGTCCAACTGGCTTCGTTGTTGTCGCGCACGCCGAATTGGGCGGAGATCGCGAGACCCGAACCCCAGATCGCCTTGAAGCCGGCTTCGCGGACGATACGGGCGGAGAGACCGTTGTGGGCCTCCATCATGAATTCGAGTTCGTTGCTGATGAGCATCTGGCGCAGGCGTGCGCTGCGCGAAGCGGAGATGAAAGCGGGTTCGCGGGCGTTCATTTTTTTGACTCCTGTTGGCGGGCTTATTGGGGCTCTTTTTTGCCCGGCTGGTGCTGGAAAATGGCGACTATAGCTGAAATCGTTTTTATTCGGCGTTGAAGTGGTATTGGGGTTTTTTGATGTTGCTGTTAAGTGGGGAAATGTGTTGTTTTTTGTATTTCATGCAGTGGTGATTGGGTTTGGATTTTTTTGGCGTTATGTGGAGGAATGTGATTTGGCCCTGCGGGGCTTGGGGTTTGGGGTGGTTTTTTTGTTTTTCTTATTTGATTTTTATTTTGATTTTTTATATTGTCTTTGCTTATTCTGATCCTTTATTAATTAAGTTATTTGGCTATTAGCGTTTGCCCCTGCGCGGGGCAGCGCTTTTGTCCGTGTTCTTATGGCGTTGGCCTTTCCTTGAATTGGTAGTGGTTTATTAGCGTTGCCCCTGTGCGGGGCGGCACCTACTTTTCTTTGCATGCCGCAAAGAAAAGTAGGCAAAAGAAAGCGGCTTAAACCGCTCATGCTAAGTGGGCACCGTGGTCTGCTGCGGGTAGTGGTGCATCTGGAATCCGTGTTCTCGCACATTCCGCGTTAGTGACAAAGGTGTCATCAGCTCCCACTCCGCACTACGTGCGTCGCGGACGGGTATGCATGGGAAACCGGGGGCTTCGGTTAGGCGCGGTGGGGGCCGTCGGCTTCGCCTCGGCGAAGCGCCACAGCACTCATAGGCGAAACCCGCCTCGAATCAAGTTTCGCGATGCCGTAGTGACAATCACAGTTGCAGTTCCAATCACAATCGCGGAGGCGGAGGTGGAGCAATGATGGGCCACGGCCCGGTGGCGAGACGAGGCACCAAAACGTAGCGGGTGGTTTTAAGAAGTACTCGTCGGCGCGCGCAGCGCCGCCGGAAGTATGACGCCCTTGTCACAAGCCTATGCAGGGGCACGAACACAGATTCCAGATGCACCACTACCCGCAGCAAACCACGGTGCCCACTTAGCAGTAGCGGTTTGAGCTGCTTTCTCTTGCCTACTTCTCTTTGCAGCCGGCAAAGAGAAGTAGGTGCCGCCCCGCACAGGGGCAACGCTAATAGACCACTAGCAAATCAAGGAAAGGCCAACGCCCCAAGAACACTGACAAAAGCGCCGCGCAGGCAAAAAAACCCAAAACCCCCATATAGTCAGACAAAAAACAACGGGTTTCCCCTCCCCTGCGGAGCAAAGCAAAACAAGCCGTAAACACAGTCAGCAACAAGCCACTCGCTGCAAGCGAAAAAGCAAAGAGCGAAAAGCGAAGTGCCCACCCTGACCGACCACCTCGCGAAAGCGAAAGCAAAAGCGAAAGCAAAAAGCCCATTGCTATGACTCTGAACAAAAAACTAGCCTCAATGATCGCGGTCCTCTGGACCGGCCTGATCCTGATCGGCGGCTTCGGCGCATGGCAAAACCGCGCCTCGATGATCTCGGATCGCCGCGATCAACTCGTCGCGCTGATCGACCAGGCCAATCACATCGTCAACCGCTACTACACCTTCGCCCAGCAGCACACGATCACCGAAGACGAAGCCAAAAAGCAGGCGCTCGAAACGATCGCCGCCATGCGCTACGGCAAGGACGGCTATATCTCCGTCAACAACTCGCAATCGGTCATGCTGATGCACCCGATCAAGCCGGAACTGGTCGGCAAGAACATGGCGCAATTCACCGATCCGGCCGGTAATCATCTGTTCACGGATATCGTCACCGCAGGCAATCACGAGGGCGGTGGCTATGTCGACTATCTCTGGGCCAAACCCGGCAGCGACAAACCCGTGGCGAAAACCAGCTTCTCGCGCCACTTCGAGCCGTGGGACTGGTATCTCGTCACCGGCATGTACATGGACGACGTGCAGCGCGCGTTCTACACCAACCTGCTGCGCTGGCTCGTCATCACCCTGACGCTCGGCGCGATCGCCACAACCGTCATGCTGCTGGTGTTGCGAAGCATCCGCCGCACGCTCGGCGGCGACCTCGAAGTCGCGGTCGAAGCGGCTCAACTGATGGCGAGCGGCAACCTCTCCACGCGCGTGCCGCTGCAAGCGAACGACACCGGCGGCAGTCTGTTGCACGCGCTCCACACCATGCAGGCCGGTCTCGTCGATACAGTTTCGCGCGTGCGTCTCGGTACCGACAACATCAATATCGGCGCAACCGAAATCGCCGCCGGCAACACGGATCTGTCGCAACGCACCGAGGAACAGGCTGCGGCGCTCGTCGAAACGGCGTCGAGCATGGATCAGATGACGGTCAACGTGAAGCAGAACGCGGACAGCGCCCTGCAAGCGGCACAACTCGCCGGTCAGGCGGCGGATGTGGCCACGCGCGGCAGCCGCGTCGTCGACGACGTGGTCCGCACGATGGGCGAAATCACCAGCAGCTCGCGGCAGATCGGCGACATCATCGGCGTGATCGACGGCATCGCGTTCCAGACCAACATCCTCGCGCTTAACGCCGCGGTTGAAGCGGCTCGCGCGGGCGAACAGGGTCGCGGTTTCGCTGTGGTCGCCGCGGAAGTGCGCAGCCTCGCGCAGCGCTCGGCCACGGCCGCGAAGGAAATCAAGGCGTTGATCGAAACGTCCACCCATACCGTCGAAGCGGGTGCGTCGCTGGTCGCTAACGCCGGTTCGACCATGGGCGAGATCGTGCAGTCGGTGCGCCGCGTGAACGAAATCCTCGAGGAAATCAGCAACGCGTCGCGCGAACAGAGCGCGGGCATCGAACAGGTCAATCGCGCAGTCGGCGAAATGGATCAGGTTACGCAGCAAAATGCCGCGCTGGTCGAAGAAGCCGCCGCCGCGGCCCATTCGCTGAAGGATCAGGTGGGTGTGTTGCGCGAGGCAATCTCGAGCTTCGCTTTGCCGGCCTGAGGCCGCCGGCTCTTTTCAGGCAGCGGGACACGAGCAGAAAAGAGGCGCACAAAAAGAAGGCGCTCAACAGGCAGAGAGCGCCTCTTTAACACGCCGCGTCGGAGTCGACGCATTAATCGAACGAGCCAGCCGCGCGGATTTTCAAGTCCACGCGGCTTTTTTGTGGCCGCCTGCGTTTGCGCCTGTGCATGCGCCGGCTTCGTCTCGCGGCTACGGCTATGCCCGTGTCTGCGACGGCGCCCCGTTCAACGAACGCTTACCCCGCCCGATCCCGCAACCAGGTTAAGCCGAATTTGGCATCGCCGAATTCGGCTTAAGGCATTTTCATCATGACCCGCCGCTTCCGATAATGGCCGCTTTTTCAACGCGCGCCTCGCGGCAAGCTCCCATGTGGGCCTCCCCTCTCGCGAGCGCCGTCCCACCAAGGCTCGCCGTCATGTTGCTCCACCTCCTCTACCTCGTTGCGATCGTCGCCGAAGCCATGTCCGGCGCATTGATGGGCATGCGCCGCGGCATGGACCGCTTCGGCCTGTGCCTCGTCGGCACCGTCACCGCGCTCGGCGGCGGCACGGTGCGCGACGTGCTGCTCGGCCACTATCCCCTTACATGGATCTCGCATCCAGATTACGTTCTGATTACAATCGGGGCAGCGTCGGTTGCCGCGGCCAGTGCCAAATGGCTGCGCAACTGGCAACGGCTGTTCGTCACGGTCGACGCGATCGGCCTGATCGCGTTCACGGTTATCGGTTGCGACGTCGCCGCGACGCTGGACGTGAGCCCGGCGATCGTCGTGCTGGCCGGCGCGATTACCGGCGTGTGCGGCGGCATGCTGCGCGACCTGCTGTGCAACCAGATGCCGCTCGTGTTGCGTGAGGAGTTGTACGCCAGCATCGCACTCGGCGCAGGCGCGCTGTACGTCGCACTACAAGCCTGCGACGTGGCGCCGGCGCAGGCTTCCATCGTGGTGCTGGCAGTCGGTTTCGCAGTGCGCATGCTGGCCGTGCGGTTTCGTTGGCAATTCAAGGTATTCACCGCCGCCGATTCCGGCGGCGCAGGCTAATCCCGCTGCACGCCACGCGCGTGTGGCTTTCGCTCGAGGAGCACGCTCGACAGTCACGCGCAACGGGCCACCGGCGTCGCCGGTTTCTCGCCTTCGCACTGCTGTTCGTTATCCGCACCCATGATCCAAAAGAAGAAATCGCAGTCGCACGATCCGTACGCGCCCGTCGCGAAGAACCAGTTGCTGGCCGCGCGCCTGCCCATGTGGCGTTCGAAACTTGTCGTCCTGCTGGTGTTCGGCGCGTTCGCGTCGCTGGCGGCGCGCGCGTTCTGGGTGCAGGTGGTCAATCAGGACTTCTACGTCGATCAGGGGCAAAAGCGCTATCAGCGCACGCTCGAACTCGACGCAACGCGTGGGCGAATCGTCGACCGTAACGGCTCGATGCTCGCCGTCAGCCTCGCGACCTACGAGATCTGGGCCTCGCCCAAGCTGCTCGACGAAGCCTCGTTCGCGCCGCTTTCGAAGCTGCTCGACCTGCCGCTGGCGGAACTGCGCCGGCGTCTGAACGGCGACAAAACCTTCGTGCTGCTCAAGCGCCAGGTGGATGCCGACACCGCCGATCATCTCAACAAACTGGGTCTCGCCGGCATCACGCAGATCGCGGATTCAAAGCGCTTTTATCCCGAAGGCGAATCGGCGGCGCACGTGGTCGGCTTCACGGATATCGAGGACAACGGCCAGGAAGGCGTCGAGCTCGCCGCCAACGAGCAACTGCTCGGCGTGCCGGGCCAACGCGAAGTGATTCGCGACCGCCTGGGCCGGGTGGTGTCCGAGACCCGGCCGCTCGTGCCCGCGCAGAACGGCGACACCATCCACCTGACGATCGACCGGCGCATCCAGCAACTCGCCTACGCGCAACTCAAGGACGCCATCGCCAAACATCACGCCGAGGCCGGCAGCGTGGTCGTGCTCGATGCGCGCAACGGCGAGATTCTCGCGCTCGCCAACTATCCGAGCTTCGATCCGAACGACCGCGCGCGGCTCACCGGGCGGCAACTGCGCAATCGCGCGGTCGTCGACACCTTCGAGCCGGGCTCGACGATCAAGCCGGTCGTCGTCGCGCTGTCGATCGACGAGGGCAAGGTGCGGCCGCAAAGCATCATCGATACCGCACCGGGGTGGTACAAGATCGGCCCGGCAGTGATTCACGACACGTCGAATCACGGCGCGATGACCGTCGCCGAAGCCGTGCAGAAGTCGAGCAATATCGCGCTCGCCAAGCTCGCCCTGAATCTACCCGCTGAAAAGATCTGGAACAAGTATCAGGAGTACGGGCTTGGGTTGAGGCCCGAGCTGACCTTTCCGGGCGTCGCGTCGGGCAAGGTGCGTCCGTACAAACGCTGGCGTCCGATCGAACAGGCGACCATGGCGTATGGCTACGGCCTGTCCACTTCGCTACTGCAGATCGCGCAGGTCTATACCGCCTATGCCGGCGACGGCACCATGCATCACGTGAGTCTGTTGCGGACAGACAAAAACGCGGACGGGACCGCGAGCGCGAGTAGCGCGACGCAGGCCATGGATAAGGGCCATGCAGTCACAACGCCCGCCACCGCGCGCGCGATCCGTTCGATGCTTGAAATGGCCACCGGCGCTGGCGGCACAGGGCGCGCTGCGGCGGTGGAAGGCTACCGGATCGGCGGCAAAACCGGCACGGCGCGTAAGCAGGTCGGCGCGACTTACGCGAAAAACCGTTACCGCGCGCTGTTTGTCGGCATGGCGCCGATGAGCGACCCGCGGCTGATCGTCGCCGTGATGATCGACGACCCGGCCGGCAAGGCGTTTTATGGTGGGACGGTGGCCGGGCCGGTGTTCGGCGCGGTAACGGGTGGAGCGCTGCAATTGCTGGGGGTGCCGCCGGACGCGTGAGGATCCGCTACGCCGTGAATCGCGCCGCGCCGTTCCAGCAGCGACGGTTAGCGTGGCGCGTTATCGCTGCCCGTTTTCGCCAAGGCCTCGATGCGGTTACGGCCATTGCGTTTGGCCTGGTACATCGCCCGATCGGCTTCTTCCATCATCGCGTGGCCGAGCGCGGGCGCGTCGGCAGGCGCACCCGTAATCGTGCGCGCCGCCACGCCGATCGACACGGTCAACGCGATGCGCTCGCCATGGTCGTCCTGCAAATCCAGCCTTTCGACAGCCAGCCGCACGCGCTCGGCGACCGTCAGCGCATCGGCCCGATCGCCTTGCAGCAGCGCGGTGAACTCTTCGCCGCCGTAGCGCGCCACGGTGTCGCCCAAGCGCACCTGCTGCCGCACGCACGCCGCCACTGCCGCCAGCGCGCGGTCGCCGGTCTGATGGCCGTAGGTGTCGTTGATCCGCTTGAAGCTGTCGATATCGATGAAAAGACACGCGACCGGCACGCCATACCGGACCGCACGCATGATTTCCTCGCGCAGCCGTTCATCGAAGTAGCGGCGATTGGCGAGGCCGGTCAGCGAATCGGTCATACCGAGTTGCTTGAGCCGCTCGCGATGCGCGACATTGTCGAGACTCGCCGTGACGATGCTCGCAAAGCGCTCCAGAATATCCGTAGCCATGCCTTCAGCGAAACGCGCCGGGTCGTCGCTGCACAGGCATAGATAGCCGCTGACAGTGTCGCCCGCGGCAAGCGGCAGCAAGATCGCGCTCGCCGGCGTGTCGGCGTCGCCGAAGAATGCGCGGCGCACCGTTTCATCCAGTTGGCCAAGCTTGCCCAGCCATGGTCGTCCCTCGTCGCACAAACCTTGGGCCGCAAGCCCTCCTTCGCGTGACGTTCTCAGATTGGTCTGGTCGAGCGCATCCAGAGCGCCCGGATCGAGCAGTTCGAGCAGCATCGGCGCGCGGTCGTCGAGCCACAATGTCACGCTCGCCAACGAGAACTCCTTCGGCAGATGGCTGAACAGCGTGTCGAGAAACGACGCGAAATCCTGCGCGCCGATCAACCTCAACTCGACGTTCTGGAAGCGGCGCAGCGTGCGCTCGTTGTGCTGCACGGTATCGACGAGCGAGCGCAGTCGGTCTGAAAGCGGCGTTTGAGCGAGATTCGTCACGTTATTGATGCGGGCCCGGAGGCGAAGCGGGGTCGGCGGCCCCAACCGCTGTAATAACGGCCAATTCCGCGAGGTCTTGAGGGTTGGATCGCCAGGTACGCAAATCAGCGCTTTAACGGGGCGATCAGGCAGAGGAATCAAGCGCGGGAATTTTGAGCGTGATCTTAAGTTTGGCTTAATTCTTACCTGTAACTATGGCATCCAACATCCCCTGTTGAGCCGCCAGAACATCGGCGGCGCTTTTTTTCTCAAGGGATGTCGCCGACGCGCCGATAGATGGACAGCATGCCTGCGAAGAAGGAGTCAAACGATGGTGGAAGACACGGTATTCGAGCATTTGCGCGCGATGCCCGGCAACGAATGGGTGCGCCAGATCCACTCGTGCAAGGTCTCGGATCCCTTGCAGCCCCCTTGGGGACGCTCGTACAGACTCGTCGAATGGACCATGAAGCACACCCCCGAATCGAGCCGCCGCGTGGTGCCCGCGGAAAGCACCCCACTCGAAATCGCCCAGGCGGTTGTGTCGCACATTCCGGGGCGCCGCTTCTGCCAGCACGGCGACGATTAATCCCGTTGCCGGCAACCTGCCCTCAGTTTTTCGCGCGCTTCGCCATTTCTTCCTCAAACAGGGCGAATTCTTCCCCTGCGGCTTTTGCGACACTCGGCCGCTGCATCAACCGCTTGTAGTAAGCCGCCACCGCCGGCCATTGCGACAGATCGATGCCGCCATGCGACGCCCAGTTCAGCACGGTGACCAGATACGCGTCGCCCACGCTGAACGCGTCGAGCAGATACTCGCTTTGCGCCAGATGATCCTGCAGAACGCCTAGCCGCAACGCGGCCTTGTCGCGCGCATAGCGCTTCACGTCTTCGGGCGCGCGCGCATCCAGCAGCGGCACGAACACCGCCTTGTGCAACTCCGTACTGATAAAACCCAGCCATTGCTGCAAGCGCGCGCGCTGTGCCGTGCCCGCAGCAGGCGCGAGCCGTGCGGCCGGAAAATGATCGGCCACATACGGCAGGATCGCCGTGTTTTCGGTCAATAGCCAGCCTTCGTCCGTACGCAGCACCGGCACCTGTCCGAGCGGACTGATCGGATAGAAGTCCGAGCCGTCCGACAACTGTTTCGACTTCGTGTCGACCTGAATGAACCCAGCCTGCGCCCCCGCCTCGTACAACGCGATTCGGGTGGCCAGTGAACAAGCGAGCGGCGAGAAGTACAGATCCATGGGGAATCCCCTGTCGTTGGTGTTTTTGTACTATATTGCATATAAATCACTTCCGCCATATTTTTATGCAGACCAGTACAAAAAAAGAAGTTCGCCCGCGCGGCCGTCCGCGTGCCTATGATTCCGACCAGGCGCTCGCCGACGCAAGAGACGTGTTCTGGCGCAGCGGCTATGCGGGCACCTCGCTGGATCAACTGAGCACCGCGACCGGTATGAACCGCCCGAGTCTGTACGGTGCATTCGGCGACAAACATGCGTTGTATCTGACCACGCTCGAACGTTATATCGAGGCCGGCCGGCTCGCGATGGTTCATGCACTCGGCGAAGACCTGCCATTGCCGCAGGCCCTGCTGCGCGTTTATGACGGCGCGCTCGCGTGGTACCTGCCCGCCGACGGCGATCCGCTCGGCTGCTTCATGATCGGCACGGCCGCGGTCGAAGCGGTGGATGACGCCGAAGTCCGCGCAGCGCTAGCCGAGGGACTGCGCACCTACGACAAGGCCTTCGAGAAACGCTTCAAGCTGGCGCAGGCCGCAGGCGAACTGGCCGCCGATGCGCAACCGCCTCTTCTCGCAAAGATCGCATCGGCGATTTTGCACAGCCTCGCGTTACGCGCCCGCGCAGGCGATTCGCGCGCGTCGCTGCGGGCGACGGCGGTTGCGGGGGTGGCGTTGATATGTGGCAACGCGGGAGCGTTACCTGTGCCGGCAACGGGCAAAACTGCAGCGAAGGGACGTGGACGCTAGGCGGAAGGAGTTCGCTCGCGTTATTCGATTTCCGTTCAGATCACAGGCGGCCGAGGGTCGCCGCGCCTTTGCAATGCTTGACAGTCACGGGGAATGTTTATGCCTATGATGCGTTGATTCGCCCGACACGTCATGGTTTCGACATGAATTATCCGTACGACGTACTGACCGCTGCCTGTCTTTTCATCATCGTGATCTCCAGCTCCATCATGCTCGCGCTCACCTGAGCGAGCGTTGTAACGCCCCCTGCTGTAGGGGCTGCGAGCAGGTCAACGCGCGCTACGCGGTTCCGTAAAAAGACAGGATATACTGTACATATATACAGTACTTTTCGTCTGAACAATGCGCCTCCCTCCCTTCGAACCTCCCACGCTCGCCGAACTGCGCGCCTGGTGGCGCACGCGCGACGAGCAGGCCATCCAGCGCCTCATCCTTGAGATTCAACGGCAGCGGCTCACGCTGCTGGAGTTGCGCAACCTGATCGACAGCGGCGTCCAGCAGGCGCGCGCCGCCGACCGCACGCTGGTCGAACGCGGCGAACCATTAATGACGTTACGCATACGGATCGCGCAGGAAGTGCTGCGTGTGGGTGATATCGACGATACGCGGCAGATGAGCCGCGCCGAACAGGAAAAGCTCGCCGTGCGCACCGAGAGCCAGATGGAATACGCGCGCGAAGGCCGCCTGAGGCGGCAGCGCCGGAATATCTAGTTCGAGTGTCGCAGCGTGTTTCCGCGCACTCGAACGAAAAACGGTGCGCGGCCCGGGTCAATGCCGCAGGGTCAGCGCGTTTGCGTGGCGACGCGCAGGCCGAGCGAAATGAACAACACGCCGATAATCTTGTTTTGCCACCGGCTAAGCCATGTCAGGCGCTTGACGAGTTTGCCCAACGGACGAATCGTCAGCACGATCAGCGTTGTATAAAGCGCGCTCATGCCGACGAAGATCAGTCCGAGCGTCGTGAACTGCAGGAACGAAGAACCATGCTCGGGGCGAACGAACTGCGGCAAAAACGCGAGGAAAAACAGCGCGGTCTTGGGATTCAACACTTCGGCAGGGATCGCCTGAAAGAAGGCCTTGGAAGCGGACACCGGCGCGACTGCCGGCACATGCGCGCTCGCCTGCTTTTCGCGCAAGGCGCGAATGCCAAGATAGACGAGATAGGCGGCGCCGACGAATTTCACGGCATTGAAGGCGAGTGCCGACGTCATCAGCAAGGCCGACAGGCCAATCGATGCAGCTAGCGTGTGGATGAAATCGCCAACGGCGATGCCGAGACCGGTGAGTATGCCGGCCTTGCGCCCACCATGCACCGTGCGGGTCAAAACCAGCAGCACGGCCGGACCGGGAATCAGAAAGAGCCCTAGTACAACGGCAACGAAGGTTCCTAGCGTAGAAAGATCAAGCATGTCGTCTCCTGGGTGGCGCGCCCGGTTCAGCGGACAGGCGCGCGTTCAGCCGACGATTGTAGATCGTTCGACGATTCCCCGCCGACGATCCGTTACCATTGCGGGCACAGGGCCGCATACGCTCCACATGCGGCGCGCATTTTTTCATCCACTGAAGTCCTTGCCTTGCCCACCTACACCTTGCCCGCGCCGCTCTCCGCGGAACTCGAGATTCGCAAGAGCCGTTTCATCGCGCACGCGATACCGGTCGCCGACCGCGACGCCGCGATGGCCGAGTTGCGGCGTCTGCGCGATGAGCATCCCGGCGCGACGCATGTCTGCTGGGCGCTGCTGGCAGGTGGCCAGTCAGGCATGTCCGACGACGGCGAGCCGTCCGGCACCGCGGGCCGGCCGATTCTCGAAGTGCTGCGGCATCATGATCTGGACGGCGTGCTGGCGGCCGTCGTGCGGTATTACGGCGGCGTGAAGCTGGGCGCCGGCGGGTTGGTGCGAGCGTATACCGACGCGATTGCCTCGGTTCTATTGGACGCGCCGCGGGTGGAGAGGATTGCGCAGGTAACGCTGATCGTCGAAGTGGGCTATGCCGATGAAGCGAAGGTGCGCAGATGGATCGAGGCTGAGGGTTATGGACTTGTGGACAGTGCTTACGGGATGCTGGTGAAGATGACTGTCCGCCTGCCCGTCAATGCGGTAGATGATGCCCGGCTAGCTCTGGTGGATATGACCCAGGGGAAAGCCGGGTTTTTTTGATCACGTTGCCCTCCGAGCGGGGCTGCTTCAATCGTTAGAGAATTCCGGACCCTGATCCAGGTAATGACCCAACTAAGGACCCAACTAAGGACCCAACTAAGAAGATGCACGGGATCGGCTCGCTGTTACCATGCTGCTCTGTACCGGAATGACTCCACTTAAAAGGCAATTCCTCTGACCTCGACCGCCGCTTTTTCCAGCACAGCGCCCGAGTCGCCGCAACAGAGTCAGTCTCTGCGGCCGTCGCTCGGTCCCATGCGTCCGGCCCTGAGATCCGCTGTGCTCAAGGGTTGCGGCGTCGTCGCACTGCCGTTGATGCTGTCCGCCTGCTCCTGGTCGTGGTTCGGCCTGAATTGCGCACCGCGCGCAGCCGCCCATCCAACCGGCTGGCTCAGCGTCGCGCCCGCCAGCGATTTCGCCTACATGCCGGCTCGCAACGGCCAGGTTTCGCCGAACCGGATCGAAAACACGGCGATGACCGGCATCGTGCTAAAGAGCGATATCAACGAGGCCGTGCGCAACAGCATTGCCAGCAGCTTGCAGGTCGCGGGCTTTCATCTCACCGAAGACAAGAAGGTGCTGAGCGGCAGCATCGAGAAGTTCACGGTGGACGACGCGCGGTCGCCGGCGTTCTGGACGCTGAAAATGCGCTACATCGTGACCGACGCCGCGACCCAGAAGGTTGTGTTCTCAACCACCAAGACGGTCCGGCAGAAATCGCCTAAATTCACGAGCAATACCATCGCTATCGAAGACACGGTCAAGCTGAGTGTCGAAGCGTTGATCAGCGACCCAGGCTTCGTGAATTCGGTGAATTGAGTGGACGGACTGAATCGGCGCCATCCGCCGATTCGCTACAATCGGGAAATATCGAGGAAAACGCGAAAATCGCGCAGAATCGAAGCGCCGCTGGCGCCTGCCGCCTCGCGTGCCCGATTCGGCAACCCTGCCCCCTTCCCCGTGCGAGCCGTCATGTCTATCACCACCTGGCTGTTCTTCCTGCCCGCCTGCTTCGCGATCAACCTCGCGCCCGGCCCGAACAATCTTCTATCGATCAACGTTGCTGCGCGTCACGGCTTCATGACGGCTTTCGTCGGCGGCACCGGCCGGCTGGTCGCGTTCGCGTTGATGCTGGTGTTGGCTGCGACTGGCCTCGCCGTCGTGCTGCACGCATCCGAGTGGTTCTTTCTCGCGATTAAACTGGCCGGCGCCGCGTATCTGATCTGGCTTGCCATTCAGTTGTGGCGCAGCGACGCGCCCGCTATCGATGCGATCCAGCAGGACGACGCGTCGCTCTGGCGGATTGCGCGGCAGGAGTGTCTCGTGGCCGCGGGCAATCCGAAGGCAATTCTGGTTTTCACCGCCTTTTTGCCGCAGTTCGTCGATATCGCCAAACCGATGCTGCCGCAGTTCGCGGTACTCGGCGCGAGCTTTCTGGTCCTCGAATGGGTGGCGATCGCGCTGTATTCGTGGGCCGGCATGCACCTTGGCAAGTGGCTCGTTCGCGCCAAGGTTCGCCGGTGGTTCAATCGCTGCTGCGGGACGTTTCTGGCGGCTATCGGCGTGAGCTTTCTGCTGGTTCGGCGGACATAAAGCGCTTGAACTCAAAGCTTGATATTCAGCTTTCCGAATTATCTGTCCAGCAACACCTCGGCTGTACGACGCCTTCTAGCTCCGTTGAAACCCGAGTGGCAGTCGGCCTGTTCCTGCAACCATAAACAATAGCTAATGCACGATCGCAGAAACTTTAACTGTCAGTAATCGTCCTGCACCCTTATGCTCGAAGAATGACCCGCCGCCTCGGCAGAACCATGCGCGGCATCGGACAAGCGACTTCTCATAGTCATAGGGGCGGCATCATGAAGATCTGTATCTTCGGAGCAGGAGCGATTGGCGGTTTGATGGGCGTGCAACTGGCGCGTGCCGGCGCGGATGTGAGTTTCGTCGCGCGCGGCGCGCATCTTGCTGCAATGCGCGAACACGGCGCGCGCCTGATCATGGACGGCGAGACGATCAGCACGCCGGTACGCTGCACGTCCGACCCGCGCGAACTCGGCGTGCAAGACTTCGTGATCATCACGCTGAAGGCGCACTCGCTGCCCGGCGTAGTCGACGCGATGCAGCCGCTCCTCGGCAAGCACACGGCCATCGTTACCGGCGTCAACGGCATTCCCTACTGGTACTTTTATCAGCACGGCGGAAAATTCGCCGGCACGCGCCTCGCCAGCATCGACCCGGACGGCAGCCAATGGACCAAACTCGGACCAGAACGCGCGATCGGCTGCGTGCTGTATCCCGCTGCAGAGATCGTCGAGCCGGGCGTCATCAAGCACGTGTACGGCAAGAAATTCCCGATCGGCGAGCCGAGCGGTGAACGCACGCCGCGCATTCAGCAGTTGCACGAGATCATGCAGGCAGCAGGATTCGACGCACCGATTCGCGACAATATCCGTGACGAAATCTGGCTCAAGCTGTGGGGAAATCTTTGCTTCAACCCCATCAGCGCATTGACCCACGCCACGCTCGACATTCTCACTAGCGACCCCGGCACGCGTGCGGTATCACGCACGATGATGCTGGAAGCCAAGCGCATTGCGGATCAGTTCGGCGTGCATTTTCGCGTGGATGTGGAAAAGCGCATCGACGGTGCGGGTGCGGTCGGCGCGCATAAGACCTCGACGCTGGTCGATCTGGAGAATCGCCGTCCGATGGAGATCGATCCGCTGCTGACGGTGGTGCAGGAAATGGGCCGTCTCGTTGCCGAGCCCACGCCGACTATCGACGTCGTGCTTGCCCTCATCAAGCTGCGCGAACGGATGGCATTGCAGGGCGATTGAGATTGAGCGCCAACGCACGCTGCAGCTAACCTCTCTCACAAGCTTCAGAAAAGGATCGAACGCCACGCGTTCGATCCTTTTTTTACATCGCTATTGATCGATCGCGAGCCACACTGCCTTGGGCTCGGTGAAGTTTTCAATCGCCACGTCGCCGTGCTCGCGGCCAAAGCCCGAATCGCCGGAACCGCCCCAAGGCAAGCGCACATCGGTATAGCCGTAGGTGTTGATCCACACGGTGCCCGCCTTCAGGTCACGCGCGACCCGATGCACGCGACCGATATCCGCGCTCCATACGCCGGCTGCAAGGCTATACAACGTGCCGTTGGCGATACGGATCGCATCGGCTTCGTCATTGAAGCGAATCACGCTGGCCACCGGGCCGAAGATCTCCTCCTGCGAAATGCGCATTTCATGCTCGACATTGGCGAACACCGTCGGCTCGACGAAGAAGCCGCGCTCGCCCACCCGCACGCCGCCGGTCACGAGCGATGCCCCCTCGGCGCGCCCTGTCTCGACATAGCCGAGCACGGTTTTCATCTGCGCCGCGGAGATAAGCGGCCCCATCGACGTTTCACGCGCCGCCGGATCGCCGACCTTGATCGCCTTCGCACGTGCCGCGAGACGCTCGACCACTTCGTCGTAGACGTCACGGTGAGCCAGAATGCGCGAGCCTGCCGAACATACCTGGCCGGTGTTGAAGAAAATCCCCGACGCCGCGGCTCGCACCGCATTGTCGAGATTCGCATCCGGGAAGATCAGGTTCGCCGACTTGCCGCCGAGTTCAAGCGTGACGCGCTTAAAGTTGCTGGCCGCGCCCTGCAGAATGCCGCGCCCCACGGAAGGCGAGCCCGTGAAGGTCACCTTGTCGATGCCGGGATGCGCCACCAGCGCATCGCCGACCACCCGCCCCTTGCCGGTGACGATGTTCAGTACTCCCGGCGGCACACCCGCCTCGAGCGCGAGTTCGCCGAGGCGCAACGCGGTCAGCGGCGTAATCTCCGCAGGCTTGACGATCAGCGTGCAACCGCATGCCAGCGCGGGCGCGATTTTCCACATGCCGATCATCAGCGGGAAATTCCACGGCACGATCGCGGCGACCACGCCGACCGGTTCGCGCAGCGTGTACGTCAAGGCATCGGGACGTACCGGCACCACCTGCCCATTGATCTTGTCGCACCAGCCTGCGTAGTATTCGAGCGTATCGATCGCTGCCGGAATATCCTGGCGCATCACCGCCGAGATGGGTTTGCCGGCGTCGAGACTTTCGAGCGCCGCGAGTTCGTCCAGATTCGCGCGCATCAGGCCGGCAAGACGCATCAGTATGCGGCCACGCTCGGCTGCCCGTATCGCGTTCCACACTTTCAACGCGGCGCGCGCCGCGTGCACCGCGGTATCGACATCGGCTGCACTGCCTTGTGCAACCAGCGCAATCGGCTCTTCGGTCGCCGGGTTGATGTCGATGGAATATTCGCCGGTGCCAGGCGGCAAACGCTTGCCGTCGATCAGCAAATCATGGCGCCTGAGGTCGGTTTCAGTTTCCATCATGAAGCTCCTTGCTTGGGATGTTGCGTGAGCTGACCGGCAGCGGATCGGCCGGCGCCGCGCCGGAGGCAGGCGAAGCCACACCGGCGAGCGCGGCAAACTGCGCCCAGGCCGCTGCAGCGTTGGGTCTGAGGGAGCGATTGCGGCGATGCACGAGCAGCGTCGTCAGATTTATCTCGGGAGCGAGCGGCCTGCTCACCAGTGACGCGCCGGGCGTGGGCCAATGTCCATCGACGGGTAAAACGCCGACGCCAAGGCCCAATTCGACCATGCGCGACACTGCCGCAACATGGCCGAGTTCCTGCACGGGCCGTCGCTTCAGGCCGTGCGAATTGAAGGCAAGATCGAGCGCGGCGCGCACACCCGCGTCGGCATTCAACGTGACGAGCGCCCACTCGTGTAATGCATGCCATGCGACGCTGGCTTGCCGCGCGAGCGGATGCGCGGATGGCATCACCACATGCAGCGGCGTCGTGAACACCACTTGCGCGTGCAACTGATCGCTGGCCAGGGGTTCCGCCACGGAGACCACGCCGAAGTCCACTTCCCCCTGCTCGACGCTCGCGAGCACGCTGCTTTGCGATTGATCCTTGACGGACACGTTCAGCTCGGGAAACGCTGACGCGCAACGCGCCAGCCCCTGCGCCACCCAACTCGACGACAACACGGGATTGCTCGCCAGCACGACCACGCCAGTGTGTCCGTCGTAAGCGGCACGCTCCTCGCGCAGCGTCAATTCGATTTCGTCGAGCAGGCGGCCGATTCTGCGCTCGAGACTCGCGCCCGCATGAGTCAGTTCTACCTGCCGCGTGGTGCGGTCGAACAGCTTCAATTCAACGGCGTCTTCCAGTTCGCGCACGCAACGGCTCACCGCCGACTGCGTCAGATCGAACTCGCGCGCCGCGCGCGTAAAGCTCCGTTCCCGCGCGACGGCGACAAACACCTTGAGTTGCTGCAGCGAAACATTCATAACGTTACTGCCGGGTGTGGATGGGTCACCCTATTCCCCCGATTGCTCAGGCCAGTGGCTAAGCCGCGAGGCCTTGCTGCCGGCGACGGCCAGCACACCCTGGGGCTCGTTGTGCGCCTCGATCCAGCGCGAACGCATTGGCGCAAGAATGAACTTCGCCGAGATGCCAGCGGCGATCGTGACGGCGGCGGAAACGATAAACACGAGACTCCAGCCGCCTGTGGCCGACAGTACCGAAGCAATCGGCACGAGCAGCGAGGCCGTGCCCTTCGCGGTGTACAACGTGCCCGCATTGGCCGCCGCATACTTGCTGCCGAAGGTATCGGCGCAAATCGCCGGGAAGATCGAGAAAATTTCGCCCCAGAACAGGAAGATCAACGCGGCGAACGTCATGAACGCATACGGGTTGGTGCCGTACTGCATGAGGCCGAGCAATGCGAGGCCCTCGCCGATGAAGATCACGAACATCGTGTTCTCACGGCCGAGTTTGTCGGAGATGAAACCGCACAGCGGACGGGTGAAGCCGTTGCAGATATTGTCGATGGAAAGCGTGGCCGTGAGCAGTGGCAGGGTCATGCCGAAGATCGTCATAGGAATGCGTGCGAGCCCCCAGTCTTTGGCGATCGGACCGATTTGCGCGGTCGCCATCAGGCCGCCCGCCGCCACCGCGACAAACGACACGTAGATCACCCAGAACACCGGTGTCTTGATCATCTGCCCCGGCGTGTAATCGACCTTGGTGACCGCGAACTTCTTCTTCGGTGCGGCTTGCTGGCGCAAGTTTGGCTTCTTCAACAGCAGCGCGAGCAAAAGTATGCTGACGCCCTGCAGAATGCCGAAGAAAAAGAAGGTGTGCTCGTAGCCCGAGCGCGTGATCATGTTGGCGATCGGAATGACCGTGACGGCCGCGCCCGCGCCAAAACCTGCAGCAGTCAAACCGGCCGCAAGACCCCGGCGATCCGGAAACCACTTCAACGCGTTGCCGACACAGGTACCGTACACGCCGCCTGCGCCGATCCCGGCAATGACCGCCGACACATACAGCATCGGCAAGGTCGTCGCATACGAATTGATGACCCACGCGAGGCCGGCGCATACCGCACCGCCGGCAACCACGGGGCGCGGTCCGAACTTGTCGACCAGCCAGCCCTCCACCGGCACGAGCCACGTTTCTGTGAGGATGAAAATAGCGAACGCGAGCTGAATGGATGCTTCGCCCCAGTGATGCCGCGAATTCATCGGCGTGACGAACAACGTCCATGCGTATTGCAGATTGGCCACCAATGCCATGCACATCATGCCGATGACGAGCTGCCACCAGCGGTTCGCCCAGAATGCGCGAGTCGTGGTCTGTCGAGTGATATCGTCCATGAGCCTTGTCTCCGCTATTTATTGAGTGCGGCCGGCCGTCACGCCGCACTGTATGCGTCTCACCTTATGCTTATGACCCGAACAGCCTTGCCATTCGGGAATATTTAATATTTGCGTCTTTAATTCGAATTCTTTAAGGCCTGTTCCTGCCTGAATCATCGTTTTTCAGACGATTTCTTTATTCCGATCAATTAAGTATCGGCACTGCATCGACGTTTCGCCGTCTTCCTTGCTACGCCTCGAATCCAAGCGTTAACCCGAGTACTGCGCCGAGTGCTGCACCGCCAATTCTGCTTCTTATGCAGCCCCATGCTAGGGTCATTGCTGAATAACTAATAATTAAAGTTTGTTATTATGTCGATTCATATTTGCTTATACATCGGCCATGACGATGCGCAATGCCACTCTGCGGCAATTGAAGGTCTTTGAAACGGTAGCGCGCCACCTCAGCTTCTCGCGTGCCGCGGAAGAATTGCATCTGACGCAGCCCGCCGTCTCCACCCAGGTCCGGCAACTCGAGGAACACGCAGGGCTGCCGCTGTTCGAGCAGCTCGGCAAAAAAATCTATCTGACGCCGGCCGGCACCGAGATGCTTCACTACAGCCGCGCGATCATTCAGCAGTTCCACGAAGTCGACGAGGCGATGAGTCAGCTCAAGGGCGTCTCCGGCGGCAAGCTGAACGTCGCGGTGATCAGCGCCGGCGACTACTTTTTCCCGCGCCTGCTGGCCGAATTCACGCAGCGTTACGCGGGCGTCGTGCTCAATCTCGCCGTGCACAATCGCGCAGAACTGTTGCATCAACTCGCGACCAACCAGACCGATCTCGCGGTGATGGTGCGGCCGCCGCACGAAACCGACGCGACCAACGAACCGTTCGCGCCGCACCCTTATGTGATCGTGGCGGCGCCCACGCATCCGCTCGCGCACAAACGCAACATCAAGATGAGTCAGTTGGCGAGCGAGGCCTTCATCGTGCGCGAACGCGGCTCGGACACCTGGAATTCGATGGAAGAAGGCTTCGCCGGCCGTCTCTCCAATCTCAAGATCGCGATGGAGATCAAGAGCACCGAGACGATCAAACAGGCCGTGATCGCCGGCATGGGCATCGCGTTCCTGTCCGCGCATACGATCAGTCTCGAGTTGCAGCTCGGCCATCTGGTCGTGCTCGACGTCGAGAGCTTTCCTGTCATGCTCAACTGGTACGTCGTACATCGGAAGAACAAGCGCCTGCCACCGGTTGCAGTCGCCTTCAAACGCTTCCTGATGGAGGAAGGCGCGGGTCTCATCGAGAAGATCACGCGCGTGAAGGAATTGAGCGTCTATAAACAGTAGGCTATGGAAAGCCAATGAAACTTTAACTATTGCGGATTGGTCAGTATCCCTATGCTGCAAGTGAGTTTCCTTACTTGTCAGCCCAGGAGGCCGATCATGAACCACGCTGCGGTTGAGTCTCACGCCAGCACACGTACTGCACGCGCCACCGCGAACAATCCGGACGACGCCCATCTGAGCGCGTTCAACGCGGCCTTCAGCGACCTTGGCCTGCGGTTCCGCTGGGACCAGGCCACACTCGATGTGCTGAAGGAATTCAACAGCGAAGCGGCGCGCATCACCGCCTACATCGAGCGATTTCACGCGCATCTTCACAGCGCGTACGACGCCGAGTTTCTTGCCCAGATGATCCTGAGCAAGAAAGCCTGGTACTACAGCGAATTCGCGGCGACCGGCGAATAAGGGCTTCGGCGGGACGATTCCGCCGTTCGCTCTGCTCGCCGCCCGACGCATCGGTGTATTCATCTTTGACGGCACATTGAGCGGTGAGTGGCGCGTTGGCGGACAGATCCGCGTTTTTGTACGCTCACCGTCCCAGTGTCATGCCAGCCGCGACGGTGCCGGTATGCTGCCGCGCGCACCATGCCGGGCGTTATCTCGCGCAGCGCCCACGCCTGCTCTTCGCCGCCATGCCATTCGATGCGCGCCAACAACCCGCGCCGCTCCAGCGCAAATCCATCGCAACGTCCGGCAAGCGCATGACAGTGTGAATCGCGATCGTTCGTCGAGTACTCGCGGCTGGTCATCAGATGCGTGCCTAGCGCAACGGCCAGCACGCTCATCGCAAGTAGCGCGGCAAGCCCGAACGGCTGCGCCTGCTCAGTGACGAAGCCGTAGCCCAGCCAGCCACACAGTAGAAGCGCCGAGACGTTGACGATGCCATGCCCCGGACGCGCGACTTTACTCAGGTCCAGCACGCCACGCAGTTTGCAGAATGCGATGGCGGAGGTGGCGAAGACCAGCGCACCGATGAAGACCGCGGCGCAGAGCTCGATACGCTCGACATTCGCCTGAGCCGCTGCCGACAGGTAGCACGCAAACCCGCCCACCATGACGGCGAGCCCCATGCCACTGCCAAGCAACGCAACGAGCCGCGGCCGTCGCGTCATAGCGCTATCTCACACACAGCGGTCAAGGTATTGCTCAATGTGCCGATCCCTTCGATTGAGATCGTCACGGTCGCGCCGTCCTTGATCGAGCCAACGCCGACCGACGTGCCGCACGCAATCACATCACCCGGTTCGAGCGTCAAGTCCTGTGAAATCAGACTCACCTGCTCGGCAGGCGAAAACACCATATCCGCAAGCGGATAGTTCTGCCGCTCCACTCCGTCGAGCATCGTGACGAGACGTGCCGCATGCCAGTCGAAACCGGAGACGATCGAGGGTCCGATACAGCAGAATGTATCGAAGCCCTTCGCGCGGCACCATTGCGGGAAGTGCGGGCTCTCATTCAGCAGATCGGCGGCGGTCACGTCGTTGACCAGCGTGTAGCCGAAGATCGATTCCGCAGCCTCTTCGATACTCGCGTCGCGGCAGCGCCGGCCAATCACGATACCGAGTTCACCTTCGTAGACGATCTTGCCCGCGTAACTGAGCGGCCGACGGATCGGTTCACCCGAACCGATCACCGACCCCGCCGGCTTCAACAGAAATAGCGGATGCGCCGGCACAGGCTTGTCGAGCTTCGCCGCAAGCGCGTGAAAGTTATTCCACAACGCGACGATCTTGCCGGGCGCACAAGGCGCGAGCGGCGTGAGCGCACGTGTCGACAACACTGCGCCGGTCGGCACCGGTTGATCGAGACTTTCGTACTCGTGCAGATAACCGCCTTCCACCCTGCCGAACACGACACCACCGTCGCTCGACACGAAACGCATCCACGTATCCATACATCGCTCCTTGAGTTCTCAAATCGCGCCGGCGGTCCGCAATGCGCTGATCTGTTCGGGCGAGTAGCCGAGTTCGGTCATCACCTCGTCGGTATGCTCGCCCAGCAGCGGCGAGCGCTTGACTTCGGTCGGGCTGTCCGACAGTTTGATAGGATTACCAACCGTCAGATACTTGCCGCGGGTCGGATGATCCACTTCGACAATCGTCCCGGTCTTGCGCAGCGACGGCTCTTCGGCGATTTCCTTCATCGAGAGAATCGGCCCGCAGGGAATGTCGTATTTGTTGAGGATCTGCATGGCCTCGAACTTGGTCTTGGTCATGGTCCACCGCTCGATCTCGGCAAAGATATCCTTCAGATGCGGCAAGCGCGCGGCAGGCGTCGCGTAGTTTGGATCGGTGGCCCACTCTTCCTTGCCGATCACGTTGCAGATCTTCGCCCACACCGGCGCCTGCGTGATGAAGTAGATATACGCATTCGGATCCGTCTCCCAGCCCTTGCACTTCAGGATCCAGCCCGGTTGACCGCCGCCCGAAGCATTCCCCGCGCGCGGCACCGCTTCACCGAACGTTCCGTTCGGATATTGCGGATACTCCTTCATCGTGCCGGTGCGTTCGAGCCGCTGCTGGTCGCGCAGCTTCACGCGGCACAGATTGAGCACGCCGTCCTGCATCGCGGCGAGCACCTTCTGACCGCGCCCGGTTAGCGTGCGCTGATACAGCGCCGTGACAATGCCGAGCGCCAGATGCAAACCCGTGCCGCTGTCGCCGATCTGCGCGCCGCTCACCACCGGCGGACCATCGTCGAAACCGGTGGTCGAGGCCGCGCCGCCCGCGCATTGCGCAACGTTCTCGTAGACCTTGCAGTCCTCGTAAGGACCCGGGCCGAAACCCTTCACCGAAGCCACGATCATGCGCGGGTTCAACTCCTGAATCCGCTCCCACGTGAAGCCCATCCGGTCCAGTGCGCCCGGTGCGAAATTCTCCACCAGCACGTCGCACTTCTGGATCAGCGCCTCGAGCACCAGCTTGCCTTCCGGGTTCTTGGTATCGATCGTGACCGAGCGCTTGTTGTGATTGAGCATCGTGAAGTACAAGCTGTCCACGTCGGGAATGTCCCGTAGTTGCTCGCGCGTGATGTCGCCGGCGCCAGCCCGCTCCACCTTGATCACGTCCGCGCCGAACCACGCGAGCAACTGCGTGCAGGTCGGGCCCGATTGCACATGCGTGAAATCGAGAATGCGCACGCCGTCGAGTGCTTTGCTCATGTCAAGTCTCCTGTCCTGATCAGTCAGTTGTGTGCAACGGTTATCGACCGACGCGCCCGCTTCGATAACGTCCGCTCGCGCGGATGTCTGGTTAGACTCGGTACATACGGTATGTGATATATCAGATTCAATCAAGCGCGATCTCAAAATGCGACTGCTTCGGGATTTCTGCCCTGAACGCCCGCCTGGCTTGCGTTGCAGCGAGATAACGCCGCTCCGGCCCGCTCGATTCGAGGGAAAACACCGAGGTGTGCTGCTTGTCTCGATCTCCTTTGATATATCACATACCATATTTCAGAGACCGTCAAGCCGGGCTTAACCCCACTGCAAGGCGGTGACCAGGAAGGAAAGAAATGGAGCGGAAAAGCAAAAGGCCCGCTGTGACGTGATCACTGCGGGCCTTTTGCCATTCGTTGCGCCAATCAGGCGCCTAAGCCGCCATCAATCCAGAAAATCGCAATTCGCTTCGACGAACGTCGCCAGATCGAGCGAATGCTGGCGTGTAAGACGCTCGGCCAGTTCGGTATCGCGCTGCTCCAGTGCCTCAATAATGCGCAGGTGGTCAACGATCGAACGCGACGCGCGGTCGCTTTGCGAAATGGTCATGCGGCGAATCGCCCGCACGTGGATGAAGATGTTCTTGATCGTGTCGAGAATGATCTGCGACTTCGACAGCTCGACGATCGCCTGATGGAACGCGATGTTGGCGTCGGAATACTCGGCGATGTGCTCGGCCGGCGTGGCGTCGCGGAAATTGTCGAACATGTGGCGCAGGCGGGCGATTTCCTCGTCTGTGGCGTGCAGCGTGGCAAGACGCGCCGCCATGCTTTCGAGCGCGGCCCACATCTGGATCATTTCGACGATCTCACGCTTACTCTTGCGCACGATGTAGATGCCGCGCCGCGGCACCATGCGCAAAAAACCTTCCTGTTCGAGCAGCGTCATCGCCTCGCGCACCGGCGTGCGGCTCACGCCCAGCGATTCGCTCAACACGCGCTCGTCGAGGCGGATTTCTTCGTGAGTCCGGTAGATATCCGCGTCGGCAATGGCCTGGCGGAGCATGGCATACGCCTGATCGCGCAAGCTCACGCTCGCGCCGATCGGCTGCAACGACAACGTCAGGGGTGTGGCCACTGCTTCAGTTTGAAGTTCTGACGACATTCATCGCCTCTTGTTGAACATGCGTACGATACGGCACCACTGCGGGCGCCACTGCGGCCATTCTGCCATCCTGCTCGCCCAGGCCGACGAACCGGCCATGTTGCGCTGCAAGTTGCGCAACCGGCTGCGGGATCCAGCGGGTCAGCAGAACGGTGGCGGTAGAGCCCAAACCTACAAAACCAACGGCGAGCAGCGAGAGAGGAACGAATTCCATTTGTAACTCCGAATGATTGAGTGAATAGATGACTCAATCATATGCTGCAGCGCCGCAAAAATCAATATTCCGTATGTGGTATATCAGTGACTGTTGTTTTTAGGATTGCATGCTCAAGGTAGCACGGGCAACCCGCGGGCGGTTCCTCTGCTTGTCTCAACACACAACGCTCGGTGTAAACGCGCAAAACGCGCGCTATTCGCGCAGTCGCGTTCGATGATCGCGCAATTTCACCCGAATGCAGATTGTGGGAACCGCTTCGCATCATTAACCTTCGGGGAATCCTGTGATGAGCCGCAGCGTTCCTGCCCTGCATCTGCCGCGCGCTTCCAGACAGCACCCGAGAATTCGAAGGAGACACCCTCATATGAGTACCACTATCCCACGAGCGCCGAAAACGGCCATCACCGACAACCGCGTGGCGCGCAGCCAGGCACGTAAAGCGGCGCTCGGCAGCTTTGTCGGCGCCGTAGTCGACTGGTACGACTTTCTGCTGTATGGCATCGTCGCCGCGCTCGTTTTCAACGCCGAGTTCTTCCCGAAGGTCAGCCCGGCGATGGGCACGCTCGCCGCATTCGCGACCTTCGGCGTCGGCTTTCTGTTCCGGCCGCTCGGCGGTTTCGTGTTCGGCCACTACGGCGACCGGCTTGGACGCAAGCGCATGCTGGTCCTCACGGTGATGATGATGGGCCTCTCCACCGCGGCAATCGGTCTGCTGCCGGCTTTCTCCAGCATCGGCTGGTGGGCGCCGGTGCTGCTCGTCACGTTGCGCGCGATCCAGGGCTTCGCGGTCGGCGGCGAATGGGGTGGCGCGGCCTTGATGGCGGTCGAAAGCGCGCCGGAGAAGAAGAAGGCGTTCTACAGCAGCGGCGTGCAAGTCGGCTATGGCGTGGGCCTCGTGCTCGCGACTGGCCTTGTCGCGATCATCAGCCGCTCGATGGACAACGCGTCGTTCCTGAGCTGGGGCTGGCGCCTGCCCTTCCTGTTCAGTGTGGTGCTGGTGCTGATCGCGCTGTGGATCCGCTCGAGCATGGAAGAATCGAAGGAGTTCGTCGAGAAGGTCGGCGAACGGGGTGAACGCAGCGTGCGGCTGCCGATCGTCGAGGCCTTGCTGAAGCACCCCAAGGCTTTCCTGCTGATCATCGCGCTGCGCCTTGCCGAGTTGTTCACGATGTATATCGTGACCGCGTTCGCACTGAACTACTCGACGGCGAATCTGCACATGCCGCGTGAGTTCTTCCTCTCGATCGGTCTGCTGGTCGGCGCGGTGAGCTGCGTGACGATTCCGTGCTTCGCGTGGCTGGCGGACCGTTTCGGCCGTCGGCGCGTGTACATCATCGGCGCGCTGGTCGGCATGTTCAGCGCGGTGCCGTTCTTCCTCGCGCTCGAAGCCCGCTCGACGGTGTGGATCGTGATCTTCGCCGTCATGCTCGCCAACGTCGCCCACGACATGGTTGTGAGCGTGCAGCAGCCGATGTTCACCGAACTGTTCGGCACCGAGTACCGCTATAGCGGCGCGGGCGTCGGTTATCAGGTGGCGAGCGTGGTCGGCGGCGGCTTCACGCCGTTTATCGCAGTGGCGCTGGTCAGCTTTGCCGGCGGCTCCTGGCATCCGGTGGCGGCGTATCTGGCGATCGGCTGTCTGATCTCGGTACTGGTGGCGGCGAAGATGAAGACGGGGCGCACGGTCGCCTGATTCCTGCCGATGAGGATTGCGACGGGCCGGCGTGGCAAAGGTGCCACGGCCGGCCCGTTGGCTTTTGAATGAATGCTGGATTTCTGGTGTTCGTGCCGCACTGCCGCAATTCGACAGATTACGGTCGCATTTCATCAGGCTAATGCCTTATGCATTTGCATCTCATATTGCAAACGCCAGGTTCGCACCCTATCGTTCGACGGAACAAGTTTTGTCTGAATTTAGCGCCCGTCATATGAAATAAAAATACATATATCGAGGCCACATGAATCAGCAATTTTTACGCCGCGACGCTAAAGCAATGCGTATGAAACGCCGATAACAAAGCATTCGTCACACCGGAGACCGACCATGAGCAGTATCACCGAGCCGAGCGGGAATTCAGGCTCTGCCCCATTCTTTTCCAAACAGGCCACCGTTGCGAAACCGGGATTTTCGCGCTGGATGGTTCCGCCCGCAGCGCTCGCCGTTCACCTGTGTATCGGTCAGGCGTACGCCTTCTCCGTGTTCAACGGTCCGCTGACGAAAGTCATCGGCATCACGCAATCCGCCGCTGACGACTGGTCGCTGACCTCGCTCGGCTGGATCTTTTCGCTGGCAATCGTGTTCCTGGGTTTGTCGGCGGCGTTTGCCGGCAAGTGGCTCGAACATGTCGGCCCGCGCCGCACGATGTTCACCGCCGCGTGCTGCTTCGGCGGCGGCTTCCTCGTCTCCGCGCTCGGCGTGCACCTGCATCAGATCGCGCTGCTCTATCTCGGCTACGGCGTGATCGGCGGGATCGGACTCGGACTCGGTTACGTGTCGCCGGTGTCGACGTTAATCCGCTGGTTCCCGGACCGTCGCGGCATGGCGACCGGCATGGCGATCATGGGCTTCGGCGGCGGCGCGATGATTGCCGCGCCCTTGTCGGTGGCGTTGATGAATCACTTCCGCAGCGCGACCAGCATCGGCGTGGCGGAGACCTTCGTCGTGCTCGGCATTGCGTACTTCATCTCGATGTCGATCGGCGCACTCGCGATTCGCGTGCCGCCGGCGGACTGGAAGCCGGCCGGCTGGACGCCGCCCGCGACCAGCCAGAAGAAGATGATTTCGCGTAACCACGTGCACATCGATCAGGCGTTGAAGACGCCGCAGTTCTATCTGATCTGGCTGGTGCTGTTCCTGAACGTGACGGCCGGCATCGGCATTCTCGGCCAGGCGTCGGTGATGATTCAGGAGAGCTTCAAGGACACCGTGACGGCTGCCGCGGCGGCTGGTTTCGTCGGCCTGCTCTCGCTGTTCAACATGGGCGGACGTTTCGTGTGGGCCTCGGCTTCGGACTGGATCGGCCGCAAGAACACCTACTTCATCTTCTTCGCGCTCGGCGCCGTGCTGTACTACCTCGTGCCCGGCTTCGCGGCTTCCGGCCAGATCGCCCTGTTCGTGCTCGCCTACTGCGTGATCCTGTCGATGTACGGCGGCGGCTTCGCAACAGTGCCCGCGTATCTCGCGGACATGTTCGGCACGGCGTTCGTCGGCGGCATTCATGGCCGGCTGCTGACCGCCTGGGCCGCGGCGGGTGTCGCCGGTCCGGTGCTGGTGAATTACATCCGTGCCTATCAAGTGGCGCACGGCGTGGCCAAGGCGGATGCCTACACGATGACGATCCACATCATGGTGGTGCTGCTGGTGATCGGTTTCGTCTGCAACCTGCTGGTCAAGCGTGTCGACGACAAGCATCACATGACTGACGCACAACTCGCCAAAGGCGCCTAAGGAGACTCGCATGTCGACCGTTCAAGCCGTTCATCCGACCAACAAGGTCAAGCTCGCCGTCTTCTGGCTGTATGTGACACTGCCGCTGGCATGGGGCGTGTTCAATACGCTCTCGCAAGCGATGAAGCTGTTCAAGTAAGTGTTGAACGGCACCCCGCACGATGCAATGTGCGAGGTGCCAGCAAAGCTTTTCGACGCGCGCGCAAGTTGCGCGCGTTCTCCTACCCTCCGCCTCCGGCTACTGCGGGTACCCCGCACCGCCGCCGCTTCAGATCTTCTCGAACAGCACGTCTTGCGCACCTTCCCACAACACCTTGGTGCCGAGTTCGCGCAGCTTTTCCTTGCCTTCGACGATGGTCAGAAAGTGATTGCCCGCGAGCTGACCCAGCTTGCTTGCGAAGCAGCACGAGCCATACGCAAGAATGATCTCCGTTTCGCTGTAGCCGCCCGGATAGAACAGGATGTCGCCCACCGACGGATGGCTTGTGTGATTTTCGAAGCCGACTGCCACGCCGTCGTTTTCGAGCTTGAAGTCGCCGAGCGGCACCCAGCAGCCCTCGCCGCTCCAGCGCACGTGAATGATCTTCTGACGGTACGGCAGAAGCTTCAGAAAGGCGGCCACCGTTTGCGGCGCGTCGGGATGCGTTTCGGCGGTAAAGACATGGCCGCAGGAGGTGATTCGGAGTCGGGTCATCGCTAGATATCCGGTGTGAAGGGTTGAGTGGAGAGGTCGGTCAGACGCCGGCTCGGGCCAAGCCGTCGGCACAACATTCTGTCGGCCGGTGCAAGGCTTCGACAGATACAGTTGCCGTACAACTGGTCAGGCCAGTTAGTCCGGTGGCAGCGACGGCCACACATCGCGCAGGCTGCCGCGCGCTCATTGCGCCCCGCCGTCGGCCACCACAAACCAGCAGGCACAATGGTTGCAAGCGGTTCTTTCCTTCACCGCGCATGGAACCCGACGGCTTCGAAATTGGCCGGAACAGCACCGAGGTGCATCCATGCCAGGTCCATCCTCAATCGCGCCACGAAACTTCGTAGTTTGCAAGCCGCGCAATGCGCAGCAAACTGCGAAAAGTGCGTGATTGCCGTTTTCGGCGCTTCATCAAACCTTGCCCTCGACAACCCACCGCGACCGGCCTCGATACACGGTGCCACGCGGCGACTAGGCGTTCCCGCGCTACGCAGCAGCATAGCGTGTCGCGACCGACGAATCCCGCGTGCCGTCAACCGTCGGCATGCCGCTCGGGCATCGCATCGTGGCGAGCCGCCCGCACGATCCAGCCGCGCAACCTGACGCTCAGCCGCGCAGCCGGTAGGCAAGCGGCGTTACGCCGTAGCCACGCTTGAACTGCACGGAGAAATGACTGGCATTCTCGAAACCAACCGCAAGCGCGATTTGCAACACCGGCTGATCGGTGGCGCGCAGCAGCCTCGCGGCTTCCTCGAGACGCAAGCGCGTGACGAACTGATGGGGTGTTTCACCGGTCTCGCGACGGAACACACGCGCAAAGTGAAAGCTGCTTAACCCGGCCTGCGCGGCCAGTTCGCTGATGGCCAGATCGGCGGCAAGATTGGCACGAATGTAATCGGTTACACGGCGGATGCGGCGTGGCACCAGCCGCTCGGGATGCGGCGGCAGGCCGGCCTCGGCGTCACGGCCGCGCGAGTAATGTTGCAACAGATGAGCGGCGAGCGCGTGGGCCAGCGCGTCGACATACAGCCGCGAGTCGGCGGGATCGCCCGCGGCGCGATGCAATGCGCCAAGCATCTCGGCGATCAGTGGATCGTGAAACTGCATTGCGTCGCCCAGCGACAGCTCGCGTGAACCGTCCAGCTCCATCTGGTCGGCGACGCTGTCGATCAGGCTGCGCTCCAGGTGCAAATGAACGGTCGACAGCGGCTCATCGCTGATCGAACGCCAGCGCCACGAGATCGGCGCGGGCGGCACGAACCAGACGGCGCCCACACGCAGGTCGGCGCTCTCCCAGCGTCCGTCGAGGTTGCGCTCGAGGTGTTCGGCGCCGCTGCCGAGCGTCATCAGCGTGACGTCCTGCAGGCCGGGCGCCTCCAGCAGTTCCTGCTCGTCAGGTTCGAGATACGAGCGCAGCACCAGGTGCCGCCATGGGCGATCCACGCTCGACACCAGTTTCTGGCCCGCCATATAGCGGTCGTAGGCAAGCGTCGTTGTCAGCTTTGGAATTTTTGCCATCACGTCTCTTTCAGGGAGGTCCTATATGCACATGAGCAAACCCTGCCGCACCCGAGTCGCCGGTTAGAGGTCAGCGCAAGATCTCAAAAATGATAGCAAGGAACCGGCTACCGTAATATTTGGAAATAGTTAATCATCCAGGTTGTCGTCTTTCACGCGTTTCGAACGCCGGAGCTACCGTTTCATGGAACACGAATGCGATACGTTGCCGCATTGGCTGACCGGCTCGCCGCAAGGCGAGGCCAGCCACGTGTCGGCGGCATACAACTCAGCGGTTACCGCACAACCGGCTTACCCGGCCGGCACGCGGCAACTCGAGAAAACAGCCCACGCGGCTGAAGCATCCAGGACATCAACCCGCATGGCGTCAGGCATATCGCCCACCGGCTTCCTGACGCTCTTCACCGAAGAGGAGATCGGCACACCCTCGCCCGCCGCACGACGTGCAGCGCCCGTCATCAGTCCGCTGGTGCGTTTTGGCAGTGCGCAGGACCGCATCGAATTCGTGCGGCGGCGCATCAAACAACTCGGCTTCGACTCGTTCAGCTATTCGGCCACGCGCACCACCGCGCATCACAAGTCGATGTTCGTGCTGACCAGCTACGAGTCGCAGACATGGCTCACGCGCTATTTCCGCGAGCGTTATTTCGAGCTCGATCCGCGCGTCGCGCTGGCGTCGCCGACCGGCATGCCGTTCCTCTGGAACACCGCCGACATGCGCGCCGATCTGCCGCGCGCGCAGATGCGCAGCGAGCGGCTCGGCGGGCTGATCGACATGCTGGAGGCCAACGGCCGCAAAAGCGGGATTCTCACGCAGATGCCGCTGCCCGAGCCGGAGCTGAGTGCGAGCTTGTGCTTCAACTCGGAGATCGGCAACCCGCGCTGGATGACGGAATCGATCGTGGCCGAAACGCTGATGTTCGCGCACACGATCCATGAATTCATCTGGACGCACGCGAAAAGCGTGATCGGGATCGCACCCGAGCAGCAGCAGCGCGTCGCGTTGAGCGAATTGCAGCATGCAGTACTGAAGGCGGTTGTACAGGGACAGCGCGACAAGGAAATCGCCTACTTCCTCGGGCTATCGCCGCATAACGTCGACTACCACTTGCGGCGCTTGCGGCAGTTGTTCAACGTGCGCAATCGCGTGCAGCTGATCAATGTGGCGCAGGGGTATGTGACTTAAGAGAGGGATGAAAGAGCACCGCGGCCGGCGCGCATGTCGAGCCGGCCGCATGCGCTTGAGTCGTGAGCGCTGTCAGCTCTTGAGCCGGTACCCGGTCTTGAAGATCCAGGCAACGATCACCAGAAACACCGCCAGAAACAACGCGGTCATCCCGAGGCTGACACCGACATCAACATCGGCGAGACCATAGAAGCTCCAGCGAAAACCGCTGACCAGATAAACGATCGGATTGAACAGCGTCACGACCTTCCAGAACGGCGGCAACATATTGACCGCATAGAAACTGCCGCCGAGGAACGTAAGCGGCGTGATGATCAGGAGCGGCACGAGTTGCAGCTTCTCGAAGCTATCCGCCCAGATGCCGATAATGAAACCGAGCAGACTGAACGTCACCGCAGTCAACACCAGAAACAGAATCATCCAGAACGGATGCTGCACCTGCAGTGGCACGAACAGGCCGGCCGTAGCCAGAATGATCAAGCCGAGCAGAATCGATTTGGTGGCCGCCGCGCCCACATAGCTCACCACGATCTCGAGATAAGACACCGGCGCCGACAGCAACTCGTAGATCGTGCCGGTAAAGCGCGGAAAGTAAATCCCGAACGACGCATTCGAAATGCTTTGCGACAGCAGCGAAAGCATGATCAGACCCGGCACGATGAACGCGCCGTAACTGATGCCATCCACTTCCTTGATACGCGAGCCGATGGCCGCGCCGAACACGACGAAGTAAAGCGAAGTCGAGATCACCGGTGCGATGATGCTCTGCATCAGCGTGCGCCAGGTGCGCGCCATCTCGAACTTATAGATCGCGCGGATTGCGTAGATATTCATGAGTTACCTCGGAGCAGACTGACGAAGATGTCTTCGAGCGAACTTTGCGTCGTATGCAGATCCTTGAAGCGGATGCCGGCATCGTCGAGCGCCTTGAGCAGCGCGATGATGTCGGTACGCCCGCCGTCGCCCTCATACGTGTAGATCAACTCATTGCCACCCTTGGCGACATCCAGCCCATATCCGGCCAGCGCCGACGGCACCTCGTCGAGCGAACTCTCCAGTTGCAGCGTCAACTGCTTCTTGCCGAGTTTGCGCATCAATTCCGTCTTCTCTTCCACCAGCATGATTTCGCCCGCATTGATCACGCCGATGCGGTCAGCCATTTCCTCGGCTTCGTCGATATAGTGCGTGGTGAGAATGATCGTCACACCGCTTGCGGTGAGCGAGCGCACCAGCTTCCACATATCGCGGCGCAACTCGACATCGACACCGGCCGTGGGTTCGTCGAGAAACAGCACGCGCGGTTCGTGCGAGAGCGCCTTCGCAATCAGCACGCGACGCTTCATGCCGCCCGACAGCGTAATGATCTTGTTATCGCGTTTTTCCCACAGCGACAGATCGCGCAGGATCTTTTCGATGTAAGCGGGATTTTTCGGCTTGCCGAACAGCCCGCGGCTGAACGAGACGGTCGCCCAGACGGTTTCGAACGAGTCGGTGGTGAGTTCCTGCGGCACGAGGCCGATCAGCGAGCGTGCGCCGCGATAGTCCGTCGCGATGTCGCGGCCGTCCACCATCACGCTGCCAACGCTCGCGTTGACAATGCCGCAAATGATGCTGATGAGGGTGGTCTTGCCCGCCCCGTTGGGGCCAAGCAAGGCGAAGATTTCTCCGCGATTGATCGCCAGATTGATGTTTTTTAGTGCATGAAAACCCGTGGCATAGGTTTTCGACAGATTCGTGACCGAGACGATAGGCTGCATGGATTCGACGATGGCAGACACCGGTATTGGATTAAAAGGGGGCGGGACGAATACGCCGCCGCACCCGCAATGTAATTGAAAGTGGGAAAGCGTGCAGCGCAACCGCGAGATTTCGGAGGAACGGATACCGCCGGCGAGCGTGTCAGCCTTTCAGGGCCGGCCGGGGTTCTTGTCCGACAGGCCGCACCCCGTCACGGTTCGGCGCACGCGAAACTGCTGGCGAGATTCACATTGCCCTTGCCGATATAGCGGGGAAACAGCGGGTAACGGCACAACGGCCGCGAGCGTCCGTTGGTCGCGGCCGCGATATCCGTAGCGGTCAACGTTTCGGGCGATACGCCACGCGTTACCCAATTGTCGAGCGCACCCAGCAGATCCACCGAGGGGATGAACACCCCGCTGCCATGCTGGAAACCCGGCACCATGTAGAGCCGCATGAACGCATCGACCTGGTCGATGCCGAAGCGATCGATCAGCGCTTCGTAGTAGGCGATCGTCTGGTTCGGGCTGATGACTTCGTCGGCGAGGCCTTGCAGTGTGATGAGCTTGCCGCCTTTCGCGATGTAGCGGGCCAGGCCGGGGTTCATCGCACCTATCGTCTGTGAGAGCGCGATGAGCTGGCCGCGATATTTGCCGGGATGAAGCGGGTCGAACCTGAGCGAGTCGAACTCCGCATCGCGGGCCACGAAGTAGCGGATGTAGCCGTCGCCCTGCGCGAACAGGTAGCCGTTGGCGAAGAACGTCGGCACCGGCAGACGCCCGGCTTGATGCCCCAGGCCGAGCATGCCGGTCAGATGCGTGCCCTGAAAGACGTTGTAGCCGCGATAGCCGCTAACGTTCCACGCCAGCTTGTAGGGCAACGACAGGCCATCGCGCATCACCAGCAAGGTGGAGAGTTGCGCGTCGGTGAGGCACTCGTCATGCGAGGGGGTTCGTCCGGCGCAGCGCAACGAGGCGATGATTTCCGCTTCGTGTTCCTTGCACTCTTCGACGTCGCTAATCACGCCGTCCGCCGCGCCATCGAGCCGGTCACACACCGCGAGCGTGCGTTGATACACATGCTCGAGCAATAGCGGTGGAATGAAACCGCCGGGCGTCGCGTATTCCGCCTGACCGAGCTTCACGCCCATCAAACGCACGCCGGAAAAGTTGAGCGCGGGCGAATTGGCGATCACGCCGTCGTAGTCGTCGGGATAACGCTGCATCACCGTGTAGCCTTCGCGGCCGCCCGTCGAGCCGCCGGCGAAATACATCCGTTGTGGCGGCCGGCCATAAGCGCGCGCAATCAGCGCGAGCGCGGCGTCGTGCGTTTTCTTCAGATGCGCGTAGCCGAAATTCGTCACCGCCTCATCCACGAGGCCGAACACCGCGAGCGACGAATCGCCCACATGCCCCGAGTCGTCGCCGAAGGTTGCATAGCCTTGCGCGAGCGGTGCGCGATCCGGAGAGAACGGCATCACGCCCGTACCGCTCACCACCACGCCGTTGTAGCCCCCGCCGCCGATCTGCAACGCGCGGCCGTTCCAACGTCGCGGCAGATTCAGGTCGAAGCGGATATCAGGCGTGCTGGCCTTGAGCGCCTTGATGCGCCCGGTGATACGGCAATATTCGCCGCCTTGCTGATTGCCGGGCGCCGTGGCCGCGACCATCGCCGCACTTTCGATCTGCGCGCCAGCCGTGGGCAAGGCGATCAGTTCGGGGGGCAACACCGCGCCCGCGAATTCCGCGCAACGCATGGCGAGCGGCGCGTCCTTGGGCTCGGCGAATGCCTGCGAGGCGTTCGTCAGCCAAAGCACTGCGCCGGCCACCGTGACGGCCGTGCGTGAACGCCCCGTAGAAAGCCCATGGCGGACATGGCGCACCCGCGCCCTCATCCGTAACCCGCGCCGTTGACAGCGGCGCGCGAGCGCGGCCCTTTCCAGTCGTTCCAGCCGCGCGCGATCATCAGCACCGCACCGATGGCGACCAGATCGCCGCCGAGTCCGATCAACGTGCCGCGAAAACCGTGGAACGTATGCGGCGTTGCCGTATCGACGATCAACGACACCAGCGTCCCGCCGACAAAACACACGAGCCCGGTACGGCCGACCGTCACCACGGCCGGCAACCGCTGTGCGAGCCACGCGATGCTGCCCGTGCGCACGAACTGCGCGGCGAGCCAGGCGATGACGAGAAAGTTGATCACGCGTTCCACGGAAAGGTTCTGTTTATTCAAGCCGGGCAGCGGCTGCGTCAATACAAAGAGTTTAACAATGGCGAACCCCAGCACCGCGACCACTGCGGCACGCGTGAACCAGTGCGCCGTGCGGGTGGCGTGAAAGCGCTCGCTGACGGGTTGCACCCGGCACAGAATGCCGAGCACGAACATCAGTTGCCATGCAAACGGATTAAAAGCCCAGTCGGCCACGTCGTCAATGCTGAAAAGCGCGGCCAGTGGCCGGGCAAGCGCCCAGATCGTCATGCTCAGGCCCAGCGCCGCGAGCGACGACCGGCGCGCCAACGGCACCACGAATGGCACGAATAGCGCAAAGATCACGTACATGGGCAGCACGCTCGACAAATACGGCTGACGCCGCAGCACGGCAATATCGAACGCTTCGCGCAGCGGTTGAACCGCGAACGGCTGCCAGCCGGTCAGGTCGACCATCGGCTGGTTCAGATGCAATACCGCGAGGACGGCGCCGGACAGCAGCGTCAATACGGCCGTCAACAGATAGGCGCGATAGATCTCCCAGCAGCGCCTGACGAAACGCATCTTCGCCGCACCTTCGCCACGGCCCGCGAGTACCGCTGTAAACGCTGCCGCCGACGCATAGCCGCCAAGGAACACAAACACTTCCGCCGAGTCACACAGGGCATAGGTGTGCAACATCAGATGCGACAGCGCGCTACCGGGAATGTGGTCCAGCACGATGACGATCAACACGACGCCGCGGAAGAAATCCACTTCGATCGAGCGTCCGCGGCGGGTGTCCATTCTGGTTCTCGCAAGATGGCGCGTGCGTGCAATGCGCCGTGAAAAGCGGTCATACACAGGGAGTTCCATGTAGGAACTCCATGAGAATAAAACGTTCCCACCGATACCGTGCGCCACGTCGACACACGCTGACAACCTCCCTCTAAATACGTTCGGAGTGCCGGCAATCTGAAAATCAGATGTCGGCATGCAGTAATACTGATTCGTCACGCTCCGGTTGGTGGAAACTCTTGCAGCAAGTTTTGCGGCTTTCAAACCATCCAGCACGAGCACGATCGGTAAAGGTCACTGAAAAAAATCATCGATTGCGATGCGCGATTTTTTTCGCTTTTTTTCATCGTAGTCTCGCCCTGAACGGCAGCGCCTTGCGCACCGCCTTCGCACTGGAAGATAACCACATGAACAACAGGATTGCAGGTTTCGACGGATTGCGCGCGATTGCAGTCCTGATGGTCTTTTTTCAGCACCGTTTATTCGGCGACATCGGCGAGATTGGCCATCTTGGCGTGTGGATCTTCTTCGCGCTAAGCGGCTTTCTGATCATCGGTATTCTGTCCGCACAACGCGCGCGCATCGAAACAAACGGGAGCCGGTTCGGAGTGGAATTGAAGCGCTTTCTGTTTCGCCGCACGTTGCGCATTTTTCCGATTTACTACCTGATGCTGGTGGTGATGTGCGTGCTAATGGCGCTCGGGATGGCGAGCCCGGAGCTCGCGAGTGGCATGCCGTTTCATTTCGCCTATCTGTCGAACTTCTGGATCGGCTCGGTGCTGCATTACTGGCCGGGACGTTACTCGCATCTCTGGAGTCTCGCGATCGAGGAGCAGTTCTATCTTGTGTTTGCGCCGTTATTGCTGCTGGTTGCGGCGCGGCGGCATCGCGCGGTGTGCCTTGCGATCGTCGCGGTTGGACTGGTTTCGCTACTGGCGATGCGTGCGGCACAGTGGCAGGACATCACGATTTATACGCATCCGCTGACCAACTTCTGGCTGCTGGCATTGGGCGGGATTGGCGGCTTGATGATCGCCGGAAAAGAGAGCCGCTTGCGAGTCGTGCTCGGACATGGCATGACGCTGTTCGTGTTGAGCGTTGGCCTTGTGGGCTTTTGTACGACTGAGCCCACGTGGAGTCAGTCGGGCAGTTCGCTTGCCTTCACGACGGTCAGTGGCTTGTATGGCCTCTGCATCGCGGCACTGGTGTGTTCGATAGCGTGCTGCCGCAACGCGGCGGTGATCGGCCTGCTCGAAACCGGCTGGCTAGTGAACTTCGGGCGCATCAGCTACGGCTTTTATCTCTATCACAATCTGATTCCGGACCTGACCCGCAACCATCACGCCACAGTGTTCTTCGGCGGTACCGTGCCACTATGGGCGCATGTCAGCGGGATTGTCGCGTCGTTCCTGATTTCGCTGACGATGGCCGTGTTGTCCTGGCACTTGATCGAAGCACCGATTCTTCGCTTGAAAACGCGGCGTGCGCCGTTGGACACCACGACGCCAATGGATGCGCAAACGCCAGCCACTTTTACCGCTCGCAACGGGCATGCGTTGAGAGAAAAAAGCACCGCTTCAGATGCCGCCTGAAGGACTCATCCATTACGTTCTGCTTTCATGCGACATGAGTAAGGGCGCGGTATCATGCGGCCTCACTTAGCCGGCTGCTTCGACCCTTGCGCGACACGCAGGCACTGAACAGGCCGAACGATAAAAACAAGCCACTGCCCGCGCGAACTCCGGTCCATCTGGTCCGCGCGGTGGGCTCGCGGACTTCAACGATGTTTCATTTCAGTTTCGCCAACGGCGTGCTTGGCGCGAGCCTGCAGACGCTCAGCCTTTACGCGCTGGTCGGCATTGTTGCGGCGCTATTGCTGGGCGGAATGGTCAAGGGCGTGGTGAGTATCGGCGTGCCGCTGGTAGCGATGCCGATTCTCAGCCAGTTCATGCCGATCAAGGAGGCCGTTCTACTACTGTCGATGCCGATCATTCTCGGCAATATTCCACAGGCACTGGAAGGCGGCGACATGCTGCCGACGATCCGGCGCATTGCCGCGCCCTTGATCGGTACGGTGATCGGCAACATCGTCGGCGTGAGCGTACTGATTTCGCTTGCGCCCCATCGCGCGCAGGCTGCTGCCGGTGTATTGCTGATCGTTGCGACGCTGCTCCTGTTGCTTTCGCCGCGGCTCACGCTGTCACCGAAATGGGCGAAGCCGGCGGGCTTCGTACTGGGATTCGGGGCGGCGGTGATGGAGAGCATCGCTTCGGTGCCCGGGCCTTTGCTGGCGATGTATCTGATCGCCACGGGCGCCACGGGAAAAGTCTTTACGAAGCAGATCGCAATTATTCTGGTGGTGTCGATCATCACGCTGGTTGCCACGTTTAGCGGCGGTGCGCATGCCAGCTGGAGCGATCTGGTCATTTCGGTGTGCGCGAGTGTGCCGGTGATCGCGGGAATACTATTGGTACGGCCGCTTAGAGACAGATTGCCGCCGGGGGCGTTTCGCGTTCTGGTTCTGGTGTTCGTTCTGGCAGCCGCTGCGCAAATGGTCTGGAAATCCGGGGTTTTGTAGGGGTGTGGGCTGTGCGGGCCAGCCGTGGAACGCGCATTGCTACTCATTGCTCATAGCAATCCACCGGAGAGCCATCGTGGCCAACATGCCCAATCCCCCGAACGAGCACGAAAACAAGCCGGATGAAGACCCCGGCAGCCCGCCTACCGAGGTCTCCAAGCCTATTGGCGACGCCATCCCTACCCCGGTCGAACCGGGTCTCGATCAGCCTCTGCCGCAAAAGGGCGACACGCCACCACCTAAGAAATGACGTTCCCGCTCTCGTGGCGGCAAAACGGAACAAGCGCGGATCAAGCGGCAGCCGGCTCGTGGACGATCTTCAGCGCGCTCTTGTGCTCCTTGATCAGCCGGTAAACCGCTTCGCCCGGAACCGTCTCCCGCTCGAGCAGTTCGTCGGCAATGGCTCGCAGAACGGGCTCATAAGCGTGCAGCAGCCCATAGCACAACTCGTTCAACTCCTTGAGCAGCACGTTGGCGTGCTCGATGGCGCTCTTCATTTGCAGGCCCGCGTACTGCGACGGCAGCGCCGCGAGGCTGAACAGATCGCCATCGCGGTTGAAGCCGAACTTCGACACCATGTCGAGACTGATGCGCGACGCTTCCTGCAGATCCGACGCGGCGCCGCTCGACGCTTCGGAGAACGTGAGAATTTCGGCGTTGCGACCGCCGAGCAGGACCTGAATCTCGTTGCGGATCTCGGTTTCGCGGTACAGGTGCTTGTCCTGTGCCTTGGTGATGAGCGCAACACCCAATGCGCCGCCACGCGGCAAGATCGTGACCTCTTCCAGCACACCGGTACCGAGCAGCGCGGCAACGAGACCGTGCCCCGCTTCGTGCACCGCGATACGCGTGCGTTCGTCCTCGCTCAGTGCCCGCTCGGCGCCGCTCACGTCGCCGATGCGTGCAATCTTGATCGCCTCCATGAAATGCTTCGCGGCGATTTCCGTCTCGCCGGCTTTGCGCGCGACCAGTCCCGCCTGATTCACGACCATCGCAACCGTTGCCGGAGACAGGCCGGTGGTCAGGCGAGCGAGTTGGTCGTAGTCGATGTCGGCGGCCTTCGACTTCAGCTTCTCCGCATAGAAGCGGAAAATTTTCGCGCGGTCTTCGCGGTCGGGCAAACGGACCTGCACCGTGCGATCGAAACGGCCTGGCCGACGCAACGCCTCGTCCAGATTGTCGGGATGGTTCGTGGCCGCGACGATGATGACGCCTTCATTCGAAGCGAAGCCATCCAGTTCCGCCAGCAACTGGTTGATGATGCGATTGCTCTCGGCTTCGACGGGACCGCCGCCGGTATCCGTGCGCTTCGCGAGGCCGTCGGCTTCGTCGATGAAGATGACCGTGGGGGCATTCTTGCGCGCGAGTTCGAACAGGTGTTTGACCTTCTGGATACCGACGCCGTAGTACTTCGCACTGAAGTAGCTGCCAGTGATCGAAATGAAGTTCGCGCCGCATTCGCCGGCGAGCGCCTGGGCGAGTCGCGTCTTGCCGACGCCAGGGCCGCCGACCATCAGAATGCCGCACGGTGCACGCACGCCCATCGACGTGAACTGCTTCGGATCGGACAGATAGCCGCGGATGTCTGCGAGCGCCGCCTTCGCTTCACACGCGCCGATCACGTCGTCGAAACGCAGCGTAGGTGCCTTGCTGAGAAGCGACGCGCCGCCTCTCATCTCGCGGCGCATGAACCACACCATGCCGCCGATCAGCAACAGCGGCAACAGCAAACTGATCGCGTCGCGCACCTGATTGAACACCGGCACCCAGCGCGACGCGCCGGTGCGAATGTCGGCGTCGGGCAGCCAGACGAGCTGGTAGGACGCGGCCTGGCCAGCTTTGGGTTCGCCGAGCAGCAGTGCGTGCGAGAACGTCGCGTTATGGTCGGTGACGAAGTATTTCGCGCCGTCGAGCTTCGACACGAGAATCGCGTTGGGGCTCACGCCGATCGCGGCCACGTTGACGTCGTGAATATCACGCAGCATTTGTGATGCGTCTTTCTCTTCATGCGTCCATGCCGAGGGATCGTGACGCATCTGATTCGCGATGCCGGTAAGCGCCGGGGTTGTCTGCGCGTCGCGCTGCTGGTAAAGCCAGCCGCTCAGTGCGAGCAATGCCGCGATGAATACAGCACTGACCCCAATGGCGATCTTGCGTGCGCGTCTTTTCCCAAACGAGTTCTTTCCCGGCTTCATGAGTCACTTCCAAAAACGGGCCAAAGGGGGCCCCAATACGGGTCAAATACAGGTGGTATCGGTGGGTAGTCCGGCGATTCGTATCGTCGAATTTGGGGGAGCGATCGCGCCTTGAAAGCGACGACCTGTTGTTCCGGCGCACAGTTTATCAGCGCTATATTCACTGCGTATTCTGCATACCTGAAAGTAACCGCGCCCTATTAAAAAGCGATCAATGTCGCAGTAAATCGCGGAATATTAAAGGTGCCCATCCAGACAGGCTGGCGGCTATATTGGCAGGTGTTGGGTTTGACGCAGGGGTGAGCCGAGCGAGCGCCCGGCGAGGACGACACTTTCGTGGCGATCCCCAGCCGGTTGCTCGGCCAAGTCCGGAGGTCTCTGTTAAAACACCCCCAAACTTCCGATGGGCAAGACACCCAACGGTTTCACAACTGAGCGGCGAACCTCTGTGGGCCCGTCCGCCTCATTACCGCACTCTCAGGTCCTTCTTTTTTATTGCCGGTACCTTGTGGCACCGATCTTCTCTCCTGCAACTACCCCCGATCCTCGCAACCTTTCCCTTCTGCAAATCCGGACTCAGGCAGCGGTGCGCCGCCTTAGCTTCGTCTGCGCTTCGCTCCCGAGACGGTCGAGAAGCTTGACGACACGTTTGCGCTGGCTGGCAATCAACTCGTGAGTCTCTTCCAGCGCGCGAATGCGCTTTTCCCAGTACTCATGGTCTAGCGGGACCAGCACGCCAACCGCGTCGCCGCGTGTGACGTACTGAACCATGTTCTCAAGATGCTCCAGTTGGCTATCCACCAGACTGGACGGACGCCGCCCGCCGCGCTGGGCGGTCGGTTGCCTGTTCGTGCCGCTCATCTTTCGATACCCCGTAAATTGGCCGCCTGCAAAGCCTGGGCCTCGCACCCATTGCGCCGCGAATGCCAATCGGCGCGCTTTCTGCGTGCTTTGCGTTTTCCAGCGCGGGGCCTGTTATAAACGGATTGGCGGCGCCGTCGATGAAACCGATCTGCATCTAATCATCCGACGATACCGCAGGTTTTTTGTTAGGCTTTACCATCCGTCTCAATATTCGACGACGGCGTGTTAAATATCTGGTTACCGCGGCTACTCGCCAGAACCACACGCCTCGTTCGCAGCAACCGATCCATGAACCAGCGCACCTTACCGCCGCACCTGGCTGCTGCCGCCGCAGCCGAATCGCGCTCCGCCATTTCTACGAGCAGCTTCAGCACGCACGCGCTCACAGCCGACGAACAATTTCTGGCCTGGCGCCAGCGCGTGGGACATGTGGTGGACGTGCCACCGTCGAAGGAGCAGGTCGCCAAAGGATTTCGCGGTGAGATCGATCTTTATGCGGTCGGCGGTATGGTGTTTACGGACTGCAGCACGGACGCGATGTTGCTGGAACGATCGGTCGCGCGGGTCTCCACGGACTCGCGGCGCGATTACGCCTTTCAACTGTTCGTGGAAGGCGAGGTCGGCCACGTGACGGGCATGCGCAAGAAACGCAGCGAGCAGGGCTCGGTGCAGGGTATCGTCGCGTTCGACCTGAATCAGCCGTTTCGGGCCGAGCGGCCCGAATGCCGGCTTCTGAGCCTGTTCGTACCCGCCGCGATCGTGGATGAGGAACTGCGCGACGCCACAGCGATTCACGGCCGCGTCGTCCAGCAGGGTGCGCCGCTGACCGGTCTCGCGCTGGACCATCTGACGGCAGTCGCCCGGGAAATCCCTACGCTCGACCCGGCCAGCGCGGCGGAGGCATTACATGCCGGCGCCCAACTGCTGATCGCCGCCTTCCGCAAGGAGGCGCGACTGACAGGCGCGAGCCGGGCGGCGATGCAGGCCGCCGTGATGGGACAGGTGCGGCGCTACGTCGAAGCCAATCTTCACCAGGGCGATCTCACACCGACCAGCGTGGTTCAGGCGTTACAGCTGAAACGCGCCACCATCTATCGGTGGTTCGAGCACGACGGCGGGCTCGGCGCCTACATCCGCAATCGCCGCTTGCGGGAAGCGGCGGACGAACTGGTTCGTTTCCCGCATCTTCAGGTGACGGAAATCGCCTATGGACTCGGCTTTCAGAGCGCGTCCGATTTCACACGCGCGTTTCGCCGCGCCTTCGACATGAGCCCGCAGGATATGCGGGCGCGCGCCTTGGACCTGCAGCATCGCGGCGCAAAGGAGCGCTGGGGGAGCGTTTAAGCCGGCGGCTGCGAAGCACCGGCAAGGCGCGCATCCGGCGCCTCTGCCTCGGGAAATGCCCTTAACGCAGCAAGCGTAAGCAGGGTCGCGGCCATCAGATACCACGCTGGAACCATCGGATCGCCAGTCCGGCTGATCAGCCACGTCACGAGGAACGGCGAAAATCCGCCGAACAGGACGACGCCGAAACTGTAAATCATCGCAAGTCCCGCCGCGCGCCGATGCGCCGGAAACGCCTCCATCATCAGCACGGAACTCGGGCCGGCATTGTTGACCGCAAGCGCGACGTACCCCGTGATGATGACGAGCGCGGCGACGTCGCCCACGCCGTGGGTCAGCGCCCAGAATGCCGGCCACGCGGCCGCCAGCGACGCTACGAGTGCCGCGTACTGCAACGTCTTGCGGCTCACGAAACGGTCGGCCGCGCGCGCCACGAGCGGCGTCACCACCAGGATCACGAGGCCCGACAGGCAGGCCGTCAGGAGACTGATTGCCGCCGGCCGATGCAGCGTACGAACCAGGTAGGCCGGCATATAGAAAACGGTGAGGTAGATGCCCACCGACGGCGCCGCCATCATCAGGAGGCCGCAGACGAAGGGACGCGGATATTCCGTGACCATGCGCCTCGGACTGAGTCGCATACGCGGCAGCGGCGCGGCTACCGGCATGCGGCGACGCAGGTACCAGCCGACCGGTCCGATCAGCCCGCCCAGCACGAACGGAATGCGCCATCCCCAGTCATGCATGGCGGCCGGCGACAGCAGCGCCGTCGTGCACGCCCCGACCAGCGCGGCGGCGAAGGCGGCCGCGCCCTGGCTCGCGCCACGCCAGCTCACCATGAAACACCGGTGCCGGTAGGCGACCGATTCCATCAGCGAAGCCGACGCCGGCCCGATCTCACCTCCAGCGGCGAGCCCCTGCATCAGGCGCGCGAGCACCATCAATACCGCCGCGGCCGGACCGATCGACGCATAGCCCGGCAGGCACGCGATCAGCCACGTGCCAAGGGTCATCAGCGTGAGCGATACCGTGAGGCCGGCTTTGCGGCCACGGCTATCGGCAATGTGGCCGATCATGATCGCGCCGAGCGGGCGCATCACGAAGCCCGCGCCGAAGGTGGCGAGCGAGAGCAGCAGCGACGACGCGGGATTGCTCGATGGAAAGAACAGGTTACCGATGATGACTGCGGAAAAGCTGTAGACGGTGAAGTCGTACGCCACGAAGCCGTTGCCGATAACAATTGCCGTGACGATACGCCTGAGTTCGGCGCGGGACGGTTGGGCCGCTTTGCGGGCAGCAGTTTGCATGGATTGCGGTCGACGGGGGAAGCGTCGAGGTGTTCAGGAGGTGGACCGAATGGCGGTGAAGCCTTTTTTAACGGCGCAAAAAGACGCAACTTTACACTGCGCGCGCAGATGTCCCTTCGCTTACCTCGTCAGCGGGTGGTGTCATTGTCGGATGCAGCGAAAGCATCTGACCGCACTGCTACACTTGCGAACCGCTAACTTCCCGAAGAACCCTCGCTGCCGTCGTCAGGCACATTCTTCGGCTGACACACTCCGCACGTCATGCTTCGATTCGAAAACCTCAGCAAACGCTATAGCGAACGCATCATCTTTCAGGGGCTGCATTGCGACACGGCTGCAGGATGCGTGGCGCTCAACGATGAATCCGGCAGCGGCAAGTCGACGCTGCTGGGCATCCTCGCCGGCACGATCGAGCCCGACGCCGGCGAAGTGTGGCTCGGCGGCCATTCGCTGCGCACCGCGCCGCGCGAGGCCAAATCCGTACTCACGTACGTGCCCGAAGACTGCATGACGTATCCGGAGCAGACCGGTCGTCAGTATCTGGCGCGTGTGGCGTCGGAGAGAACGACAACGGTCGACAGTCACACGCTCGACCTTGCCCATCGCTTCGGACTCGAACCGCATCTCGACAAGCGCTTCGAGCAGATGTCGTTTGGCACGCGCAAGAAATTCTTCCTGACCGGGGCAGTAATCGGCGAGACCAAAGTCGTGATCGCGGATGAACCGGTCGGCGGACTCGACGCCTCGGCGCGCGGGGTTCTGGTCGATCTGTTTAAAACGCTGGCCGAAACCCGCACGGTCTTTTTCTCGAGCTACGACACGGCTTTTACGCAAGCATGCGAGGCGAGAACCGTCGGTTTTGCGGACCTGGGTATGCGCGGCTAGAAAGTTTCCGCACGTTGTTGGCGAGTTAACGCGCCGCACCTTCAAGCCTCACTGATAGCTCATCGTGAAGGTGGCAAGCCCCTTCACCGTACCCGGCCCTACCGTGCCGGTGGAGATGTACTGCGCGGTCAACGGAATGCGAGTCGTGCTCGACGATGCACCGACCAGCCATTGGTTCCGATTGCCCGCCACCGCCGAATCCGGCCCGTAGCTGACTGCCGTTCCACCGCTATTAAGCACGCGTAACGCGACACCCGTCGCGGTCGACCCGCTCGCCAGCGTCAGATTGCTGGTCGTATTGCCAGGCGTGGTCGCGTCGGTCAGCGTCACATAGACATTCGCGCCGGCCTGACACGATAGTCCGATGCTGAGGTTCGTGTTGCCGACTGTCGTTCCGACGGGGCTCAATGCGCTGGCATTGACGGTAGGCAGCGTGACACTCACCGAAGGCGTGGTCACCGTGCACGTCGTCGCGACGATCGAGGTGTTGTTGACCGAGATCGTCACGAGAGCCGGCGACGTTATATTCACGGGAATATTGTGGCTGACCAGCGTGAGCACCTGCGGGATGTTCACCGCGCCACCCGTCGTCACTTGTGCGGCCGTTTTGACCAGTTGGTAGGTGAACGTAAAGCTGCCCTGGAACGCCGCCGTCGTCGTGATCGGTGCGCCGAAATCGCCCCACTTGCCGACTGCCAGTGAGGACAAAGTCGTGTTGCCGTAGGTCACGTCCACGACCTTGATGCCGATGCCCGCGATACCGGTGTTCCACACGCCCGTTACCGCGCTGCTCGTCAGTTGCGGATAGTACTGGATATACCAGCCGTTGTTGTACGGCGGCACCGTACCGGGATTCGATGGGCAGTTAACAGAAACGGTCGACGACTGCACCGGCCCAATTGCCGTGCCGACCGGCGTGTCGCGCGGCACGGTGAGCGTGCCGAAGCTGATCGCCGCCGAGCCGGTAATCGTGCATTGCAGCGCTGCGTGAGCGGGTACGCTGACGATCAGGCCGGCACAACCCGCAGCGACTAGCATCAGGATGTTGAAGCATTTCCGTGCGGCTCTGAATGGGAGAGACTTCTTCATTGCGTATTTCCTCCAGCAGACGAGCCCGCCGCTGCCTGGTTCGTCATGCCGCCCGCCGCACCACACACGGCATCGATATGCGCATACGCGCCGCGATCTTCGCCCTTCGGCGGCAAGTGATAACCGAAGGCACACTGCTCATCGGCCGCATCGCCCCACTTCACGGTGAGCGCACCCTCATCGGCCACGCCGCGTACGAAGATGCGGCTGTTCTGGCCGATCGCGCCAACACCCTGCCCCTTCGCGTCGTACACCGTCGCGCCGAATGGCAACGGTGCGCCGTTCGGTAAGCGAGCCGAGATCACCGCCGCTCTGCCGGTCACCGTGCCGAAGTGAATCATCACCACAGAATTGGCACGCGGCGCCACCTGCTGGCTGGTCGACTTGAATTCGACGTCGAGCGGGATTCCCTTCGGATCGATTTCAACCGTGTTCAGGCTGTACGGCGTCAGATACGGAATCACTGCATAACCGAAGTTGTCGATGCGCACGCCGGACGAATTGGTGATGCGGGCACCCTTCGCGTCTTTCGCCTCGACCACACCGATCGTGTCGCCCAGATCGTTCGCGAAGGTCACGCCGCCCGGATGCGCAACGATCGCGCCGGTCACGCCGGCCGACACTTGCGAGAAGCCGGAGCCGCCACTTGCGCTCGCTGCCAGCGTCGCGTACGGGCTGCGGTACTGGCCGTTCACGCCGCCTGCACTCGAGCCCGGTGCATGGTTCGCCGTCACGCCATAGGTAAATTCGTTGTCCACGCCGGCGGAGCCGTTCAGCATCGCCTGCTCGGACGACCCGCTCTGACTGCTGTGCGTGAAGCTGGTCGACAGGGTCGGCGCATGCTGGCCCGTGCCGAGCGGAATCGAGACGCTTGCGAAGATCTGGTTGTTCATCTGGCCGGTCAGGCCGTCGCGTTGTCTCGACAGCGACACGTTGTAGCTGAAGTTGGTGCCGAGCGCGCGCAGCACGTTGTTGTAACCGATCTGGAATTGCGTGGTGGTGCCGCTGCGATTCCAGTAGTCGAGCGTCGAGCCGACCACGTAGGCATTGCCCCAGCCGTTGCCGAAGCTCTGGTTCATCGTCAGTTGGACCTGATTGCGTTGGCGATCCACCGAACTCGGGTCCTGCCCCGCGGCAACCGCGCTGCGCGCCAGCATGGCGTCGCGCAACGCCCAGAAACCGCTCGACGAATAGCGATAAGCGGCGACGGTGAAGTTCGTGTTGGTGGCCGGCACCAGCTTGCTGTAGCTGATTCGCACGCTCTGGCCGGTGGTATTGGTCACGCCGCGAATGTAGGCGCGCGCCTCGGTTACGTCTAACGCAACCGCACCCAACGGCGTGTTGACCGCCGCGCCGAGCAGCCCGGCGAGATAGCCTTCCGCAACGATCGCCCCCGCGTAGCCGGTGATGACGTTGTTGAAACCGTGCTGCACCGTCCCCTGAAGGAGGTTGTCGTGCTGATTGACCTGCGCATCGCGAAGCTGGCCCGCGGCGACATTGAAACGGGTGATGCCCGGACGCAGCAATTGCGCGACCGACGCATAGGGCACGGAGAAACTATGCTGACTGCCGTCGGCTTCCGTGACCGTGACGAGCAGGTTGCCGCCGTAACCGGTGGCGTACAGATCGTTGATTTCGAATGCGCCCGGTGCGACGGTTGTCTCGTACAGCTTGTTGCCGTTCTGCGTGACGCTCACGCGCGCATTGGTCATCGCCACGCCGCGAATCAGCGGTGCATAGCCGCGCAGCGAGTCGGGCAACATGCGGTCGTCGCTCGCGAGTTCGACGCCGCGAATGCCGATGCTGTCGAACACGGCGCCATCGGTAAAGGCGTCACCGAGCGTCAACTGGCTACGGATCGACGGCAGATCGTGCTGCACGTAGGTCGCGATGTTCTGATACGTGCGCGGTCCGTTCGATTGCCACGTCAGCGCGGAATTCTGCCGGAAGTGCCAACTGCCGACGTTGACGCCGCTATTCAGGCCGAGATAGGTCTGCGTATTTGACAACCCCGCGGAGCCCGAACCCGTCACGCGAAACGAATTCAGGTTGTAGCCCAAGGTGGCCGAGGTCACGCCTTCGTCCCAGAACTCGGGGCTCACATAGCCTTGCGGATTGCGCAGCAGCGCTGCCTGCGGGATGCTCAGGTCGAGCCGCAGATCGGACAGGTCGAAGGATTGCGACGCACCGTCGACGAGATCGGCGACGTTCGCGCACTCGCCCGCCTGGGCTTTTGCGAGTTCGCCGCGGCCCTTATCCGACAGTGCCGAAAAATCCAGGCCGAGGCGCTCGATCAGCGCCTTGCTGAAACACGGCACGGCGTTCCCCGCGCCTTCCCGAGCCACGAAACGCAACGTGTCGTGGCCGACCCAGTTTCCGTTCACGTAGAGATCGACCGTGTACTCGCCGGGCTGCACCGGATTGCCACGCTCGAAACGCGACACGTCGACGCTTTGGCCTTTCGGTTTCATCAGAAATTCGCTGTTGAACTGCACGTCGGCAAGCATCGTGGAGTCGGCGAACGCGGGCGTCGCACCCCAGGCGGCCAGCGCGCCGAGCATCACGGCATGGCTGCGCCTGAGCGCGAACCAGTGTCCGGCTCGCGGCCGCGAAGAATATTCCCGGGTCCGCATGATTACTTGCGGGTCCCGTCGCGCAGCGTTTTGCCGGTGACGCCGGCGCCGTAGTCGTTGATGAATGTGTAGTCGACTTGCGCCGGCACGTCGGCGAGCGGTGCAACGTTGCCAATGTCGAAGTCCGCGCTCGCGCCCGGGTCGACCATGCCGCCCTTGTCACTGGTCCAGTTCGTCGTGCCCTCATTGGCGACGATCTTGCTGAACGTCACGTGATAGGGCGTCGGGTTGGTCGCCTCGAGCGCGTAGGCGCCGTTGTCCTTGCGCACAAATTTCCAACTGACTTTCGCGGCCGCTTCGTCCGCATTTCCCGGCAGCCCCGCAGGACGGAAAAACAACTTGATGCGCGAACGGAACGCGAGTTGCAGCGAATTCGGATCGTCCGCTGTGGTGCTGGCGGCTGCGCGCGGCGGCACTTCAAGCACGTTGAGCCAGAACAGGGACTCCTTGTCTTGCGGCAAGGGCTCCTGCGTATAGATCAGGCGCAGGCTCTGCCCTTTCTTCGGATCGAGGCGAAAAAGCGGCGGCGACAAGGTGAACGGCACCTTCGATTCGTCCGGCATCGCGTTCGGATTGCCCGTGTCGAGCCACACCTGAACCAGCGCCGGCGCGTCACCTTCGTTACTGAGCTTGACGGTTACTTCACGCTCTTTTGCCTGATAGATCACGCGCGTGCCGCTGATCACGACACCCGCATGCGCGCTGCTCACCAACCATGACAATGCGAAAACCGTCATCGCCCTTGATAATTTCTTTCGCATTGCCATTTCGTTATCCTGATTGCGTGGCGAACTCGTGGTTCGCTCTGATCTCCTCGACAGCCGGCGCCTCTTGCGGGCGCCGGCCACCGCCCCGTAGCGTCCTGCTTTTACTGGTAGACGATCGAGTACATGACGGTCGTATTGACGGTACCCGCCGTCGACGCGCCATTGGTTGCCACGTATTGCGCGAAGTACTTGAGCGTGGCGGCACCGCTTGCCAGCGCAACGGCCTTCGAGTTCTGCGACGCCTGAGCCGCACCCAGCGTGATCACGCTGCTGTCTCCGTTGAGCAGGCCGATTTCGACATTGGTCGCCGTGCCCGAGGCGTTGATCAGTTGCCCCGTGGTCGTATCGACCGTGGCGCCCGGTTCGAAATAGGTCGACACGTTGCCCGAGTTCGGCGTGCAGTTCGACAATGCGATGTTGAACGGCGTGCGGCCTGCGGTCGTGCCGGCAGTGGCAAGCGCCGAGGTCGAGACGGTCGGCAGCGTGACGGTGAAGTTCTTGCCGCCGCCGTTACCGCTGATCGTGCAGGTCTGGCTGGTGATCTGGCCGGTGAATGTGATGGTGCCGTCGGCTGCCTGCGAAACGGCCGGCATGGCGGCTGCTGCAGCAATTGCCGCCGTAGCGAGAACGCCTGAGCGCGTGAATTTCATGGTTATCCCCATTGATGAGTAATGCGTCGTATTGAAAGACCGTGTGTGTGGCGGGTTCAGCAATGGCGTTGCGCTCAAACCGACCGCGCCGGGGGCAATTATCGGGACGATGCCAAAAAGGGACAGTCAAGCAGTGTCAAGCTGGACGGGAGAAGTTTGAAGCAGTGTCAAAACGAACGCTTTCTGGAAGTAAGAGCTACTTGCAGTAAGAGCTACTTGCGCGGCCGCTTTTGCTCCTGAAAAGCACGCCTACCCTACCGGCTTTATTCATACGAATGATGCTTAATCGAGCAAAATCTACGTTTAAAACGTGGGTGCAAGTCGATTTTGCTGGAAAGAGCTTCCTGTTGTCCGTTACCGGATAGTCAAATCGACTTAACTAAAGCTCGTTGTCTTCGCTCCCCAGCAGTGATCACGCCTCGGACTGCCTCGACGCATTCAATTGACGCGCGGGCATCGCCGACGACATCTATTCGCGGAGTCCGAAATGAAACGCGCGCTTCTGATGCTTGCGCCGGTCGGCGGGATGCTGGTTGGCGCGGCCCACGCGCAAAGCTCATTGACGATCAGCGGAACAACGTACACGTACTGTGCGGCCGAGGGACAATTCTGTTCGTTCACCGGCACGGCGAACGTCGTCTACGGCACCACGTCGCCTACGCTTCAATACGATATCAATGGCCCGTTCACGGGCGGCGTGCAGTGCTCGACGGGCGCGGTGTCGAGTACGGATCCCGCGTTTGGGTATGGGAAGAGTTGCTGGTACAAAAGCACTTCGGCGCCCACGCCGACGCCTACTCCGACTCCGACTCCAACGCCCACCCCCACCCCTGCTCCGACTCCGAGTCCCTCTGGTGCGTGGACGCAATGCGCTGTCGAGAACGCGCGCTGTTCGTTCAGCGGCAAGATGACCGTGCTCTATGGCGCGAGCACGACTGCCAATAACGTAAGCAAAGTTTTCACCAACGGTGTGACTTGCAGCAATACGGCTTTTGGTACCGACCCGGCGTATGGAGTTTCGAAGTTCTGCTGGATTCCGAAGACACCTGCACCTGCGCCGACACCTACGCCAACGCCAACACCAACTCCGACACCGACACCGACTCCAACACCAACACCAACACCAACTCCGACGCCGACGCCAACACCGACTCCAACACCAACTCCGACGCCAACACCTACGCCAACGCCAACACCAACACCTACGCCTACGCCTACGCCTACGCCTACGCCGACACCAACATCCGCCATCGCTTGCGCAGCACCAACGACAACAACCGGAGGCACCGCCAACGGCCTGATCGTCACCGACACGCGAAGCAGCGACGGCACACGCCTCTTCAATCAAGGCAGCGCCTTCCAGGTGTCGTTCGTCACCGCGGCGACATCGGCGGACACCGTCGTCTGGTCGATGCAGGATCAGTTGGGCAATATCAAGGGCAGCGGTTCGTTTGCCGTTGCGAGCGGGACGCGGACCAGCACGCTGTCGTGCCAGAGCAGCGCGGCGGGTTACTTCGCGATCACGGCGACGCTGTCGCACTCAGGTGGCACGCTGCCACAATTCGGCACGCGTCCAACCGGCATCGCCACGTTCGGCATCTTGCCGAACCTGTCCAGCACGATACCGGCAGTCAGCTATGCGCATCAGGAGCAGCACCGCTTCGGCATGCAGGGCTTCAACGACAATGGCCCGATGCTCGCAGCGCTCGGCATCTCCCAAACGATCGACGACCGGGAGCTGTCCGCCATGGAACCCAATGCGGCGAATACGTGGACGCCTTCCTTATCGGATCTCGATCCGTTCTACACGAACGGCAAGATCATGCGGCTCATCAGACTGGACGGTATTCCCGCATGGGCGAGTCCAACCGGCGCCTTTCAGGACGACACCAACGCGCCGTCAAACGAAAGCTACTACCAGAGCTACATGGCGCGTGTGGGCACCGACAGCGCTGCGATCCGTCAGCAGTATTTTCCCAATCAGCAATACAACTATTACCAGGTGACGTGGGAGCCCCAGTGGGTCGATTCGACCGCCAATTTCGTCGCGATGTATGCGGCCGCCTATAAAGGCTTGCATTCGACTGATCCGAACGCGGTTGTGATGGGCACGACCAACGTCTTTCCCGCCAACTGCTCGACGGAATGTACGCAGGGATATCTCGCCACCTACGCATCGCTAGGGCTCGGCAATTACATCGACGGTGTGACGACGCACGGCTATTACAACGCCGGCACATTCGCCGCGCATCCGCCGGAACAATACGATACCGATCCGAATCCCGCGAATGTCGCGAACGCCCTCGATCAGCAGATGAGGTCGTTGCGTTCGCAGATGCAGATGGTCAAGCCGAACATGCGACTTTGGATGACCGAGCTCGGCATCACCTACGACTCCGGCGCCGCTTACGGGGCGAGCTATCCGCCGGCCAACCAGTTGTACGGGCAGGCCGCAGTCGCATTGCGCGCGCATCTGATCATTCTCGGCGAAGGTGCACAGGTCACCTACTTCTTCTACGGCGCGGACTATCCTGCTGACGTGGGCATCGGCACGTTCTTCGATCTCGCCGATCCGCAGGGGCAATATGGCGCGACGAATCTGAGTCCCAAACCAGAAGCGCTCGCGTTCGCCGCACTGACGCGCGTCCTGGACGGCACGCAAACGCTCGGACGTCTCAACAGTCTTCCTTCGATGGTGTATGGCTACGCATTCCAGCAGCTCAACTCGGGTGCGGTGATCGCGGCGCTGTGGACGCACAACAATTCGAACTGGCCGACGTCGTCGGGTACCTACAGTTCGACCTATAGCACCACCTATGCATTGACCGTGAACTCGACCGGCACGAGCGGCAGCGTAAGCGTCATCGACATGATGGGCAATGTAAGCTCGGTGAGCTACACGAACGGCATCGCGAATCTCACGCTGACCGAGTCGCCGATTTACGTTGTGCTGGCGAACGCGAATGCGATCCAGGGCAAGTACACGACACCCGTGGGCTATACCGGACAATAATCATGCTTTGGAGAAATCACGCCCACCTTCCTTTCGATATCCTGACGCGGTGGCTTCACAATCACACACCGCTGGAAATCCAGACACGTCTGCACCAGCATGGCAAACAGATGGTGCTGCTGCCAATGAACGTGGGATGAGTCAGTGAACCATCGTTACCGGGGTAACCGTGCGCCTTGACAGCGACGCGAACATGGCCAGTCTTCTAAAAAAGCCCATGTGGCTCGCGTCGATCACCATGACGTCGGGCTGGGTCGTTGCCGCATAGTCGGCGATCGCTTTCGTGCGGTGGCCGAATACCCGCTTCCAGTGGTACGGCACGCCGGCTTCTTCGAGAATCGTGCGGGCATCGATCAGCGCCTTGAGCATGGCATGTTTTTCCATCCGCACCAGTGAGCTTCGGGTATGGAAGGCTGCAGCGCGCCCCTGATCGACAGGCTCGAGTACTTCCAGCAATTCGACTTCGGTTACACCGCGCTCCAGAAACATGAACGCCGCATAGCGCGCGGCTTCTATCGCGCCGCCGTGGTCGAGAACAGGGATCAGCATTCGTATCATCGAGAACTCCTGGCGGGCACTTTGTACTTTGAGCTTAGCGAAAGCGGCATTAACGTCGTGTAAAAAACTGCTGTTTTTGCAGCATGCGCGCACGCAAATTACACGGCGACGGAAGGCATCCTCATGATGCCTGTATCGCAGCCGGATTCAGCTCGATATGCAAGATCACCAGCCACCGCTTCGGACAATCCTCGGCAATTTGCAGTTCCTGTTTCCTGTCACCGCCCGTCTTCACGAAACCTTTCTCACGCGCGAAGCCGAAGGCGCGCCGCGCATCGGATTGCAGCCACAGCGTCAACAGTCCGCATGTCACGCAGCTGAACAGCCAGATCGTTTCATGAGGCAGCGTAGCATCGAGTTGCTGAGCGACGTAGGTAAAAATAGTCGTGAGAACCTGATTGGTGACAAAGGCAATGGCGACGACCTTGCACATCCCCCTGAATATCATCGCGGGTCTTGAAGGCGTCATGGCAGGTCAAAACCCGGTGCGGAAAACACGCGAGCCTCCACGGTCACGTTGCCCTTTGTTTGTTCGAATGCCATACACACTCCAGCAAAAACCAGATTTTCCCTGCGGCGAAACGCCAGACTTGAACTATACGAACGACACCGTAAAGGCCGAGAATCGATTGCCGCCGGCGATATAAAAATCCTGTGAAAATCACCGCACGCCGACCAGCCGGTAGCCCACGCCGGCCTCGGTGACGATGTGTTCGGGGTGTGCCGGATCGCGCTCGAGCTTGTGGCGCAGATGCCCCATGTAGATGCGCAGGTAGTGGTGGTTGTCGGTCTGCAGGGGACCCCATACCTCGCCGAGCAACTGCTCATGCGTCAATACACGCCCAGGATGGCGCACCAGCGCGGAGAGCAGGCGATATTCGGTGGGGCTGAGATGGACGACCCGGCTGCCGCGCACGACCCTGCGCTCGCCGAGATCGATTGTGACGAGGCCGAACTGAACCTGAGGCACGCCGACCCTGTCGCCGTTGGTCTGCCTGCGCAAATGCGCTCTGATCCGCGCGCCAAGTTCGGGCAAGCCGAATGGTTTGGTGAGGTAATCGTCGGCGCCGGCGTCGAGCGCCGCAACCTTGTCTTCTTCGCGGCTTCGCGCCGACAGGACGATCACCGGCATCGCGGACCAGCCGCGCAACTCGCGGATCACCTCGATGCCGTCCATGTCCGGCAAACTCAGATCGATGATGACGAGATCCGCCAGCCGCGTCGCAGCCTGCGCCAGGCCTTGTGCGCCGGTCTGTGCGTCGAAGACGCTCATGCCGGCCGCTTCGAGGCTAGTACGAATGAAGCGGCGGATGGCTTTGTCAGCGTCGATCACAACGACTGTTACGGTGGGATCGCTCATCCGCAGGCTCAATGCATCGGCTTGAGGTCATCCAAAGCCAGGTTGAGCTTCAGCACATTCACGCGGGCCTCGCCGAAAATGCCGAACTGCCGCCCCGACGTATTGCGCGCAACAAGATTGGTCACCTGATCGACCGGCAAGCCGCGGGCCTGCGCCACGCGCGCCACCTGATAGGCGGCAGCGGCCGGACTGATTTCCGGGTCGAGGCCGCTACCCGACGACGTCACGAGATCCACCGGCACCGGTTGCGACATATCGTTACCTGCCGCCTTCAACGCATCGAGACGGCCTTTGATTTCGTCAGCGAGCGCGGGATTGGTCGGGCCAAGGTTCGAACCACCCGAGTTCTGCGCGTTGTACGGCTGGGGCGTGGTGGCCGACAGGCGTCCCCAGAAATAGTACGGCGCGTCGAACTGCTGGCCGATCAGCGCGGAGCCGGCCACTTTGCCATCTTTCTCGAGCATGCTGCCGTTCGCCTGAGCCGCGAAGACTGCATGACCGATTGCGGTCACAACGATCGGATAGATCACCCCGGTAATCACAGTCATCAGGATGAACAGAACAAGTACCGGGCGAATCAGCGTTTTCATGATCTTCACTCTATTAGGTCAGACCCAGCCGAACACGTTCAGCACCATATCGATCAGCTTGATGAACGGGAACGGCAGCAGAATGCCGCCCAGCCCGTAGATCAGCAGATTGCGGCGCAGCAGCGACGCCGCGCCGAGCGGCCGGTACTTCACGCCCTTGAGTGCCAGCGGAATCAGCGCAACGATGATCAGCGCATTGAAAATCACCGCCGAGAGAATGGCCGATGAAGGCGAGCTCAGATGCATCACGTCGAGCACACGTAATTGCGGATAGGTTGTCGCAAACGCCGCCGGGATGATCGCGAAGTATTTGGCGACGTCGTTCGCAATCGAGAACGTGGTGAGCGAGCCGCGCGTCATCAGCATCTGCTTGCCGATCTCGACGATCTCGATCAGCTTGGTCGGATTCGAATCGAGGTCGACCATGTTGCCGGCTTCCTTCGCAGCCTGCGTGCCGGTATTCATCGCCACCGCCACGTCCGCTTGCGCGAGCGCCGGGGCGTCGTTGGTGCCGTCGCCGGTCATTGCCACGAGCCGGCCTTCAGCCTGATGCGAGCGGATCGTGGCGAGCTTGGCCTCCGGCGTCACCTCGGCGAGGAAGTCGTCCACGCCTGCTTCGGCAGCGATCGCTGCCGCGGTCAGGCGGTTATCGCCCGTCACCATGATGGTCTTGATGCCCATCTTGCGCAGTTCGGCGAAGCGTTCCTTGATACCGCCCTTGACGATGTCCTTCAACTCGATCACGCCCATGCAACGTGCAGCGCTCTCGCCGCGCACTTGCTGCGCGACGACCAGCGGCGTGCTGCCGCGCCGTGCGATTTCCGTCACCGCAGCCGTCAACTCCGCGGGGAAACGACCGCCGTGCGCCTCGACATAGTGTTTGATCGCATCGGAAGCGCCCTTGCGAATCTCACGGTCGGGCAGATCGACACCGCTCATGCGCGACTGTGCGCTAAAGGCGAGGAAGGTCGCCTGCAATGCGTGCATATCGCGTTCGCGGATATTGAAGCGCTGCTTCGCCAGCACGACGATGCTGCGCCCTTCCGGTGTTTCGTCCGCAAGTGAAGACAACTGCGCGGCGTCGGCGAGCTGTTCCTCCGTGACGCCCGGCGCCGGCGTGAAAGCCGACGCCTGGCGATTGCCGAGCGTGATCGTGCCGGTCTTGTCGAGCAGCAACACGTCGACGTCGCCTGCGGCTTCAACAGCGCGGCCCGAGGTGGCAATCACGTTCGCCTGCATCATCCGGCTCATGCCCGCTACGCCGATCGCCGAAAGCAGACCGCCGATGGTGGTCGGAATCAGGCACACCAGCAGCGCGACCAGCGCGGTAATCGTGACGACATGCCCTGCTTTCGCGGCTTCGACCGAGAACATCGAGAACGGCAGCAGCGTCGCGGTTGCGAACAGCAGCACGAGCGTCAGCGCGACCAGCAGGATCGTCAGGGCGATCTCATTCGGTGTCTTTTGACGCTTCGCGCCTTCCACCATCGCGATCATCCGGTCGAGGAAGGCCTCGCCCGGATTCACGCTGACCCGCACGACGATCCAGTCCGACAGCACACGCGTGCCGCCCGTCACCGACGAAAAATCGCCGCCCGATTCGCGGATCACCGGCGCGGATTCGCCCGTGATCGCCGACTCGTCGACCGACGCGACACCTTCGATCACCTCGCCGTCCGCCGGAATCACGTCGCCGGTTTCGACCAGCACGACGTCGCCCTTGCGCAGATCGGTGGCCGTCGTGATGCGGATCGGCGCCTTGGGATGCGCTTCCTGCAGCAGCTTCGCCATCACGTCACGCTTCGCGCCGCGCAGCGAAGCCGCTTGCGCCTTCGAGCGGCCCTCAGCGAGCGCCTCCGCGAAGTTGGCGAACAGCACGGTAAACCACAGCCAGAGCGCGATCGCGAGGATGAATCCGGCGGGTGCTTCGGCCTGGCCCGCAAGCGCCGCAATCCACAGAATGGTCGTCAGAATGCTGCCGATGTATACGCAGAACATCACCGGGTTACGCAACTGATGGCGTGGCGCGAGCTTCCTGAACGAATCGACGAGCGCCGGCCGGGCAATCGACGGGTCGAACATCGAGCGCGCGGCGTTGCGCGCCTGACCGATGTTGCCCGGCTGATGAACCGGCGGTTGGAGTCCGTTAGTCATGCTGTCCTCTCAGTCAATGTCCCGCGACCATGATCAGATGTTCGACGACCGGGCCGAGCGCCAGGGCAGGCACGTACGTCAGCGCGCCGACCAGCACCACGGTGCCGAGCAGCAGCACGACGAACAGCGGACCGTGCGTCGGCAGCGTGCCGGCGGTCGCGGAGATGCGTTTCTTTGCGGCTAGCGATCCAGCGATCGCCAGCACCGGCACAATCGACCCGAAGCGGCCGAACCACATGGCGATGGCCAGCGTGCTGTTGTAGAACGGCGTATTGACCGAGAGGCCCGCGAAAGCGCTGCCGTTGTTATTGGCGGCCGAGCTGTAGGCATAGAGAATCTCGGAGAATCCGTGCGGCCCAGGATTGGAGACACCCGCCACGCCGGCCGCCGTCAGCACGCCGATCGACGCACCGACCAGCACAAGCAGCGGCGTGAGCAGCACGGCGATCGACACCATCTTCATCTCGTACGACTCGATCTTCTTGCCGATGTATTCCGGCGTTCGCCCGATCATCAGGCCGGCCACGAACACCGCGAGCAAGGCGAACACGAGCATGCCGTACAGGCCCGAGCCAACGCCGCCGAAGATCACCTCGCCGAGTTCGATCAGCAGAAGCGGAACGAAGCCGCCCATCGGCGTCAACGAATCGTGCGTGTTGAGAACGGCGCCACACGAGGCGGCGGTGGTCGCCACGGTGAAGATGCCGGACTGCGCGATGCCGAAGCGGGTTTCCTTGCCTTCCATGTTGCCGCCGGTTTGCGCGGCCGACGCCGTTTGATCGACATGCAGCGACGCATACAGCGGATTGCCGTTCTGCTCAGACGAAATCTCGCCCCAACAGGCGACCGCGAACGCGATCGTCATCGCGGCAAGCACCGCATAGCCCTGGCGCTTGTCGCCCACCATCCGGCCGAACACCAGGCACAACGCAGCCGGGATAACGAGCATCGCTATCATCTGAACGAAGTTGGCGAACGGTGTCGGGTTCTCGTACGGATGCGCGGAATTGGCGTTGAAAAAGCCGCCGCCGTTGGTGCCGAGCATCTTGATCGCTTCCTGCGACGCGACCGGCCCCATGGCGATAGTCTGCTTGTCGGCCTTGTTGTCCACCATCACCGGGTTGCCCTTGGCGTCCTTGACGGGGTTGCCCTGGGCATCGTTCTTCGGCGTCTGATACGTCGTCACCTGCAGCGTCGGCACGTCTTCGTATGACTTGAAGTTCTGAATCACGCCCTGACTGATGAAGACAAGCGCGATGACCGTTGCGAGCGGCGCGAGGATATACAGCGTGATACGCGTGAGATCGACCCAGAAATTGCCGATCGTCGCGGCCGTATGGCGTGCGAAACCCCGAATCAGCGCGACCACGACGGCAATGCCGGTGGCGGCCGAGAAGAAGTTTTGCACCGTCAGCGCGGCCATCTGCGTCAGATAGCTGACGGTCGATTCCGGCGTGTAGTCCTGCCAGTTCGTGTTGGTCACGAAGCTGATTGCCGTGTTGAAGGCGGCGTCTGGCGTCATCGGTCCGAAGCCCTGCGGGTTTGCAGGCAGCCATTGCTGCAAACGCAGGAATCCATACACCGCGAACACGCCGAGCGTATTGAACGCCAGCACGGCCAGCGCGTAGTGCTTCCATGACATTTCGGCGCTGGGGTCGACCCCGGCGAGCTTGTAGAGTGCGGCTTCGATCGGCCGCCCTATCCGGCGCACGACGACCGAAGAGCCGTCCACCACACCGGTCATGTAACGGCCGAGCGGGATGGCGAGTGCGATCAGCACGACGATGAACAGGCCGGGCTGAAACAGGTTGTTGAAGTTCATTCGAGAGCCTCCGCGCGTAGCAAGGCATACACGAGGTAAGCGAACAAAATCAGCGTCGAGGCCGCCGCGAGCCAGGTCATCCAGGTGGTCATGGACGGCCTCCGGGCGCGCGGCGAAGCTTGTCGCAGCCAATTACAAAGGCCGCGACGAGGCCACTGAATGCAATGATGGCGATGAGGTAAAGCAGATCCATGATCGGGTCTCCCACAGGGAACGCCTGCACCGTGAAATTTAGGAAAATCCGCGTAAACGCAGCGTCAATACTTCGCGGAGTTTCGTAAAAACGATGGACGTGGTGCGAGAGACCGCCGGGCTAGCGCAGCGGCATGGTCTTGCTGGGAGACTTTCAGGCAGGCAGTTCAACCTGCAGTTTGAGGGAGACTTTCAGGCTTTCGCACTGCTGTTTGAAAGCGGCCGCCGCGTAAGCGGCTTAAAAGGCTTAAGCCGCCTTGGCCGCCTTACTCGTTTGAACCGCTTGCGCCGCTTGAGCGGCTTCATCGCGCGCAGCCTGTTCGATCCAGAGCTGGCTATCGGGAAACCAGAATGCGTCCGGGCGCGGAGGCGAGACGAGCTTCACCGGAAGGGAGGGATTGAATATCTTCGACCATGCGGACAGATAAGACGGCGTCTTCACGAGGAACCCGCAATTGGCCAGAAGCAGGCAGGACACCAGCGCCTCGCGGCCGATTTCGAGTCCCGGATAGCCGCTGAAGTGAACGGGCGTGCTGCCACAGGCGAGATGCTTTGCCGGCGCGACCCTGACCGGCTTGCTGAATGGCCAGGCGACAAAAAAATCGATAAACGCTCGTTCGTCGCTCGAAACCAAAATATTGGTCAAGTGCGGGTTTTCCGCGAGCGTGGCTTCCACGTGGCGGCAAAAGCTTCCCCATGAAACCGGGACGGCTTCCTGCGCCTTGTCGGTCCCTCTGAAATGCGCGCCAAGGGTCGACGCGCCGAGCCCGAGCTTCTGGCAAATCGCGTCGACTTCTTCGCAGATAGACGCGGCCGGACGATAGTGCGCGAAGAAGAGCTCGCTTGCACTGCTGAGTCGAAGCCGGGATTCATAGCGCTGACGAAAGCCCAGTTGAACCAGGTCGCGCACTGTCGACGTTCTGACCTTATGGGTGATCGCGGCGCCGGAGGTGGTGTGGACGGACTCGAAGAAGGCCGAGAACCAGTCCAGCTTCCCTTCGGCATCGCCATACAGCCCACCGCGTGCGCTGATGCACGGGGTGAGGCATTTCTCGTCGCAATACATCAGAATAAACAGGACCATCTGCATCACGGAGAAAAAACCGGAGTTCTCCCGAATCTCGATGGAAAAGATGCCCCTGTTCAAACGCTGCGTAGCATGAAGTGAAATCCGGCGCGGCATGGCCACGGAATGCTTGAATCCCTCGCTGCGTCGGATCTGTTTCGCCCGATCGACCACCTTTCTCAACATGCCTGACTCCTAATTAATTAGGTATTTTTAAAAATGGCACGGACCTGTTTTCTGCGAAGGCAGGGACGGCTCAGCATAACACCTCAAAAAATTTGATCACGTAAAGTTTGGCTCATCTTGGTGAGCTAGCGTACAAAGGATCGGTAAGGTTTTCCCTGGATGACGCGCCGTGCTGCCGGCTCAACCCTCCGGCATCTCGCCGGTGTACTCATAGGCCACCGTCCCCCTGGGATGCCTGAACCACCCCGGATCGCGATAGTCGTTGCGCCCCAATCCCTCCCGCACTTTCACGACGGTGAACATGCCGCCCATCTCCAGCGCGCCGAACGGCCCCGTGCCGGTCATCATCGGCAGCGTGTTGTCGGGTAGCGGCATTTCCATCCCGCCCATCGAGCCGCCCGTGCTGCCCATCGCCATGTAATCGGGCACCAGCTTGTTGATGCGTTGCGCGAGGTCTTTCTGCGGCACACCGATCAGGTTCGGTACCTGATGGCCCATCGCGTTCATGGTGTGGTGTGACTTGTGGCAATGAAACGCCCAGTCGCCCGGACGGTTCGCCGTGAACTCGATGGCGCGCATCTGGCCGACGGCGACGTCCGCGGTCACCTCGGGCCAGCGGGCGGAAGGCGGAATCCATCCGCCGTCCGTCCCCACCACTTCGAAATGATAGCCGTGCAGATGGATCGGATGATTGGTCATCGTCAGATTGCCGACGCGGATGCGCACGCGGTCGCCGGCGCGTACCGGCAAGGAATCGATGCCAGGAAAGACGCGCGCATTCCACGTCCACATGTTGAAGTTGGTCATCTCGTTCACGCGCGGCGTGAAGCTGCCCGGGTCGATATCGTATGCGGACATGATGAACACGAAGTCGCGATCCACCTGCATGACGCCCGGGTCTTTCGGATGAACAATGAATGTGCCCATCATGCCCATTGCCATCTGCACCATCTCGTCGGCGTGCGGGTGATACATGAAGGCGCCGTGTTTCTCCAGTTGAAACTCGTAGACAAAGGTCTTACCCGGCGGAATGTGCGGCTGCGTGAGACCGCCGACGCCATCCATGCCGCACGGCAGGAGCATGCCGTGCCAGTGAACCGTGGTGTGCTCCGGCAGCTTGTTGGTCACGAAGATGCGCACCTTCTCGCCTTCAACGGCCTCGATGGTCGGCCCCGGCGCCTGGCCGTTATAGCCCCACAGGTTCGCGCTCATGCCCGGCGCCAGTTCGCGCACCACCGGCTCGGCAATCAGATGAAACTCCTTCCAGCCGTTTTTCATACGCCACGGTAGCGACCAGCCGTTCAACGTGGCGACGGGTGCATACGGCCGGCCATTTGGAGGTGCGAGCGGTGCCTGCATCGCGGCCTTCCCCATCGTAGGCGCTTCAGGCAATGACGCAGCGCCGGCCTTGCTAACGAGTGCCGCGCCCAACAACGCGGCTCCAGAGCCGCCCAGAAAATTTCGACGAGACACCATGTCATTGACCTTCAGAATCTGTGGATGACGCTTGCGGCATCATGGATGTAGATGGCACAGCGGCCATCGCGAGAGGTGGCAGACGGCCGCCGAGCGCCTGTTGCAGGTCGGTTTCCGCGAGCCAGTAGTCTTTGAGCGCGTCGATATAGCTGTTCACCGCGCCGATCTGGTCGCGCGAATCGGCGAGCAGTTCGAACACGCTCGCGAGCATGCCGTTATAGCGAAGCAGCAGTTCGTCCGAGATCGTTTTGCGGATCGGCACGACTTCGTCGCGATAGTGCTTCGCAACGTCGTAGTCGGTCACATAGGCCGAATACGATTCTCGAACTTCCGAGCGCGCATTGATCGCGGTCTCGGTGACGCGGTTCGCCGACTGCAGATAGATCGCTTTGGCGCGCGCCACTTTCGAAGCGCCCCAGTCGAAAATCGGAATCTCGACGCTGATCTCGTAGCCCTGCTCGCGGCCGTCGGAGGTCGTGAAATTGTTCTGATAGCCGACGTCCAACGCATTGATGAATCGCGTTGCCTGGCTTAGGCCCAATGAGCTTGCAACGCTCTGCGTTTGCAGTTTCGCTGCCTGGATGTCCAGCCGGTTCTGCATCGCGAAGTGTTCGAGTTCCTGCAATTCGGGCCTCGTTGCAGGCAGGTCAGGCAGACGCTCGGGAAGGTCGTACTGCGCTTGCGAACCCCATAGGCCCATCGTGCGAGTGAGCTTTTCCCGCGCGGATATCGACTGCTGCCGCGCTTTCGCCACTTGCGCCACGGCTTCCGCGTAGAAGGCCTGCTCACGCGCATAGTCGAGCTTGCTGAAGTTGCCGGCTTGCTGCATGCGCAATGCGAGTTCGGCGCCGGCTTCCGCCGAATCCTTCACCTGCTCAGCGTAGGCGGCGGACTGCTGCGCCGCGACCGCGCCGATATAGGCGCGTCGAGCATCGGCGGCGACCTTGAGCATGGCGTCCGCCGCGAGCAGCCGGGTCTGCTCGAAACGGCGACTCTCGATGCGTGTCGACAACGGCAGCGTCAGCACGTTCAACACTCCGAGCGTGAACGTACGGCTGATGCTCAGATCGTCGCCGCCGTGCGTGCGGCTGAATGTGAAGCCGGGATTCGGCAGCCGTCCCGCCTGCACCAGGTCCGCCTCGGCAATGCCGAGTTCGCTATACGAGGCCTGCAATCCGCGGTTATTCAACAGTGCGATCTGGATCGTGTCGTCCATGCCGAGTGGCCGGGATAGCAGTTCCTGCGTGCGTTTGGCGACAGCGTTTCGATCTTCGTCCGTCCTGACTAGCACGGCGTCTTTGCCGAGCCGCTGCGATGCTGTTGTTGAAACGGTGTCGAAGCCGCCGTCCTTCGAAAAGGTCGTGCAGCCGGCGAGGAACGCCAATGCGGTAGTGACGGCAATGACTCGGCCAGTGAGAAAGAGATGCTGCTTCATTCTGCCGGCCCCTCTTGATGGGCACCGTGGCTGCTGTGACTAGAGCCTTGGTTGGAGCCGGCGTTGGAGCCGTGGCCGGAGCTGTGGTTGGCATCGGCATCGCCTGAATGCATTTGACCGTGGTCCATCTCGGGCTTGCCCGATGGACTCGCCACCGCGCGATTGAGCGCTTGCCAGGTGGGCGCTTTCTGTTCCAGGTATGGCCGATAGTCCGCGAAGGCGGACGGCACATTGACCGCCGGAACTGATGCCGCGGCATCCGCCGGATCAGGAAGTGGTGATATGGCGTGCACGAGCGCCGGCAATACTGCCGTCGCGCCGAGCAGCGCCGCAATAAACGTTCGCATTGATTTTCTCGTCGTATGCCACCCGGACAGCCGACGTGCAACGTGCGGCCATCAAGGCGAAATTGAACATCGCAGCATCACGCTGCGAAGGAACTAGACGAGAGAGATTCGGGGAGGTCGTTCGATGCCGTCAGTCAGAAATGACGCGACACGGACAGAGGGAGGCAGGGGCACAGCGAAATGGACGGCGTCGGCGGATATCGCCGCAACCGGAGCGACCGGCAAGCCGCCGCCGAAACAGCACGACGCGCAGGTCGAGCAGGCGTGCGCATGATGCGCGCCGCCAGGGTGACTGTCGTTCTGCGAATGGGCACCGGCGATGTCATTGGCGCTATCGGCCATCATCGCAGCATGGTCATGTTGGCGAGTCGCCTCGCCAGCATTCTCATGGAGCATGGACACCCCTTCTCCACCAACATGCGACGAGTCGCATTTCATGGAGACGGCCGCGAACGACTGAACCGGAAGGCTCAGCGCGAGCAGCACGACGAGGAAGAGTTTGCGCCAGTAAGACATGGGAACGGAGTCTAGCACGCTGTTTAAGAAGCCAAGAAGATAAGAGGATAGGAAGGCGGTAAGGCTCGGACCGCAACAGTCCGCGGCGGCTTTTTGCGTCGATAGGGCGACGGTTGGCGGCAGTATCAACAACATGGACGTATATGCTTGACCTTCCCCCCATGGGAAGGTCCAACCTTAAGTTGTGATTTCTCATCGGAGGCAAGAAATGGAATTCCAAATCCCGGACATGTCATGCGGCGGATGCGCCAATGCCATTACTCGTGCAGTGACTGGCCTCGACCCGGAGGCGAAGCTCGACGTCGATGTCGCCATTAAAATCGTGAAGGTCGCATCGACATTGCCGCCGGAACGCGTCATCGAGGCAATCGAAGCGGCAGGGTTTCATCCTTCGCTCAAGCGTTAAAGAGATCGCATCAAGCTGTGTCTATCGATTAAGCTGAGCACCCTGGTCGCGGCATCATGGTCGCCTGATATCACTTTTTCCCAACGGAACATCCAATATGAAAAACCTTCGCGCACTCCGTGCCCTTTGCCTTTTCAGCAGCGTTGCGTTTGCTGTCGCCGCGGCGCCCGTCTACGCCCAGCAGGGTGCGTCGATGCCCGGCATGAACATGTCCGGTTCAGCGGACGCCGGGTCGAGCGCATCGACGCAAGCGTTCAAGGACGCTGACGAGAAAATGATGCAGGCCATGGATGCGCCTGCCTACACGGGCGATGCCGACAAGGACTTCGTCGCCCACATGATTCCGCATCATCAAGGCGCGGTCGAAATGGCACAGGTGGAACTGAAATACGGCAAAGATCCCGAGTTGAAGCGCCTCGCCCGAAACATCATCAAGGCGCAACACGATGAGATCGCGTTCATGCAGCGCTGGCAGGCAAAGCACGGCGTGAAGTGACAACGGGCAACATCACCGCTTTAACGCTTTAACACCGCGCTTGACTTCGCGGTGGCGCCTGCGTCGCCATCAACGCCGGAATCCAGCCGCGAATGACTGGTGTTTACCCGCCAAACCCACTCTGACACTTGCCACTTCGTCGGAATGTGGCTCAAAATGTAAGCGCTATCATTTTAAACGAACAGCTTTAACCGGCTGAAATGACCGCCTGACACACGGTCAACACGCCAACATGTAAGCGCTAACATAGCGCGAAGAATTGCAATTGGAGAACCCCGATCTCCCGGCGACCTGACATCGCATCAGCGCGCCCCGCCCCAAACAAACACATGAACCGGAGACAACCAGCATGAGCGCCACCCCGAATCTCGAGCAGGCCCCACCGAAAATCCGCCGCGCCCAGATCGTGGCGCTCACGCTGCTGATGGTGAGCGGCATCGTCAACTATCTGGACCGCGGGACGCTTGCGGTCGCCAATCCGCTGATCCGTCATGACCTGGGCCTCTCACTCGGTCAGATGGGCCTGCTGCTGTCCGCGTTCTCCTGGAGCTATGCGTTGTTCCAGTTGCCGGTGGGCGGCCTCGTCGACCGAATCGGACCGCGCAAGCTGCTCGGCATCGGCCTGATCGTCTGGTCGATCGCGCAGGCCGCCGGCGGATTCGTCTCGACTTTCGGCTGGTTCATCCTTGCGCGAATCCTGCTGGGTATCGGCGAAGCGCCGCAGTTTCCGTCGGCAGCACGTGTTGTCAGCAACTGGTTTCCGCTGCGTGCGCGTGGCAAGCCGACCGGCATTTTCAATTCGGCATCCCCGCTCGGCACGGCGCTCGCGCCGCTTTGCCTGTCGATCATCGTGGTTCAGTTTCACTGGCGCTGGGCCTTCATCGTGACGGGCGTGCTGGGTCTGGTGGTCGCTGTCGTATGGCTCGCGGTGTATCGCGATCCCGTCAAAGCCACGATGAGCGAAGCAGAGCGGCGCTATCTCGAAGGCGACGAAGCGGACCGCAAGCCGGCCCCCGCGGTCACGTTCGCCGACTGGCGTTCGCTGTTTTCTCACGGAACCACGTGGGGCATGCTGATCGGCTTCTTCGGCTCGGTCTACCTGAACTGGGTGTACCTCACTTGGTTGCCTGGCTACCTGACGATGGAGCGGCACATGAGCCTGATGCATACGGGCATTGCTGCGTCGATACCGTTCTTCTGCGGCTTTCTGGGTTCGCTCACAGCCGGCTGGTTCTCCGATCTCATCACGAGCGGCAGCACGAACCCGGTCACCAGCCGCCGCAACGCGGTGGTGATCGCGATGCTCGGCATGGTCGCGTTCACCATTCCGGCGGCGCTCGTCGAGAGCAACACGATCGCGATCGTGTGCATCTCGGTGGTGATCTTTCTGGCTAATGCCGCCTCCGCCAGTTCATGGGCGCTTGCCACCGCCGCCGCGCCGCCGAACCGTGTCGGCTCGCTCGGCGCGATCCAGAATTTCGGCGGCTTTCTGGGCGGTGCCCTCGCACCGATCCTGACCGGCTACATCGCGCAGACCTGGTCGTTCGTCCCTGCTTTGCTGACGGCCGCCGGCATCGCGTTTGCCGGCGCCATGAGCTACCTCCTGCTGGTGCGCAAACCGATCGACGACCAACCCGTCGCCACTGAAACCTTGCGAGCGCCCGCCTGAAGGCGGCCGCCGCGCCCTCTCATCGAATCCTTCCCCGGAGATCAACAACATGACCACCGCCCAGCACGCCACGACTTCAGTCGAAGGCATCGTCCCCGTGATGCTCACGCCGTTCGACGATTCCGGCGCCATCGACTACGCCGGACTCGAACGCCTGATCGAGTGGTACATCGCGCACGGGTCCGACGCGCTGTTCGCCGTCGCCCAGTCGAGTGAAATGCAGTTTCTGACGCTCGCCGAGCGTGGCGCGCTGGGACGCTTTGTCGTCGAGAAGGTCGCGGGCCGCATTCCCGTCGTGGTCTCGGGCCACATCAGCGACGACGCCGATGCCCAGGCCGAAGAACTGAACGTCGCCGCGGCCACCGGCGCGCAAGGCGTCGTGCTCGTGACGAACCGGCTCGATCCGAATCGTCAGGGAACGGAGGCCTTCGCGGCGAATCTCAAGCGGCTCCTCACACGTATCCCGTCGGACATGCCGCTCGGTTTGTACGAATGCCCGGCGCCCTACCGCCGGCTGCTGTCCGACGATGAATTGAAGCTCTGCATCGATACCGGCCGCTTCATCATGCTGAAGGACGTGAGTTGCGATCTCGCGACCGTCAAGCGACGCGTCGCGCTCGCCCAGGGCTCGCCGCTGAAGATCCTGAACGCCAACGCGGCCATCGCGTGGGACGCCATGAAGGCCGGCTCCGCGGGCTTCAACGGCGTATTCACGAACTTCCACCCGGATCTGTACAACTGGCTGCGCAATGACGCGGCACAGGACCCGGCGCTCGCGGAGGAGCTTGCGACGTTTCTCGTGCTCGCCGCCGTATCCGAAGCGCTCGGTTACCCCGCGCTTGCGAAGATCTATCACCAGCGCATCGGCACGTTCGGCTCGATTCGCTGCCGCGCGATCGACTACGACGTGCGCGAACGCTTCTGGGCGCTCGACGCGGTGCTCGACAAGATCGTCGCCGGCACCGAGCATTTCCGTTCGCGCATCGCCGCGCTTGGTCAACGCGGCTAGGTTCGCAGGCATCAGCCGTCAGGGACGCCCAGTGACCGGAACGCGAGCACCCACTGTCATGTCCGCCCGCGCTTCGCGCGCGCACGCGGCGGTAAGATGTCGGGCGTTCTCCGATTCACTCTTCGTTTTCTGATCCGATGCCTGACTCCCCCGACTCTTCGGCCACCGTCCGAACTCCGACGAACCGTGCCCGCCGCAACACGGGCCGCACCGTGCTGTCCGATGTCGCCAAGCTTGCGGGCGTATCGACGGCGACCGTATCGCGGGTCTACAACGAGCCAGACAAGGTCTCGGCGAATGTGCGCGAGCGTGTCGAACACGCCGCGCTCACGCTCAACTGGTTTCCCAACGCAGCGGGCCGCGCGCTTGCGTCCACGCGCAGTCACATTGCCGGCATCATCATTCCAACGCTGGACGACCAGGTGTTCGCTTCGCAGGTGAGCGCCATGCAGGCCGCGTTCGCGGCACGCGGCATCACACTCGTGCTCGGTTGCTCGAACTACGATCCGGCGCAGGCGCTCGTGCAGGTGCGCGCCATGCTCGCACGGGGTGTCGAGGCAATGGCCGTGGTGGGCGAGGCTCATCCCCCCGAACTATTCGAGGCGTTGCGGAGTTATCGCGTGCCTTATGCGGTCACGTATGCGTATCGCAAGGACAGCCCACATATCTGCATCGGCTTCGACAATCACGCGGCCTACACGGAGATCACGGAACATCTGATCGGCCTCGGGCATCGCTCGTTCGCGGTTTGCATCCAGCCGACGCGCGACAACGATCGCGTGCAGGCGCGCGTGGCGGGCATCCGCTCGACACTCGAACGCCACGGCCTCGCGGTGCGGCCTGAGCACATGCTCGAAGGCAAATCAACGATCGAATTCGGCCGACGCTGCCTGCGCTCGATCTGGCAAGCGCCGTGCGAGCGCCCGACCGCGATCATCTGCGGCAACGATCACATCGCGCTTGGCGTCCTGCGTGAGGCGGAGGAACTGGGTATCGCGATTCCCGGCGAATTATCGGTGACGGGCTTCGACGATCTCGAGATCGCGAAAGAGCTACGCCCCGCGCTGACGACGATGCGAGTCGACACGTACGAGATCGGGCGCCTTACCGCGCAGTATCTGCTCGATGTGCTCGACGGCAAGCGCCCGCAGCACGGACACGAAGTGCGTGCGCTATTTCAGCTCAGGCAATCGACCGGGCCGAGCGCACGATAGCTGCGCGGCGCTTCTCTCTGAATGAACAGGGTTGCGTACGGTTGGCTTGTCACACCGAGTCAATCGGATCGCTCACCGCGCCTCGCTGCACCACATGCCCCAACTGCTCGCCGAACTGCAAGGCGGCAAGCTGGGCATAGAGCGGCGAGCTCAGAAGAAGCTCGGCGTGACGGCCCTGCGCGACGATGCGGCCTTGTTCCAGTACGACGATGCGATCGGCCTGTTGCACAGTCGCAAGACGGTGCGCGATAACCAGTGTGGTGCGGTTCTGCGCGGCATTGTCCAACGCCTTTTGCACCAGCCGTTCGCTGGCGGCATCGAGCGCGCTGGTTGCTTCGTCCAGCAGCAGAATGGGTGGATTCTTCAGGATCGCGCGAGCGATCGCAATGCGCTGGCGCTGTCCGCCAGACAGACGTACGCCACGCTCGCCGAGAAAGGTGTCGTAGCCTTGCGGCAGTTCGTCGATAAAGCCGGCTGCTGCCGCCATCTCTGCCGCCCGTTGCACTTGAGCGAGCGTGGCATCCGGTGCGCCGTAGCGAATGTTGTCGAGCACGCTGCCAGAAAAGATCACCGATTCCTGCAGCACCACGCCGATTTCCTTGCGCAACTCGACGAGCGGCACATCGCGCGTCGGCACGCCGTTGATCAGAATGCTGCCGGACTGCGGATCGTAAAAACGCAGCAGCAACTGGAATAGCGTGGTCTTGCCCGCGCCGGACGGTCCGACCAAGGCGACATGTTCGCCCGGACGGACATCGAGCGAAAGTGCGGAAAGCGCCGCAATGCCGGGGCGCGACGGATACGAGAAGCCGACGTTGTCGAAACGGATGCCCTCGCCTCGCGCAGGCAGCGTGACCGTGGTCTCGGCCTGCACCACCGGCGAACGCGCCGCCAGTAGTTGCAGCAGACGTTCGGTGGCGCCGGCAGCGCGCTGCAGATCGCCCCACACCTCGGCCACTGCTCCCACGGCACCAGCCGTGAATACCGCGTAGAGAATGAACTGGGACAACTGGCCCGCTGTCATCCGCCCGGCCAGCACCGCCTGCGCGCCGAGCCACAGCACGAACACAATGGCGCTGAACACCAGCACGATCACCACGGCGGTCAGCCAGGCGCGTGCACGAATGCGCGTGAGCGCTGTATCAAAGGCTGCCTCCACCGCGCCAGCAAAGCGCCGCACCTCGAAGGGTTCCTGCGTATACGACTGCACGGTCGGCATGGCATTGAGCACCTCGCCTGCCAACGCGCTGGTGTTCGCGATCTTGTCCTGGCTCGCGCGCGAAAGGCGCCGCACGCGCCGGCCGAAGATCACGATAGGCGCAACCACCACGACCAGCGTCGCGATGATGTAACCAGAGAGCACCGGGCTTGTCACCGCCAGCATCGCCACGCCACCGGTCAACAGGAAGAAGTTGCGCAATCCCAGCGACAGGCTGGTGCCCACCACCGTCTGGATCAAGGTGGTGTCGGCGGTGAGTCGTGACAGCACCTCGCCGGTCTGCGTGGTCTCGAAGAACTGCGGACTCATCCCCAGCACGTGGTCGTAGACGGCCCGCCGCAAGTCGGCCGTGACCCGCTCGCCCAGCCACGACACGAGGTAGAAGCGCAGCGCCGTGGCGGCGGCCAGTACTAGCGAAACGACGAATAGCGCGAAGAAATAGCGATCGATGTGCGCCCGATCGCCCCCCGCGAAGCCACGATCGATCAGGTATTTGAACGCCACCGGCAACACCAGCGTGGCGCCTGCCGACGTCACCAGCGCGAGGAACGCGAGCGCCCAGCGGCCCGCATAGGGGCGCAGGAAGGGAAACAGGGCAAACAAAGGGCCGATACGTCGTGAAGGTGATGCAGGCGGCGAAGACGGGACAGCGTCTGGCATGGAGATTCCCTGATGAATCGAAGGTCACCCCGATTGTGCCAGTCCTGCGGATTCGAAGGCGGGTCACGTAAAAGCCTCTTTCACGTGCTTGCCGCGACTATCCATCTGTATCAAGATCAAGCCGACTCATCCGGACCAGGCTATTCCCATGAAAGACGACTCTGACTCCGACTCCGATCCCGACAAACTGAAAGGCCCCGGTGGTTTGACGCTGCGCCAGATCCACGAACAGGTGCAGAAGAGCGTCGAGCGCGACCGCGAAGAGCTGGCATCGCGCAACGCTATCGCTCCGCAACGCAGCAGGTGGCAACGTTGGGTACGTTACGTGTGGGGCCGCAGCGGGCGTCGCTAGGCGGCGAAGATAACCGCGCAAACCCAATGCGCGGCTATACCCTAGACGATGGAAACCGGCTCCGCGCTCTGCTTCACCTCAGAAAGCAGCCAGGCCCGGAAACCTGCATTGCAAAAGTAGTGCGCGAGGACCACAGCGCGCCAGTGCGCGCCGCGGCCCTCAACCGGCTTACTGCTTCGTCACTTGACCGTAGCCGATCACCGAGTTATCGGCTGCCTTGATCAGATAGACGACCGTCCGCTTGTACAACGTCGTGCTGCCGGAAACAGGCAGGAACGTGATTGCTGCGTTACCGGAGTAGGTCACGCCCGAACGCAGCGTGCAGGTGCTCGTCGTGCCGCTCACGGTCATCGTGTAAAGGTTCTTGCTCGAGCCCGGCGTGGTCAACGCCAGCGTGCCCGATACACCGCAGCCGAGAATCGAACCGGTGAAGCCGCCCGCATCGTCGACCGTCAGCGTCGTCGAACTTTGCGCCCACGTACCTGCGACGCTCGACTGGGTGACCGCGAGCGCATTCGCCGGGTCATACTTCAGCGTCAGATTCACGGTGTTGCCGTTGGCCACGTAGCTGCCATTCAAGACCTGGTTCGCGGTGAAGGTCCCGCTTCCCGATGTTGCCGTGTAGCGAATGCCGCCCAAAGAAGTCTCGAAGCCGGTGGTCAAGGTCCAGTTCGGCGCAGCGGGGGCGATCGTCCCGAAGAACGTCGACGTGACGACAGTGAACAGGCCGTTGATGTAAGAGAGGTTGCTGGCCGGGTCCACGAAGGCCGTCATGTTGGTCGTGCCCGTTTGAGTCCAGATGCCTTCGGAACCGTTGCCTGTGGCAGCCGTCGAGCCGGCCTGCGGGGCCGTCAGGCTCGGCAGTGCCTCACCCGTCAAGGCCGGCGCCGACGCGGCCGCGGGTGCGCTTGCGGTTGCCGGTGTGCTGGCCGATTGGGCAGTCGGCGTGCTGCTACCCCCACCTCCGCCCCCGCCGCACGCAGCGAGTACAAGTGAACCCAACATTGAAACGAGTAGAGTTGATTTTGTTTTCATTTTCATTTTATTAGTTCTGGGTGCGGACTCTCAATGCCGCACAGTGATTGATTAGATCTCGATATACCCTGCGCAAAATCGCGCAACCCTGTAAACGGCAGTAAGAGAAAAGTCTTTAACGTTTACTGGAGAATCGCCCTTCCTTTGCTGGGGCTTGACAGACGGCATTTTTGACGATTAAGAGAAACAGATACGATGCCGAATATGCGCATCGCATGGCATAATCTTCTTCAAATCCAGATGTCCGTATCGATATCGACGATCTGGAATAGATGAACGCGTGCGATAGCAGAAAACATCGAAACGAAACTGCGGCGCTGGTAAAGTGCCGGTGATTTCGTTGCTTCCACCATGGATTCACTCACTTCGCGACGCCGCAATGCCGTTCAAGCCAAATCAAAGAAGCGCCTGCGACCCGATCGTGCTCCGCACGCGGCACCTTCCGGTCGCCGCTGCCCTGAGCCTGTCCTTGCAGGGGTGCACGCTGCGCGGTGCGCCGTCGTATGAAATCTTCGGCGCCTACTTCCCGCTCTGGCTGTTGAGCGCGGTGGTCGGACTCATCGGCGCGCTCGTCGCCCATCGGATCTTCGTGTCCACGGGGTGGGCGCAGATCGTTCCGTTTCAGCTCTCCGTCTGCGTGGCTATCGGTTTGACGGTCGGCGTGCTCTGCTGGCTTTCGGGAACAGGACAGCTCTTATGAAAATCGCCGGCAAGCGCCAAGCCTCCATCAAGGGCCGCGTGATCGCGGGCGTGATCGTCGTACTCGGCCTCGCGGCGGCCTGGTACGGCTATGACCGGACCACCCGGTTTCCGTCAACGGACGACGCGACGATCGATGCCGACGTCGTCCACGTCGCGTCGCCGGTCGGCGGCCGGATCATCAGGCTGCCGGTGGAAGAAAACCAGCGGGTCGCGAAGGGCGACGTGCTCTTCGAGATCGATCCTGTGCCTTACCGGCTCGCGGTCGCCCAAGCCCAGGCCGATCTCGAACTGGCCCGCGCAACGCTCGACACGCGGCGCAGGACGATTGTCGGCGAGCGCGCCACGGCGGTTATCGCCGGCGATCAGACGGGCAAAGCGGCACACAACTACGAACTGGCATCGCGTACGGTGGAGCGGCTCACGCCGCTCGTGGCGAAGGGCTATGTCCCGGTTCAGCAACTGGATCAGGCGCAGGTCGCCCAGCATGACGCGGCGTTATCGCTGAAGCAGGCGCAGGAGCAGAAGCAGGCCACCGCGCAGACGATCGGTGACGAAGCGGGCGCCGTCGCCTCGGTGCATGCGCGCGAGGCCGCCCTCGCGCTTGCGCAGCGCGGCCTCGACGACACCGTCGTGCGTGCGCCGCAGAATGGCTTCGTCACGGGGCTATCGGTACTGGCGGGCGAGACGATCGCGCCGCATCAATCGATCTTCACGCTCGTCCACGCGGACGAATGGTTCGCCGTCGCCAACTTCCGGGAAGGCGCGCTCGCGCGGATCGAGCCAGGCGATTGTGCGACCGTCTATTCGATGATCGACCGCAGCCAGGCGATCCACGGCAAAGTGGTCGGGATCGGCGCGGGCGTGGCCGATTCCGACCGTATCAACCTGCCGCGCACCTTGCCGATCGTGCAGCAGTCCGTCAACTGGGTGCGGGTCGCCCAGCGTTTCCCCGTGCGTGTGCGGCTGGACGAGCCGGCCGCCCGGCTGGTGCGAATCGGTGCGAGCGCGATAGTCGAGGTCCGGCATGGCGCAGCCTGCCGGTGATCTTGCCCGACCGGGCCCCGCCGACATCCTGAAGCTGCTGGCGCCCTATCCCGGGCGCGCGGCGATGGCGGCGCGCATCGCGCTGATCTGCGCGCTGACGGCGTTCGTGACGAGCGCGTACGGCACGCCGGAAGCCGCGATCTCCGCCTATGTCGTGTTCTTCCTGAGCCGGCCCGACCGGGTGCTGAGCGTGATGCTGAGCTCGGCGCTGCTGGTGCTGGTCACGTTGATGATCGGATTGGTCACGGTGGTGGCCATGTTCGCGCTCGACGATCCCATGTGGCGGGTTGCGTGCATCACGGGGCTATCGTTCGGTCTGCTGTTCGTGACCTCGGCGAGCAAGCTGCGGCCGGTGGGCGCGATCCTCGCGATGATCGTCGGCTTTGCGCTCGACGAACTCGGCAGCGTGCCGTTCGGCGAAGTGGCCACGCGCGCCCTGCTCTACGTCTGGCTGATGGTTGCGATTCCGGTCGGCATCTCGATCGGCGTCAACCTGTTGATCGCGCCGTCGCCGCGGAAGCTGGCCGGCCGCGCGCTGGCGAAGCGTCTGCGACTCGCGGCGCAGAGCCTGGTCGAACCCGAGGCGACGGCCGACGAACTCAGCGCATGCCTGCGCGAGGGCGACGCGGAAATCGGCACGTGGCTCAAGCTCTCGGTCGTCGACGGCTCGTCGGTGCGTGACGATGTCGGGCCGCTGCGGCAGGCCGTGTCGTCGACTCTGACGATTCTGGTCGCGGCCGATCTCGCGGTGCGCGAACCGTCGGGACGGCTGCCGGCATCGTTCGCTGCGCCTATCGCCGAGACGCTGGAGAACATGGCGCGGATGCTTGAGGCAGGCGGCTATCCAGTCGACATCGAACTCAAGCTGCCCAGCGGGGCCGAACTGACGCCGCTCGCGCGGCTTGTCGTCGAGGATCTGCACGAGGCGATCACCCGCTTCGCTGTGGTCGAGGCGCAAGCTGATGTCGCAAGCGCAGGCAAAACTGAAACCGATGGGCGGACCGATGGGCGGACCGATGCGCGGGCCGAAGCGCAAACTAGTGTCGAAAGCGCGGGCAAAATCGAAACCGAAGCCCAACCCCAAGCGCAAATCAAAGCCGAACCCGCGCCACCCGCCGGCAAGCGCGGCGGATTCTTTCTTCCGGATGCATTCACCAACCCCGAACACGTCCGCTACGCGCTGAAAACCACGGTGGCGGCGATGTTCTGCTATCTGCTCTATTCGCAGATCAACTGGCCCGGTATCCACACCTGCTTCATCACGGTCTACATGGTGTCGCTCGGCACCACCGCTGAGACTGTCGAGAAGATGACGCTGCGGATCGCCGGATGTCTGGTGGGCGCGCTCCTGGGTATCGCGGCGATCGTGTTCGTCACGCCTGTGCTGACGTCCGTCGCCGGGTTGATGACGCTCGTGCTGGTCGGTGCATGGCTGTCGGCGTGGATCGCTTTCGGTTCGCCACGGATGGCGTATGCCGGCTTCCAGATCGCCCTGGTGTTTTTCATGTGCGTGTTGCAGGGCGCGGCGCCTGGCTACGATCTGACGGTCGCGCGGGATCGCACGATCGGGATTCTGATCGGCAACGTGGTCGTCTATCTGGTTTTCACCCGCGTGTGGCCGGTCACTGTGGCCGCGCGCATCGACGCCGGCCTCGTCGCGCTGAGGCAGCAATGGGAGCGATTGGCGGCGCTGCCGGATGCCGTCACGCGCCGGGCGCAGGCCGCGAGCGCCATGGCTCAGTGCGGCGCGCTGGAACAGGACATCGCGCTGATGCACTACGAGCCATCGTGGGTTCGTCCCGAAGCGCAGTGGATCGCCGAGCGCCGCAGCGCGCTGGCGAAGCTCGATGCGCTGGAAGGGCCGATGTTCCTGCTCGCCGAACACCGACCGGGCGATGCCGCGATTGAAGGCTGGCTTAAGCGGGCCATGGACGGGCTTCCGGTGCCGTCGGATGAAACCGGCGCTGCGGCTGCTACGTCTGCTGCGGTCGCGAGAGCCCTGGCTTTGCCTTCCGCGCGGAAACCAGCTTCGCCGGTCGCCCCAAATGCAGCTTTACCGGAAGCAGCAGCCAACGACGACACACGCACCGCTTTGCTACGCCTCGGCGATGCACGCCTCACTCAACTCGAACACGCTGCGTCGGACGACGCAGCGAAGGGACTCGCGACCCATGCGCCGGCTTAACCCTTCATTCGCACTGGCGATCCTGGCCGCAGCGGGTTTGACCGGATGCGCCACGTCATCGCTGGACATGGCGCCGGACAGTCCCGACCGTCCGTGGCAACCGCAGACGGACGCGACGGGCGCCATCGTGCCTGGGCCGGCGTCGGCTTCGACTGCTTCCGCTGCTTCGGCTAATTCGGCGACCTCGACCACCTCCACACGCAGCTACCAACTCCCCGCCAATCCCGCACTCGCCGCCGTGCCACCTCCACCGGCACTCGAGCAGGCGCATGCATACGACCTACCCGAACTGATCGATCTGGCGGAGTCAGCGAACCCGCTGACCCGCATCGCCTGGAACGACGCCCGCAATGTGGCACTCGCGGCCGGCATCGCGAAGACCGCATATCTTCCGCAACTGTCGGTCGCGGCAATGGGGCAATACGCCGGCCTTCATAATTCGGAGACGTCCGTGCTCGGCGATTCATCGTCGACTGCAACGGGGCACGGCATGACTTCGGTAGTCGCGCTGCAATGGCTGCTGTTCGATTTCGGCGGACGCGCCGCGCGCGTCGAGGCCGCGTCGCAGGCCTCGGTGATGGCGAACATCGCCTTCACTGCCGTTCACCAACAGGTGATCTTCGACGTCAGCGTCGCGTTCTACGCGTACCAGGCCGCGCGCGCCCGCATCGTCACGACACAACAAGGCCTCGACAACGCCGACGCGATCCTCGCTGCCGCGCAGTCGCGCTACAAACATGGCGTCGGCACGGTCATCGAAGTCGCGCAGGCCAATCAGAATCGCGCGCAAGCCAGGCTCTCACTCGTCCAGGCGCAAGGTGCCGAAAGCAACAGCTATCTCGCGCTGGTCGCCGCGATGGGGATTTCTCCACTGTCGAAGCCCAGGATCGCGGAAATGCCGGCGCACACGCTCCCGGCGATCACGAACGACTCGATCGACCGGATCGTGTCGTCCGCGATCGCTCGCCGCCCCGACGTGTTGAGCGCCTATGCGGCCGAGCGGGTCAATCTGGCGAAAGTAAAGGCGGCCCAGTCGGACTTCATGCCGAAGGTGTTCCTCTCGGCGAACGGCGCGTACAACACCGGCAGTTCGTCGATTTCGGCGGTCCCGGCCATCGGCCAGCAACTGCCGACGGTGAACCTGAGCGGCGGTCGTTACGGCGGCAGCGTGATCGTCGGCGTGACGATTCCGCTGTATGACGGCGGCCTGAGATCGGCCGTGCTCGCGCAGGCACGCAACGATGCCGACAGCGCGTCGACCCGTCTCACTCGAAGCCGCGAAGAAGCGGTTCGGCAAATCGTTGCCGCGCAGAATACGCTGCAGACGAGTCTCGCCGCACAGGCTGCGTCCAAAGAGTTGCTTGCTGCCGCGCAAACGACGTATGACGCCGCGTTCGACGCATATCGGCACGGCGTCGGCTCGGTCACCGACGCGTTGCTCGCGCAGAATCAATTGCTGGCGGCGAAGAACGCGGACGCGGATAGTTACAGCAGTTCGTTATCCGCAGCGGCGGCGCTTGCGCTGGCGACTGGCTCGGTTGACTCGATTCCGATGCGGGACAATTGGTGAGCGCGTAGTTGTGGACGCGAGTGCTGATTGAACGCGCGGCGTCACCCATTCGTTTGCGCTTCACGGGTCTCGCGAACTAGCGTCTCAACCAGTTCCGCCGCCGGCATCGCCCGCGAAAGCCGCACGGCCTGCCCTGCCCATTGAGCGGCATACTCAGCGCTTCCCTGCGCTTTCGCGGCCGCATGCAACGCCTTGCCGGCGTCATACGCAATGGGATAGTCAGGCAACACGGGTCGCCCTGGATCATCGCCCAACTCACTGAACCGGTTTTTGATGCCGCGCGCCGCCCTTCCGGAAATCGCGCTAATGAACGTCGTGCGGCTATCGGGACTCAGCAGGGCGGCACGATACGCGGCATCGGCAGCAGATTCGGGCGATGCCACGAATGCCGTGCCGAGTTGCGCAGCCTGTGCGCCCAGCGCCAACGCAGCCGCGATGCCCGCGCCGTCCATGATGCCGCCCGCCGCAATCACAGGCAGCGGAATCTCGCGAACAATCAGTCGCACGAGCGCCATCGTGCCGAGCAGTTCGTCCGGTGCCGACGGGTCGAAGTTGCCCCGATGACCGCCTGCCTCGGCGCCCTGCGCGACGATGCCGTCCAGTCCGGCCGCATGGATCTGAGCGGCTTCATCGAAGTTGGTGGCACTCGCCACCAGCACGATCCCGGCTTCGCGCAACGCCGCGATTTTCGTGGCCGACGGCAAGCCGAAGTGAAAGCTGACCATCGCCGGACGCTCGTCGAGCAACATCTCGAACATCGCGTCGTCTTCGACAAAACTCGTGTAGATCTCGCGCAGCGCCGTGGGCGGTTTCGCACCGAAGCGCGCGAAGTGCGGCGCCAGATACTCGAGCCAACGCGCCTCCCGAACGGGATCGGCAATGGCCGGCGCATGGGTAAACACATTGACGTTAAACGGCTTGCTGCTCAACGCACGAATTTCGTGGATCGCCGCCCGCGCGCTCTGCGCGTTCATCGCACCAACACCGAGCGAGCCCAATGCGCCCGCGTTCGATACCGCCGCCGCTAGCGCCGGCGTGCCCACGCCCGCCATCGGCGCCTGGATGATCGGCAAGGCGACGCCCAACCGGGCGAGCAGATTCGGAGAGTCCTTCATGTCCTCAGCCCTTTGAAATCGCGACGCGCTCAGCGCTGCCGTGCGCGTATGTCTGTGATCGATTCGCCGCCCCAGCCCCAATTGTCCGTATCGATTTCCTCGATCACGACAAAAGTGGCCGCGGGGTCCTTGTGCAACACGCGCACCATAAGATCGGTGGCGCCCTTGATCAACTCGTTCTTCTGTTCACGCGTGACACCTTCGCGCGTCACCTCAATCTTGATGTACGGCATGATGCACTCCTTTCAGTTGCCCCAGGTTCGACGGGGTGTACTACCAGCGGCAGACAGTCGTTCCGCCATCCACAGGTACCGCAGGGCGTCCCGCTGTCTGTCCGGCTCCCATGTAACTCACTATACTTATGCTACTCGCGTCGATAAATACGCCCATGTCGAATTCATTTGATACGCCAAGTAATGAATAACCCGCGGATCGTCGAACGAACCAGTAAGCGCCAATTCGACGACTTGATGCTCGGCAGCATCGAGTTGTTCTGTCTCGCGGCGGAACTGGAAAGCTTTACGGACGCCGCCACCGCCGCCGGCGTCACGCCTGCGGCGGTGAGCCGCTCGGTGTCGCGGCTCGAGGAGCGCCTGGAGGTGCGGCTCTTCGTCAGAACCACGCGCCGTATCCGGCTGACCGACGCGGGCAGGACGTACTACGAGCGTTGCCGCGAGGCGCTCGGACAACTCCTCGACGCCGAGCGCGAAGCGACCGGCCAGCAGTCTGCCGCCGCCGGCATGTTGCGCATCAGCATGCCGACCCCCTATGCGCACTATCGCGTGCTGCCCATCCTGCCGGCGTTCCGCGAGCAACATCCGCAGGTGCGGGTCGACGTCCACATCAGCAATCGCAATATCGACTTCGCCGAAGAAGGCTTCGATCTGGCGATTCGTGGCAGCGCGCCGGGCGAATCGAATCTGATTGCCCGCAAGCTCGAAGACGCGGAACTGGTCGTGGTGGCGAGTCCCGCTTATCTGTCGCGCGCCGGAACGCCCACGTCGGTCGACGACCTCACGCACCACGAATGCATCCAGTTCGACCTGCCGAGCAGTGGCCGCAAAATTCCCTGGCTCTTCAAAAGCGGAGAACAGGTGCAGGAGCATTTCACCGACGGCGGTTATTCGAGCGCGGGCGACGTACTCGGTGGCGTGACGTTGGCGCGCTGCGGCGCGGGACTGTTCCAGACGTATCGTTTCGTGATTGAGCGGGACCTGGCGACTGGCGGTCTGGTGGAAGTGTTGCCGGCGTTCGGCGGCGCCTCGCGGCCGTTCGTGCTGCTCTACCCTCACAAGCGCCATGTGTCCTTGCGGGTGCGACGCTTCGTCGATTTTCTCGTCGAGACGCTCGGTTCCGCCCGGCGCGACGACACCACCTCGCCCCTCCCCTGAAGGCTGACCGGCGATGGATCGAATCGATGCGATGAAGGTATTCGTCTGCGCCCTCGACGAGGGCAGCCTTGCCGCGGCGGGCCGGCGCCTCGGTCGCTCGCCCGCCGCCGTGAGCCGGGCCATTGCGTTTCTCGAAGCGCACGTCGGCATGGCGCTACTGCATCGCACCACGCGCACGATCAAGCTGAGCGAAGCCGGCGAGCGTTACGCCGCCTCGTGCCGGCGAATCCTGACCGACCTCGAAGAAGCCGATCTGATGATTGCCGGCGAACGCGCGGCGCCGCGCGGCACGCTGACGCTGACCGCGCCCGTGGCCGCCGGTCAGGACTTTCTGCGTCCGCTGCTCGACGAGTTTGTGGACCAGTATCCGGAAGTCACCGCGCGGCTTTACCTGCTCGACCGCCCCGCCAACCTGATCGACGAAGGGATCGACGTCGCGCTGCGCATTGCTCACCTGGCCGATTCGACGCTAATCGCGATGCCGGTTGGCGAAGTACGCCGCGTGGTGGTTGCCGCACCGCGCTATCTCGCCAAACACCCGCGCCTCAAGGAACCCGCCGATCTCGCCCAGCACCGGATTATTTCGATGACGCATTTCGGCGTCGATTCGTGGAGCTTTCCGTCGTCGAACAATTCCGCCGCGCCGCAGACGGTGCACTTCACGCCACGACTGATCGTCAACAGCGTGCAAGGCGCGGTGGCCTCCGCCGTCGACGGGCACGGCGTCACGCGGCTTTTTTCGTATCACGTCGCCGAACAGGTCCGCGAAGCGTCGTTGAAGATCGCGCTCACCGGCTACGAGCAGGCGCCGCTCCCTGTTCATCTGATCACGCCGCAAGGCCGTCTCGCGGTGCCGAAAGTCCGGGCCTTCGTCGACTTCGCGGTACCGCGTCTGCGCGCCCATTTCAGCGCGCTCAAAGCGATCACCGACGCGGATTGAACCGCCGCGCGGAAGAATAGCTGCCGCGCGGCGGCGATTCTCTCGCCGCGTGTTTGTTCGTAAACTGCTTGCCATGGGTAACAGCTGCGGCCAAACCTGGCTGCAACGCCAAACGCATGGAGCAGGCAATGGACTCGGAACGGAACGTGGTGCTCATCGCCGGTGCGCAGTTGCACGCCGGATCACGGGGGGCGTTATGAATCAGTCAGCCAATGTGGCGGCCCTCGGGGCCGGGCCCGCGAACGCCGTCAGCTACGCCGCACGAAACACACTCTACTGGCGCCGCAACCTGTTCATTTGCGTGTTCGGCTCGTTTACCACGCTCGTCAGTTTGAGCATGCTGCTGCCGTTTCTGCCGCTCTACGTGCAGCAACTCGGCGTGACGTCGCAGGCCGCGATCGTGCAGTGGTCGGGCGTGGCGTTCGGCGCGACCTTTCTCGGCACGGCCGTCACGGCGCCGCTCTGGGGGCGTCTGGCCGATCGCTACGGGCGCAAGCCGATGCTCGTGAGGGCGGCAGTCGGCATGGCGATTGTGATGTCCCTGATCGGCATGGCGCACAACGTGACCGAACTGGTGGTGCTGCGACTGCTGGCCGGATTGATTGGTGGCTATGCCTCGGCGTCGATTGTGATGATCGGCACCCAGGCGCCGCGCGAACGTGCGGGATGGGCGCTCGGCATCCTGTCGACCGGTTCGCTGGCCGGCAGTCTCGTGGGTCCGCTGGTCGGTGGTGTGCTGCCCTCGTTGATCAGCATTCGCAGTACGTTCTTTGCCGGCGGCGCGATGATCGCCGTTGCCGCGCTGCTGACGATCCTGTTCGTACGCGAAGATTTTCACCCGGACTCCGACGCCAAAGCACGCGCCTCAACCCACGCCACGGCGCCGAAGCTGGCCAACCGTACCGTGATGGTCACGCTGCTGCTTACCGCGATGATGGTGCTGCTCGCCAACATGTCGATCGAGCCGATCATCACCGTCTATATCGCGCACCTCAATGTGCCGACCGACCATCTGGCCCGCACCGCCGGTATTGTGATGGCGTGCTCGGCGTTCGGCAGCATGCTGACCGCGGCGCGGCTTGGCGCACTGGCGGATCGGATCGGCAGTTGGAACGTGATTATCGGTTGCCTCGTGTTGACCGGGCTCGTGATGGTGCCGCAAGCATTCGTCACGCACTGGTGGCAACTGGCGGCCCTGCGCGGGTTGATGGGCATGACGCTGGCCGGTCTGCTGCCGTCGATCGCGAAACTGGTCCGGCACACGGCCACTGAAAGTCAGTCGGGAACGATGCTCGGGTATCTGCAGTCGGCGCAATTCGCCGGTCAGGTTGTCGGACCGCTGATCGGTGGCGTGATCGGCGTCCATCTCGGTCTGCACGCTGTGTTCTTTGTCACGGGTTCGTTGTTGATTGCCTGCGCTGTGCTCGGTCAAGCCGTGCGGAATCGGCCGACGCACGCATGAGGGCCTCCTGCGTGTTTTTCCGCGTCGAAACAATGCCGCCGCAGGGTACGCGCGCTACCGGACTACAACGCCGGCGGTCTCGACGACTGGGACGGATGCTGTGTTGCTTGGGGCGATTGTTTCAGGCGTCGAACGGGGACGCCTTAGGGCTTTTGAACGCCTTGGGTATGCGACTTCGTAGCGCAGCGGTATTCGTCGCTTATTGCCCGATATCAACTGCCTCTGAAAAGGGCTCTCTGCCGCGAAGCCGGCGTGAGGGCTCCGTTGTGTGCAGATGCACGGCGTAGGTGTCCCAAGGCAATTTAATGCCCTGCTCCGATCCGTTGGAAACCTGAACCAGAATTCGCCCTACCTCACCACGGTGATAACCGCCATGGGTCACGACGTGGGTCAGCATCTCTTCACGCGTCATATACCCGTTGTCCCCATCGGGGTTTGCATTATTTCCTGAGAGACCATACATGTCTACTCGCATTTCCGACTCGGCAGCCGCGATAAGGGAGAAGCCATGCAAGGCAGGTTCCCGAGTTACGGTAGACGCAATAGATAAGGCACGAACTCGCGTTCTGGCCTCTCGAGGATCGCCGGAATTCACGACCAACGATGTCGCAGACATGGTCGGTATTAGCGCTGCCCGAACTGCTGCAATAGCTTTTCGCGCGGTTGGCGTTCTTTATCAAAGGGGCATCGACGCGCCGCCACGCTTGGCAGCAACGCGTCAATGGTCTCTTCAGCGCGTCTATGCGACTTGCCGTCGCTCCTGGCGGATCAGTTCGGCGCGACAACCGGTTGCTGGGCGGTTTTTGCTCTTGCGCTTGTCGTGTCTTTGGCGGGCTTTTGTTTGCGCTGGCTGACCTTCGTTATCGTAGGCTGGGCTTTGGTTTGAGCTTCGGCTGCGATCTGTGCGGACTCTTCAAGAAGACGCGTCGCACGGTTTGCGGTGATGCGGCTTTGAGCGACACCCTTCGCATCCAGCGCGATCACCTGGAACAGCTCGCGGTCGCAAGCGAGATCCTGCTGATACTGCTCGCCAGTGTGGACGAGTAATTCAAGCAACGTGTTCTGGCGTCGGCGTTCCTCGATCGTGATGGCAGGATTCCTACATATTGTGGCCGCAAAAGTGACAAGCGTTTCCAGTTGGCTCAATTGCCGGTTGCAGAGATTGAATGCCTGCAAAGCAAGCTTTTCGTACTGGAGTGCGTCGACAGGTGAACGTGAAGCGGGTTGGGACCGAAGCGGACGTTCATTCTGCAGCGCTGACCGGCGTCTAGATCGCGTGGTTTTGCCGCTCGCGTTGCCACGGCGTGGCCGGTCGCAGATATTCGATGGGCAGCGACGACAACGGAACTCAGCCCGTGCGCACGATAGTCGCACAGGCTGGTTGTCTATCAAGTGGGAGTAGAATCCCCGCCAGGAAACATCATTCGCTAGTCGATTGACTATTAAAGCCCTGTTTTTGTACAGGGTTTTGTATTTTGTCTTGAGCACCATTTTTGGAATTTCCCCATGGAAATTAAAGTCAACTTTCTCGATAAGCTACGCCTTGAAGCCAAGTTTGATGACTTCACGGTAGTGGCCGACCAGCCTATCCGTTATAAGGGCGATGGCTCGGCGCCTGGTCCCTTCGATTATTTTCTGGCCTCATCGGCCCTGTGTGCAGCTTACTTTGTGAAGTTGTACTGCGTAACTCGCAATATTCCTACCGAAAATATCCGCCTGTCGCAGAATAATATTGTTGATCCGGAAAACCGGTACCAACAGATTTTCAAGATTCAGGTTGAGTTGCCGGCGGACATCTCCGACAAAGACCGCCAGGGTATTTTGCGTTCCATCGACCGTTGTACGGTCAAAAAAGTGGTGCAAGCCGGACCCGAGTTTGTAATTGAAGAGGTCGAGAACCTGGATGCCGATGCTCAGTCCTTGCTGACGTTGAAGCCGGCTTCTGACGCCAGCACCTATATTGCGGGCAAGGATCTGCCGTTGGAGCAAACCATCGCCAATATGTCGGGCATTTTGGCGGGCTTGGGCATGAAGATTGAAATCGCTTCGTGGCGCAATATCGTTCCCAATGTGTGGTCGCTGCATATCCGCGATGCACACTCGCCGATGTGTTTTACCAATGGCAAGGGAGCGACCAAAGAAAGCGCGCTGGCGTCGGCGTTGGGAGAGTTTATTGAGCGCCTGAATTGCAACCATTTCTATGGCGGTGCGTTTTGGGGCGAAGACATCGCCAACTCGGAGTTCGTACATTACCCGAACGAGCGCTGGTTCAAGCCCGGCCGTAAGGATGCGCTGCCGGCTGAGATTCTGGATGCGTACTGCCTGGAGATTTACAACCCGGATGGGGAGTTGCGTGGCTCGCATCTGATCGACACTAACTCCGGCAATGTGGAGCGCGGTATCTGTTCGCTGCCGTTCGTGCGGCAGTCGGACGGCGAAGTGGTGTACTTTCCGTCCAACCTGATCGAAAACCTATTCCTCAGCAATGGCATGAGTGCCGGTAATACGCTGGCCGAAGCGCAGGTGCAATGTCTGTCCGAAATTTTCGAACGGGCGGTAAAGCGCGAAATTCTGGAAGGTGAAATCGCATTGCCTGATGTGCCGCACGAAGTGCTGGCGAAATACCCTGGCATTCTGGCCGGGATTCAGGGATTGGAAGAGCAGGGCTTTCCGGTGCTGGTGAAGGATGCGTCGCTGGGTGGGACCTATCCGGTGATGTGCGTCACCTTGATGAACCCGCGCACAGGCGGTGTCTTTGCCTCGTTCGGGGCGCACCCAAGCTTCGAAGTGGCGCTGGAACGGAGTCTGACGGAATTACTGCAGGGGCGTAGTTTTGAAGGCCTGAACGATTTACCTCAGCCCACCTTTGTCAGTAACGCTGTGACGGAACCAAATAACTTTGTTGAGCACTTCATCGATTCCAGCGGTGTGGTGTCGTGGCGCTTTTTCAGCGCCAAAGCGAATTTCGAGTTTGTTGAATGGGATTTTTCCGGCCAGGGTGAAAACTCCAATGCCGAGGAAGTGGCAACCTTGTTCGGCATTCTCGAAGACATGGGCAAAGAGGCGTACATGGCGGTGTATGACCAGCTGGGTGCTGTTGCCTGCCGGATTCTGGTGCCCGATTATTCGGAAGTTTACCCGGTAGAGGATTTGATCTGGGATAACACAAACAAGGCGCTGTTGTTCCGCGCCGATATTTTGAACGTGCATCGCCTGGACGATGCCGGCCTGGCTGCTCTGCTTGAGCGGTTGGAGAACAGTGAGTTGGACGAGCACTCCGATATTGCCACTTTGATCGGCATCGAATTTGACGAGAATACGGACTGGGGGCAGCTAACAGTTCTCGAGTTGAAGCTGCTGATTCATCTCGCCTTGCGGCAATTCGAGGCTGCGCAAGAGTTGGTGGGAGCGTTCCTGCAGTACAACGACAACACGGTCGAGCGCGGATTGTTTTACCAGGCCTTGAATGTGGTGCTGGAGGTGCTGCTCGATGACGATCTGGAACTGGACGACTACGCCCTCAACTTCCGTCGGATGTTTGGCAATGCCCGGATGGACACGGTAATGGGGTCGGTGGACGGCAGCGTGCGCTTCTTCGGGTTATCGCCAACGAGTATGAAACTGGAGGGGCTCGATAGGCACCAGCGTCTGATCGACAGCTACAAAAAATTGCATAAGGCGCGGGCCAATGTGGCGGCTACCGCCAGCTAGGGTTACGAGTCATGGCTGGATGCGATGATGCCTTTCATCTCCCGTAGCGCTTTGCTCAATGCATCACGATGTAAATGGGGAGTCTTTTGACGGGCTGGGGACGGAAAGACGTAGCGACCCTTACCGGTAATTGACTGCGATTCGTTCAGCACAGCGATCGCCTGCTTTGGCAATGGCACGATGTGATCGTGCCATATTTTCATCCGTTCGGCTGCACGCTTGCGCGCGATGGCGCGGCGAGCGTTGCGCGCCTCTGACACGGGGCTTCAACAACGCATTGCCGGATTCTTCAAGATTTGGGAGGCACCAATTCTTCTAATAAGGCCAATGTCCGCAGACAGAACTCGTTGCCCGCGGCGCGTTCCGCATCCGAAAAGTGGGCGATCGCAGGCGCGATCGACGACTCTTCCGCAAGCGTGACAATCGTCTTTTCAACGATGTCGAGGCCCTTCCTGGTCAAATGGACGATGAAACCGCCGTTGTGACTCGGGTCTGCCTGACGTCCTACCATGCCGAGTTTCACGAGACGGTCGATCTTTTTGGTCACTGCGCCGGAGGTGACGAGTAGTGCGCGATACAAGTCGGTCGGGCGCTTTGCGTACGGGTGACCGCCGCGACGTAGTGCCAGCAGCACACGCATGTCGGACCCGCTAATATCGCCAAGGCCCTGGCACATTTTGTCGAACGCCTGTTCCACGAGTGTGCCGAGCCGCATGAAATAGATCGCGAGCAGGAAGTTGGAAAGATTGAGTTCGCTATGCTCAATTTGCCATTGCCGCGTGATGAACTCAACGTGGCTGTTACGAGGGACATTCGATGGCCCGGAAGCGTTCGAGTGCTCCGCTACTGCCTGCTTGCGGGATGGGGGAGGCGCGGGTCGCTTTGCGGCGGCGATGCTCATCTCGATGACTTCCTTGGCTAAAGGGCGCAGGCTAAAAGGATCCGATTACGAACTGAAGGGCGCAGCGCCTGCACACAGTGACGTGCTCGAGGCGCCGCGCTTGCATGGCTATGCCGCTTGTACCGCGTGGCGCAACGCGTCGGCTATCTGGCGCTGAGCCAGGGTCGCCGCGTCGACTTGACCGCGCATACTGTAGAACGTATGTAGCATGCCGAGGTAGCGCACGCACGTCGTCGGAACACCCGCTTCGGCCAATTTCCGTGCGTAAGCTTCGCCATCGTCGCGCAAGCCGTCACACTCGGCGGTGATAACGATGGCCGGCGGCAGCCCCGCATGATCGTCGGCGAGGAACGGCGAGAGCTTCCAGGTTGTCGGTGTCACACCATGATCCAGAGCGTACGTGCGAAATGCGTGCTCGACATCGACCTTGCGCTGCACGAAGCCTTCGGCGTAGGTGGATAGCGAGGTCCCCTGCTGCCGGGCATCTGTCGCCGGATAGACGAGTGCCTGGGCGAGAATGCGAGGTTTGGCATGCTCCCGCGCCAGCAGGCATACCACTGCTGCGAGATTACCGCCGGCCGACTCGCCGAACACGGTCAAACGCTCGGACGGAAGCCCCAGCTTGTGCCCGTACTCGGCGACCCAGCAGGTCGCGGCCCATACATCGTCCAACGCCGCAGGAAACGGATGCTCTGGCGCGAGGCGATAGTCGACGCTGACCACCGCCAGTCCGGAGTCGTTGGCCAGATGGCGGCATACCGCGTCGAAACTGTCGCGATTGCCCATCAGCCATCCGCCGCCGTGAAAGGCCATCGTGACCCCTGTGGCGTCTTTCGGATGGTAGATGCGTACAGGGATGCCGGCGTCGAGACCCGGAACTATGAAATCGACAACCTTGTCGATATGAGGGCCGGGCTCACGTGCTGCGGTGCGTGCGGCCATGCCCGCGCGCGCCTCTTCGGGGCTCACCTCCGCCATACCAGGTTTCGCTGCGGCGTTTGCAGCGATAGCCCGAAGCGACGGGTGGATGTGGTTTTGAGGAGAAGAAGACATCGCTGGTTTTCAGGGAGTCGGGGTTGACGAGGGAGCGAACGTAATGGAGGGAATGGCGGCAACGACGCCAAGGCCGCCATCGACAGCGATGATTTCACCGGCCATATGAGCGCTCAGGTCGGACGCAAGGAACAACAGGTGACCCGCGATTTCTGCCGGCGTGGCAGCCCGTCCAAGCGGAATCGCGTTACCGACTCTCGTCCAGGTCGCTTCGTCCAGACGCTGATTCAGTCTCGGCGTACGGACGAAGCCCGGAGACACTGCATTGATGCGCACATTGTGGGGGGCATACTCGGCACCCGCGCAGCGTACGAGGTGATGCAATGCCGCCTTCGCGGATGCGTAGGCAACCTCGTTCGGCACCGCGAGTTCGCCGGCGAGCGAGCCGACAAACGCAAAGGTGCCGCCACCATCGGCCTTCATCATTTCGCCGCCAATTTGAATCGCGAGATAGGCATGGCGGACGACGATATCGAATTGCTGGTCCCACGACGCATCGTCGACGGCAGCGAGCGGTTTGATCCCCGCCACACCGATGATATCGACGACGCCATGCACGCGGCCGAAGTGCTGGTGCGCCGTGTCGAACACCCGTTGCATGTCTTCGCGAGATGTTGCATCCGCCGTGCACGGTATTCCGTCCACGGCCTCTGCAATTTTCCGTGCCAGCGTCTCGTCACGGTCGACGCAGAGTACGCGAGCACCGGCCTGCGCCAGTGCATGAACGGTTTGTTCGCCGATACCCTGCCCCGCGCCAAGCACCACAAAACCGCGACCGTCAAGTCGCAGCAGGGACAGGTAGTCCGGAACATCTTGATGGGTATTATCGGTCACGTGAGTATCCTTATTCGGCTGTCACGATGTTGCGATGCGACGGAATCAGCTCTTGCCAGGCTGTACCGTCCACGAGTTCCCGATCGCAGGCGCTCACGCCACGGAGGTCGAGACCGAGCGCGGGTGGTTGCTGGTTCTCCGCCACACGCTTGACGGCATCGAGAAGCACACGGCGTACGCGCACGACGGCCTGGTCGGCGGGCACCAGATGTTCGCGCGAGCGATCGTAGAGGGGGCCCTGAGACAGCCCGATCGCTGCATCTTCTACCTCGACGCCGCGCAAGCCTGTCCAGTTTTCCTTCATCAGTTCGCGGTTCTGGCCGAACATATCCGCCACGCTTGCCGTGAACTGGCAACTCTTGCGGTCATAGTACCGAGGGTCATTCAGTCCGAGCAGCTCGATGATCTTCTCTTCAGTCACCGGTGCGTCGCCGTGCACGATGATGTAGGTGCTCGTGTGCGTGTCGTCTTGAGGGACCTCGAGGACGGTGAACTGAAACGCGGGAGCAGGAATGATGCGGCCGTAGGGGACAATGAATGGCACCACGCGTGCGTTCCGGACTTTCGGATCATTTGTCTTGCGCAACGCAACGTAGTGGAAACCGAAGGTTGTCTCTTCGATCTTGAGAGCCGGTTCCAGATCATTGGACGCAAGCGCAGCGGGATTGACTACGTCCGAGTTCGGCGTGAACTCGTCGTCCTTCCAGCCGGGGCGCGCCATATTGGTGTGCAGAACGCCGACGTGCGAGCTGTCCTCTCCACCTTCCACCAGCTGCAGATAGTTGCAGTGGACGTTGACGCGCAGCACGACGCGGTGTTTCGGGTCCGCATCCATGAACGCGTAGCGGGAAAACGCCGGCTGCAACTCGCGCGGGCCGACATATGCCCAGACGACGCCGCCTTCCTCGTGCACTGGAAAGGCGGGTGCCTTCATCCGTGTCGCGTACTTCGGATCGGCGTGGTTCGGCGTTTCCAGTACGGCACCAGAGACGCTGAACTTCCAGCCGTGATAGAGGCAGCGGATACCACCTTCTTCCACACGGCCAAGCGCGAGCGACGCGCCGCGATGCATGCACAGCTCTTCCAGAAAACCTACCTTGCCCTCGGTGTCGCGGAAGGCGACATAATCCTCGCCGAGCAGGCGGACTCGCAGCGGCGCGCAGTCCGGATGTGGCAGTTGGACCGAGGCGCACACGGGGTGCCAGTAGCGTCGCATCAAGGCGCCGCCCGGCGTGCCCGGGCCGACACGGCAGAGAGTCTCGTTGTCTTTGTGGCTCAACATATAAAGCTCCTTAATTGACTTTCGTTATTGGCTGCGCTCTGCGCGCTCGCCATGAGACGAAACGATCCGATGGTGGGGAACAAGAGTGCGCCAGTCTTCGCCAGCACCGATTTCACCGGACACGCCAATTGCACTGCCCGCGTCCGCTCGTAGCGCGGGTATTTCCTGCTTGTCACGGGCCGCCCGGGCGTAGGACAGCAAGCAGCGCTGAAGACGGCTGATCGCGAGGTCGGCGGTGGAGAGCATCTCCTGCGACCGGTCGCGAATCGCACCGCTCGACACGCTGCACGCGGCGTCTTCCTGCGTGATGCCGTCAAACCCCGTGAAGTGGCCGTTGCGCTGCTGCGCGCGGTCCTGGCGGTAGCCATTGGCAACCGACATGGCAGTCGGAGAGTCGCAGGTGTCGATCGTCATGCCGTATTTGCGCAGCGTCGGGTCGTCCAGGCCCACGAACGTGAGTTGCTCATTGCGCAACGGTTCTTCGCCAATGCGTTTTTCGGCATCCCACCACACGTGGTACAGGAAACAGCGCTCGTCGCTGATCGGAACGATCGCAAGCCAGACATCTCCGTTCGCGTTGGCGATGAAGCAAGGCGCGATGAACGAGGTGACGCGTGCGATACGCTGACCCTGGCTTTCGCGGATGGCTACGTAGTGGAAGCCGAAGTCCGTCTCGTCTGCCTCGATTTTGGGAGCCGCGTCGAACTGCATATGCGAAGTCTTCTTCGCGTAGTCGAGATCGGAGTCGTTAGTCCTCGCCAGTGCGGAACTATGCAGAACGGTCAGATGCGACGAATCGACGAGACCTTCCATCACCTGCACGTAATTGGCGTTGATGACCGCGCGGGCGTTGATGCGGTGCACGTCCGGCTGATCCATGAAGGCCCAATGCGGGAACGGCGGCTCTTCATCCTTCGGACCCAGATAGCCCCAGACAATGCCGCCCACTTCGCGCACCGGGTAGGTTCGGCCCTTGATCCGTTGCTTGAATTTCGGGTCCTCGACATTAGGCGTTTCAAGGACAGTTCCATCCACCGCGAATTTCCAGCCATGGTAGATGCAGCGCAGGCCGTCGCCATCCGCGCGGGCCAATTGCATCGATGCGCCGCGGTGCAGGCAACCCTCTGCAAAGAGGCCGGGCTGGCCTTGCTGGTCGCGCCACACGACAAACCGCTCACCCAGCAGTTCAATGGTCTGCGGATCGCCATTCGCCTCCGGCATATCCGACGACTGGATCACGGGCAACCAGAAGCGGCGCATCGCATCGCCCATGGCGGTACCGGCGCCAACACGGCACATCAATTCGTTATCTTGCTTGTTCAACATGTCGATCCCTCGCTACGATGTTTGGCAGTGGGTGACTGATGGCCTCAAAGATCGAGCACCAGCCGGGAAGTCTTCGCGCGCGAGCAGCACGGCATGAAGGTGTCGTTGCGCGCCCGTTCGTCGTCCGTCAAATAAAGGTCCCGATGGTCAGGTTCACCGGCCAGCACCTTGGTCATGCAGGTGCCGCAGACACCTTGCTCGCAGGACAGCGGCAGGTCGAAGCCGGCGTCGAGCAGAGCTTGTGCGGCACTTTGATCCGCGTGAACCTCGATGACCTGGCCACTGCTGCCAATCTCGATCTCGAACCGCTCGTCGCCCGACGAATCGATGGGTGCCGCAGCGAAATATTCGCGGTGCAGATGTGCCTCGTCCCAACCGAGTTCGCGCGCGGTCTGCAGAATGTGATCCATGAAGCCGGTGGGCCCACACACATACAGGTGCTTGTCCGATGAAGGCGCGCCTATCGCGGAGCGGGCATCGAGCTGCTGATCAGGGGCACCGTCGTCGACGTGCATGTGTACCTGCGACTTCTCGTCGAATTGCGCCTGCTGCAGGCGTTCGATAAAGGCCATGCGCGATAGCGTGCGACCGCAGTAGTGCATTTCGAATGGGCGGTGTTCGCGCGCCAGTTGCTGCGCCATGCAAAAGATCGGCGTGATGCCGATACCACCCGCGAACAGGATCGACCGGTCTTTTTGATCGTCATGCAAAGCAAAGTGGTTGCGCGGGGCGCTGATCGTGAGCGTGTCGCCGGCTTGCACGTTATCGAGAAGCTTGACGGAACCACCGCGGGATTGGGGATCACGCAGCACGCCGATCCGGTAGCGCGGGGATTCGCCCGGCAAGTCATACAAGGAGTACTGACGCACGGGGCCGCCAGGCACATGCAGATCGATGTGCGCGCCGGCTTCGAAGGCCGGCAGGTTGCCGTCCGACAATGGCGAGAGATCAAAGCCGGAAATGTCGTCGGCCAGCCATGTCCTGGCGATGACCTTGACCTGCAGCAACGTGTCCAAAGGGGATGATTGGTTGTTCATGACAGGTACTTGAGTAAAGTGAGGACAGCGTGTCAGGCGGCAACCTGAAGTCGACGCCGGATGACTATTGGCGAGGCGCCCAGCCGTCGCTGAATCAGCCAGCGCGCCAGACCCTGGTCCATCACACGCACGTGCTCCGGAAACCAGTCCACCAGCGCGCGGGCAAAGGAACGAACAACGTCGGTACGTCCCTCGGCCAACATAGCCCGTACCTCGTCGAGCGAGTGCAGCACGTTAGCGTGCTCATCGATATGACAGCCCGCTGAGCCGTAGGCCGTCTCGCGCATCGAGGCGTCCTCTTCGTCAAAGTGGCGACGCGCATGGTCGGCAAATGCTTCGAGTGCGCTCCCGAGATTTTCGTCTTCCGTTGTCAGCAGCGTATGTACGCACGCCACAAACTCGTGGTGAGTCTCGTCCATCGTCTGATGGCCGAGTGCGTAGTCGTCGCTCCAGGCAAAGCGAGGACGGGCACGGTCCTCTTCGCGGACATGTTCCGTTGCCCCGGTCATTGTTGAGCCCACCGTGGGGTTCGGTGATGGCGCGACACCATGATCGTGAGTTGTCTGCCGGTCTTCCAAATCGTTCATTTTTCAACGTACTCCTGCGAAGTTTATCGCACTGGCCAACTATATCTTCCGTGGAAGATGATGTTTTACTCATCAAATGTCGAGATAGGGAAAACGCCAATAAGACAAAATATCCTATAAAAAACAGACATTTTGTGACGAAATAAACTTGTCATATGCGATCAAGATGGGCCTGGTTCGATGGGGTGCGGGTATCTCCCAACGTCAAATAATTTGACAAGGAAGACGATCAAAAATTATCTTCCGTGGAAGCAATTAACCAGGGGGAGACAGATGATGAGTTCAGGGTTGAAGCGGGTGGGACGTGGTTTTTCGCGGCATCAGGTGGCTTGCTGGGGACTCTCGTTTCTTGCTGTATGCGCGCCGGCGGTAACCCAGGCGCAGAGTTCTGTCACCTTGTATGGGATTATCGATACCGGCATTGAGTATGTGACAAATGTCGGTCCCCAAAAGTCCAGTGTGGTACGTATGCCGACGCTCACGGGATCGATACCCTCGAGATGGGGTCTCCGCGGTAAAGAGGATCTGGGTGGCGGCCTTAGCGCGGTTTTTGTCCTGGAGTCGGGCTTCGCCCCGTCGACTGGCGCACTGAATCAAGGTGGCCGCCTGTTCGGCCGGCAGGCATATGTCGGGCTTTCTGGGCGTTGGGGGACGTTAACCGCGGGCCGGCAATACTCCCAGATCTATTGGGCCATGCCGGGTGACACGATGGGGCCGAATGTCTATGCAGCCGGAGACCTGGACCCATACCTGGCTCAACCGCGACTCGACAACGCTGTCGCCTATACCTTCACAAGATCAGGGCTGACGGTGGGCGCCACGTATTCGTTCGGGCGTGACGCGGTGGACCCTGTGCCGGCCGGCGGATGCGCTGGGCAATCGCCGACGGACTGGCGGGCCTGCAAGTCGATGTCTGCCATGGTGAAATATGAAGCGGCGACTTGGGGTGTGGCGACGGCCTTTGACCGCAACTACGGTGGCGGCGGAGTCGGCTCGCCCCTGCCCAAGACTGCGCAAACCGATACACGTGCGGTTATCGACGGGTACGTGAAGTTTGGTACCTCGACTATCGGTGCGGGATTCCTGCATCGAGTCAATCACGGGGTGCAGACGCCGACCCTTTCCGATGCGGTCAGCAACTACTGGTGGCTTGGCGGGACCTATTTCCCCCTTCCGCAAGTTGCTCTGGATGCCCAGTTCGGACACATATCAGTGAACGGTGGCAGTTCCGCGGGAGCCTCCGTGATCGCAGCGCGTGCGACGTACCTGTTGTCCAAGCGCTCTTCTGTCTATGTTACTGCGGGTCGCGTGTTCAATCAGCGCAACGGAGCGTACACGATTGACGGCGGTGTGATCCCACCGGCATCTAACCCATTGCCCGGTGTAAATCAAACGGGTGCGATGGTGGGTATTCGCCACCAGTTCTAAAAGGTTAGTGGACGCTTGAAGTCACCGCGCTGTTGTCGGCCATTCACGCCCGACAACAGCAGTGACCTGCTACTCGAGGGCGTTGAATCAGATGTTGGTGCTGGACGTTTGATCCGTCAACAGTGCAACTATCGACTATTGCGGGATGGCTGTCGCGCCGCTTTTGTTCGAGACTTCGGCGCAATCTTCTCGGTGTCTTCGATCGCGGGAGCGTTCAATTCTTCTAACAGGGCCAACGTGCGCAGACAGAACTCTGTACCGCTTGCCCGCTCGGCTTCCGTAAAGTGCGCCATCGCAGGTGCGATGGAAGACTCTTCCGCCAGTTTCACGATGGCTTTTTCGACAACGTCCAGGCCCTTCCTGGTCAGATGAACGATCGACCCACCGCCGTGACTGGGATCGGACTGGCGTTCGACCAGGCCAAGGCTCGCCAGCCGATCAATCTTCTTGGTTATTGCGCCCGAGGTAACGAGTAGCGAGCGATACAGATCGGTCGGTCGCTTTGCATACGGGTGGCCGCTGCGACGCAGCGCCAGCAGGACACGCATGTCTGACCCGCTGACACCCCAAAGTTCTTGAGTCATCTTGTCAAACGCAAGTTCGACAAGCGTGCCGAGGCGCATAAAATAAATCGCGAGCAAGAAGTTCGAAAGATCCAGATTTCTGTATTCCCGCTGCCACTGCAAGGTGATGAAATCGACATGGCTGCTACCCGGAGAATGTGGGTGCACGGCAGGCTCCGCCTGGGTCGAGACAGACTTCTTGCGGGTTCGAGCGGACATGGCTCGTTTCGTGGCGGTTTGGCTCATCTAGAAGGCTTCCTGGGAAGGTCATACAATTTCAACCGATTGTAACAAGGGTTGCGAAGCTTGTACGTTAAGGCCTCGCGGCGTGGCGTTGGTCGCCTGAGGCGCAAGCGCCTGCCTCGACGAAATCGAAATGACGGATCCGTAAATAGGCAGGATGAAACGGCGATTAGTGCGTCACAAGGAGCGGTCTTCCCAGACTCACCGCTTTTAGGCGACGTTCGGGCACAGCATCTGACAATGCCTCCGCCCGAATGCTGATCAATCACTAACCTCCTCCCAGCCACGATCGAGTTGGCTCCCCGATACGCAGATCGCGAATCGAAACAACATGAAAGCTTCCTGACGCCAATCATTCATACGTGCGTGATTGAATGGTTAGCGCTTGTTGTAATGCAACCTCCGCGTGGCCCCCTGTTGTCGGATCGGATCAGCGTTGTCAAGCAGGTTGGATAAGCCGTCCCGGGCGCCGCGGTTATCTTTGCGTAACACTACTGGGAGCCACACAATGCTTTGGCGTCGGATTGCCCTTTTTTCGCTCACGGCTGTTGCGCTTGCAACGACGGCTGCATGGAGCGCCAGCGACGACCACGACGGGGACCAGCATGACTCCCGGCGGGATGAAGTCCATACAGCCACACCCATTAAGCATCTGGTAGTGATCTATGGCGAGAACGTATCGTTCGATCACTACTTCGCGACCTACCCGCATGCGGCAAATCCGCCTGGAGAACCTGCGTTTGCAGCGCAAGCCGGCACGCCAGAGGTGAACGGCTTATCGGGCACGTTGTTGACGGCCAACCCGAACTTTACGAACTCCGCCAATGGCACGGGCGCGGCCAATCCGTTCCGTCTCGATCGCACGCAGGCGGCCACAGCCGACCAGAACCATGCGTATACGGCTGAGCAGCAGGCATACGATAACGGCAAGGCAGACCTCTTTCCGAAATACACGGGCCGCGGCACCAGCGGCGGCGCCGGCGCGTTCGGCACGGCCGGCCAGGTGATGGGTTACTACGACGGCAATACGGTCACGGCGCTCTGGAACTATGCGCAGAACTTCGCGATGAGCGATAACGCCTATACATCGACATATGGTCCGTCGACGCCAGGCGCGCTCGAAGTCGTCTCAGGACAGTCCAACGGCATGAAAGTCGTCCTGACGTCAAAGCAGCCCTCGACGGCCGGCTCGTATTACGTCAACGACGGCCAAGGCGGATTCACGATGATCAACGACGTCGATCCTGCCTTCGACCTGTGCTCGAGTACCACCGATACCGCGCAGATGACCGGTAAGAACATCGGCGACCTGCTCAACGCGCGCAACATTACGTGGGGCGGCTTCATGGGCGGCTTCAATCTGTCGACCACGAACAGCAACGGAACGACAGGATGCACACGCAGCACAACGTCACAAGTGGTCGGTGCCGCCACGGCCGACTACATTCCGCACCACAACTGGTTCCAGTACTACGCGTCGACGTCAAACCCGCAGCATTTGCGTCCCAGTTCGGTGTCGGCCATCGGGCATACGTACGGGGCACATCGCTCGACCGTCGATCCCGCGAATCACCAGTACGATATCGACGATTTCTATAGTGCTGTTCAAGCTGGCAATTTCCCTGCGGTGAGCTTCCTGAAGGCGCCTGCCTATGAGGACGGTCACGCCGGGTACTCGGACCCGCTTGACGAGCAGGCGTTCGTTACGAAGGTCGTCAACTTCCTGCAACAGCAACCGGATTGGCGTGACACGGCCGTTATCGTGGCATGGGATGACTCCGACGGCTGGTACGACCACGCATACGCGCTGCCGACGAGCGCTTCATTCGACTCGGTCGCGGATCAGTTGACCGGCCCAGGTATTTGCGGCTCAGGCACCGGACCCGACGGGTTGAATGGCAAACCGGTGAACGGCCGGTGCGGTCCCGGTACCCGCATCCCGTTTGTTGTGATTTCGCCATGGGCGAAACAGAACTACGTCGACCATACGCCGATCGATCAGTCGTCAGTAGTGCGTTTCATCGAAGACAACTGGCTTGATGGCAACCGGATCGGAGGCGGCTCGTTCGACGCGAAGGCGGGCAGTATCACGGGTATGTTCGATTTCAACCGCCGCCACGATGAGCACCGGGAGACCAGGCTCTACCTCGATCCAACCTCCGGCTTGCCCGTCAAGACGCCTCCATCCATCTGACACGTAACGCTTGTCCTTGCGACGATGAATGTCTTGCGCCGCAGCCCGCTATCGCCGGGCTGCTTCATTTTCTTCCGCCTGAATCGCCAACGAGTTGCCCTTTCAGCAGCGCCTCGAGCCAGTCGGCGAACACCTGAACCCTGCGCGATAAATGCTGCCGGTGCGGATAGAGCAAGGTCATCGGCATCGGCGCAGCCCGGTATTCGGGCATCACCTCGATGAGTTCGCCGGCGCGCAGATGCTGCTGCACATCGTACGCAGGAATCTGGATCAAGCCGAGTCCCGCAAGGCAGCACGCGATATACGCCTCGGCGCTGTTGACGCTCACGCGGCCTTGCGTTGTCAACGCCCTCACGGTTTCGCCATCGAGCCACTCCCAGGGCGCGATACGGCCGCTCGATGGCGACGCATAGTGGACGGCCTGGTGGGTTACCAGATCGCCGGGCGTGCGAGGCGTGCCGCGCTGGGACAAATAGCGTGGGCTCGCAACATTGATCAACGGCAGATTGCCGATGGGTCGCGCGATCGTGCCGGAATCGTGCAGCTTGCCCACGCGAAGCGCGCAATCGACGCGCTCTTCGACAAGGTCGATCGCGCGATCGGTCAGGCCCAGCTCGATATCGATTTTCGGAAACGCGACGAGGAATTCCGGCAGCGCGGGTGCGATGATCAGCCGGCCGATACGGCCCGGCACGTCGACGCGCAGCACGCCGCTCGGTCCTACCGATGTCTGCCGGAACAGGTTCTCGGTTTCCTCGACATCGGCGATCAGGCGCAGGCAGCGCTCATAGAGCGCGGCGCCGTCCTGAGTCGGCGACACCTTACGCGTGGTCCGATGCAGCAGCCGGGCGCCGATCCGCCCTTCCAGCTCCTGGATCGCCGCGGATACCGACGAGCGAGGCAGGCCGAGCGTGTCCGCCGCACGCGTGAAATTCGCGCATTCGACAACGCGCGCGAACACGCGAAACAGGTCAATACGATCCACGGTCCTTTTCCACTGTTCGACTTTTCTGACCAGTGATGTCAGAAACAGTAGGTTTAAATGATTTTCCTGGAATATATCATCCAGCAGAGTGAGAGGCTGCATCGGGCGGCTTCGGTACTGGGGATGGACCATGGCAAACCACAGCATCAAAGGCAAAACCGTCGTCATTGCCGGCGGGGCGAAAAATCTCGGTGGACTGATTGCGCGGGATCTCGCCGCACAGGGCGCCAAGGCAGTGGCGATCCACTACAACAGCGCGAGTTCGAAGGCCGCAGCAGACGAGACACTTGCCGCGATCGAGGCGGCAGGCGCCAAGGCGGTCGCTTTCCAGGCTGATCTGACCTCGGCCGGCGCGATCGAGAAGCTGTTCTCGGATGTCGTCGCCGCCGTCGGCCGCCCCGATATTGCGATCAATACCGTGGGCAAGGTGTTGAAGAAGCCGTTCGTGGACATCACCGAGGCTGAGTACGATGAAATGACGGCGGTAAATTCAAAGTCTGCGTTCTTCTTCCTCAAGGAAGCGGGCAAGCACGTCAATGACAACGGCAAGATCGTTACGCTCGTCACGTCGCTGCTTGGCGCGTTCACACCGTTTTACGCTGCCTATGCGGGCACCAAGGCGCCGGTCGAGCATTTCACGCGCGCGGCGGCCAAGGAATTCGGCGCGCGTGGCATCTCGGTGACAGCCATCGGACCCGGCCCCATGGACACGCCGTTCTTCTATCCCGCCGAAGGCGCGGACGCGGTGGCTTACCACAAGACCGCCGCCGCACTTTCACCGTTCTCCACGACTGGCTTGACCGATCCAGGGGATGTGGTGCCCTTCATCCGCCATCTGGTCAGCGACGGGTGGTGGATTACGGGGCAGACCATTCTGATCAACGGTGGCTATACGACCAAATAAGCGACCAAGTAAGGGGCCAAATTCATGACTTACGGAAAGACCAATAGCTCAGAGCCGCCTTAGGCCGAGAGCGCAGCAGCAGATAGAAGGCGGCAACGTGCGTAATCATCAGCACAGGCACGTAGATGATCGGAATCGCGTACGTAGTGCGAAAAAACTCTCCTGCACGCGCAGGAAGATCGGCCTGGATAGCGTGGACGTAGTCGACGATGAGGTCGGTGGTTCCCACAAGATTGAAGGCCACGACAAACAACCAGAAGAGCGGGCGTCTTCCTGCTGCGAGTAGCGCCAGCATCGCCAGAACGCCCGTTGCGAAGTCGCCGTATGCGGCGAACGCGGCGAAGCTGGCAGGCAGGTCGGGACTGACTACGCCCGGCAGCATGAAGACCAGCCCGAAGAAACGGAAGCTGTGCAAGGTGGCGATGGCGCGTTGCGCTTCGAATGGATCCATCGACTTGAGCCTGGGCCAGATGTATACGCGAAAGCAAAGCAGCCAGGCGACATAGCCCAGAACAAGCTGCGTTTGGAAGATAAGTTCCGGTGACATGTTGCCTCCAGTCAGGTGTTGTCGGGCGCGTTGAAGGATAGGAAGGAGATCAGCCGGCGCGTCGTCGGATCAACTGGCGCAGCGAGAGCGCGTGCAGCAGGATCGAGCCTGGCACCAAGGGGTGGCGGCCATCAGCGGTTCTCCAGGTGAATTCAGGGCTTCGTGGATGCGGCCTCGAACACCGCGGTGAGAATGCCGAGTCGGCCTTCCAGGAGATTTCGCGCCAGGTTGGTGAAAAGCTCTGCGAAGTCCGGCCCCATCACCACGCCGAGATTTGGCGAGGGCAGCGGCCCTGACGCGCGCTGCTGGGTAAACCAGGCCTTTGCGGTCTCGGTGTCGTCTTGCCATGCCAGTGTGCGGAAACCTGCTTGTTCGATCGCTTCGCGCGTCGCATCGGCCGTCAGGAGAAAGCTTGCTGTCGGCGTTCGCGCCCAGGGAACGGGGTAGTACGGTTCGCTGCCGTTTGCGACCACGTCGAACGTCGCAAACCTGCCGCATGGCTTCAGCACGCGTTCGATCTCGCGGTAAAGACGTGCGCGCTCGGAGATGTTCATCGCCACGCGCTGCAGCAATACGGCGTCGAAACGGCTGCCTTCGAAAGGAAGTTCCAGCGCGCTGGCGGTATGGAACGAAACCTGTTCGCTCTGCCCTGTGCGCCGGGTGAGATAGCGTGCGGCATCCACGAACGGTTCGCTGAGGTCGATGCCCGTCACCCGGCAGCCATAGGTTGCCGCCAGAAAACGGGCCGGCCCGCCAATGCCCGAACCGACGTCCAGCACCGACATATCGGCGGTGATCCCGGCCAATTTGGCAAGCTCGGTGGTGGCGGCAAGCCCACGTGTGTGAAACTGGTCGAGGGTGCCCAGTTGCTGCGGTGTGAGCCGCTGATCTTCCGACCCAAAGACCGTGAGCGCCATCTTCAGCCGCTCGGTCAGGCCGGTCGCGCGATAGTGATCTCGCACGCCATCAAGTGCATCAGTCATTGCGGAGTTCCTCCACGGTCTTAGCGGATTGCTCAGGGCTTGCGAGTCGACATCGGCATGACCCCTCGTCTGCAGGTGTAGGTGTACCATGGCCTCTCGCGAGCGACTATTCATCACAATGTTGACGGGCTATGAAGCAGAACTTCACAGTCAGGCAAGGCGCGCTCGATGGCGTGGAGGTGTTCCTGAGCGTTGCCCAGCATCGCAGTTTTCGCCGGGCAGCCGCGGAACTCGGAGTGACACCGTCCGCCGTCAGCCAGACAGTGCGTGTACTTGAAGCGCGCATTGGCGCAGCGCTCTTCATACGCACCACGCGTAGCGTCGGCCTCACCGAAGCTGGCGAACGGTTTCTTTCGCACGCAAAGCCCGCCTTCGACGAGCTTGTCGCCGCTAGCGAGGTTGCGCGCGGACTGGGTCAACGGCCCACCGGGTTGTTGCGTCTTTCGGTGCCGCGCGCGGTGGTGCCGATCCTGCTGGAACCACTCATTGCATCCTTCTGCCAGGCTTATCCCGAGGTCGAAGTGGAGATCGCCACCAGCAAGGAGCTGATCGATCTTGCAGCGGAAGGGTTCGACGCCGGAATCCGGCTCGGTCAGTTCGTCGACGCCGACATGGTCGCGGTACCGTTGACGCCGCCGTTTCGTCTCATCGTCGTGGGCAGCCCTGCTTACTTCGCAGGGCGCACCCGGCCCATGCACACGGACGATCTGCGCCAGCACGCATGCTTGCGGTGGCGACGATCCAGCGGTGCGCTCGCGCTATGGTCATTCAACGACAACGGCCACGCGATCGAGATCGCCGTATCCGGCCCGCTCATCGCCAACGATTTTTCCACCATGCTTGGTGCGGCGGTCGAAGGTATGGGCCTTGCCCAGTTGCCTGAGCCGATGGCCGCTGAAGGGTTGAGGACGGGAAAACTGGTGCACGTGCTGGAGCCGTTCGCGCCGGTGATACCGGGCGTGTTTCTCTACTATCCAGGCCGCCGGCAGATGACGCCGAAGTTGCGCGCATTCATTGATCATGTGAAGAGCCGCCCGGCGGGCCAAGGCAACGTGACGTCAGCTCCTGGTCTTCCATCGTCGACATAGCTACGGTGACACATCCCTTCAACGCGTGACATCCGTTACGTCTTCGCGACGCGCTTGCCCTTGGCCGTCGATTCGTTGTTCGCAAACAGTTCGGTAAGCCAATCGATGAACACGCGAGCTTTCGCGCTCAGGTGCCGATTGGGTTGATAGGCAACAAAAACGGGAACGGGATCCGATACCCAGTCGCTCAGGACCGCTTCGAGTGCGCCGCTTTGCAGGTGTGTTGTGGCAGAAAACGTCAACGCATGGACGACGCCGAGACCCGCCAGGCCAATGGTCAGACACGCCATGATGTCGTTGGCGGTCAGTCCGCGCCGGTTCTGCACTTCCACGCGTTCACGATCTTTCGTGACCACGATCGGAAACGGTCGATTGGTTCGCGAGGCGATGGTTCGGATGACGACGTGGCCATGCTCAAGGTCCGAAGGATGCGAAGGCCGTCCGTGCCTGTCCCAGTACGCTGGTGTCGCACACAGGATTTGTTTAACGGCGCCGATCTGTCGCGCGACGAGTGACTGATCGAAGATTTCCCCCGCGCGCACGACGCAATCGACGTTTTCCGCTATGAGGTCGACCGGACGATCGCTGATCCCGAACTCGATCTCGATGTCCGGATAACGCTCGACGAACGCCGGTAACGCGGGAAGTATCACCGACAGAGCTAATGGCACCGGCAGATCGACGCGCAAGCGTCCTCGTGGGTTGGTCTTCGCGCGCGACATCGTGCCTTCAAGCTCCGCGAGATCGCTCATCAACTGTAGCGCGCGCTCGTAGTACGCGGCGCCGTCCGCTGTCGTCGAGACCTTGCGCGTCGTACGGTTGAGCAGCTTTGTGCCCAGTTCGGCTTCGAGTGACGCGATCAGACGGCTGACGGCCGTCTTCGGTAAGTCGAGCACCTGCGCAGCCTTGGTGAAGGTGCCGCTTTCGACCACTCGAATGAACGCCTGCATGGCGTGAAACTTGTCCACGGTCTGACTCCTCGCTGTCCTATCCCGGCCTGCCTGATTGTTTCACTGAAGAAACAATGTGGAATCGTAGCAGCGATTTATCCGCCTGCACGTTCTCGGTATCGTTCACCCATCGCCACACGAACTTCAACGGCGCATCGAACGGCCCAAGCGGTCTTCGCCCTGCTTTCGCAGCTACGCTGAAGTTCATCTTGAACAGGGAAATATCCATGTCTATCACCAAAGAAACGCATGTCTCGGACCGCCCGAAAGCGGTGGTTATCGGAGTCGGGCCGGAGCAAGGTCTCGGCGCGGGCCTGTCTCGCCGATTCGCCGCAGAGGGGCGTCACGTCATCATCGCGGGGCGCACCGAAGCGAAGATCGAACGGGTACGCGAGAGCATTGTCGAGGCGGGCGGCTCCGCGAGCACGGTCGTCATGGACGTGACGAACGAAGCGGATGTGATCCGGTTGTTCGACATCGCGATGCAGGCAGACGAGCGTGGCGGCAGTGCCGACCTCATTGCCTACAACGCAGGTAACAACCAGCCTCTGGATCTGCGAACGATGGAAGCGGACGTCTTCGAATCGTTCTGGCGGCTCAACTGTTTTGGCGGGTTTCTCGTGGGTCGCGAGGCCGCACGGCGCTTTGTGCCCCTCGGCCGAGGGTCGATTCTTTTCAGCGGGGCGACGGGCGCGCTTCGAGGCTTGCCAAACTTCGCCCACTTCGCGTCGAGCAAGGCCGGCTTGCGCATGCTTGCTCAAAGCATGGCGCGCGAATTCGGCCCGCTCGGCTTGCACGTTGCCCATGTCGTGATCGACGGTGGCATCGACGGAGAACGGGTGCATACGCGCTTCGCCGAGCATGTCGAACGGAAGGGCCTCGACGGACTGCTCGATATCGACGCCATCGCCGATGCATTCTGGTCGCTTCACCGCCAGCACCGTTCCGCGTGGACGCACGAACTCGATCTGCGCCCCTTCAAAGAAGCGTTCTAAACGATCGCGAACCTCAACACAGTCAATTTCGAAGAGTCAATGATGAAACTTATCGGTCCATGGTTTTCCGGCTATACCCGCCGGGTCGGCATCACGCTAAAGCTGCTCGGCATGCCGTTCGAGCATCTGCCCTATCACGCCTATGAGCAGCAGGATCTTATCCGTCCGTACAGCCCAATGGTGAAGGTGCCGGCGCTTGCGCTCGACGACGGCACGATTCTCTACGACAGCACAGGCATCATCGAATATCTGCACGAAGAAGTCGGAGCAGAGCGCGCCTTGCTCGCGCCCTCCGGCGTGAATCGGCGCGACGCTTTGCAGTTCATCGGTATCGCATCCGCGATCTACGGAAAGCTCAGCGATATGTATGACGAGTCGATCCGCCCCCCCGAGCATCAGATCGCCACGATCGTCGCATCGCTGCGCGAGCAGGCGTTGGCGGGATTTCAAATGCTCGAATCGAGAGCCGGTAATGGCTGGCTGGTGGGCGATGCGCTGTCTCAAGCCGATGTGATGGTCGTGATTACCTGGCAATCCGCATCATTGGCGTTTATGCCTGACGTCGTTCATCCGGCTGCTTTCCCCAAGCTTGCCCGATTGGCCGAGCGCGCGATGGAAATAGACGCGTTCTCCAGTACGCTACCTTTCAGGGGATAGGGATAGGGATAGGGATAGGGATAGGGACAGCGCGCGCGGCTTCGGCCGCGCGTGCTATTTCTTTTGCTGCTCCCGTGCTTTGCGGACAGGCGTTGCCGTGTCCGCAAACAGATCGATCACGACCCCGCGCAGCCAGCGATTGCCTTCGTCCTGCTGGACTCGCGTGTGCCAAAGCAGATGGATCGGTGCGGCGGGCAGCGTCATGGGCAGCGCGCGCAGGCTGAGCGAGAAAGGGGTTGCCAGTTGAAGGGCAAGCCGCTCCGGCACCGTGGCGATCAGATCGGTGCGTTGCAGGATGTAGCCCACGCTCATGAAGTGCGGCACCGTCAGTCGCACCTGACGCTGTACGCCGCGCCGTTTCAGCCATTCGTCCACCTGCCCGTGGCCAGTGCCGGCCGCCACGACTACAAGATGCTCAGCCTCGCGCCACGCAGCGAGCGTGAGCGGCGCGTCCTCGAGCGGATGCCCGCGCCTGAACAGGCAGACATAGCGCTGATCAAACAGGCGGCGCTGATAGAAACCACCCTTGAGCTGCGGCAGCAAGCCAATGGCCAGATCGACGCGGCCGTCGGCCATCTCGTTGCTGAGATTGACGCTTGTATCGCGCACGGTATTGAGTGCGACGCCCGGCGCGACGCGCGACAGTCGTTCGAGCAGCGCGGGCAGAAAAACAACTTCGCCGATATCGGTCATGCCGATCGTCATGGTGCGCATCGCGCGCAGCGGATCGAAACCCGTCACCGGATTGAGTGCGGCGTGCAGCGTGGCGAGCGCCTGCGAGACCGGTTCCGCCAGACGCAGCGCGAATGGCGTGGGCACCACGCCGCCCGGCCCGCGCACGAACAAGGGATCGCCAAGCCGGCGACGCAGCTTGGCGAGCGCGTTGCTGACGCCGGGCTGGCTCATGTTCATCTGCTCGGCGACGGTCGCCACGCGCCGTTCCTGCATCAGCCGCTGGAAGAGCAGCAGCAGATTGAGGTCGATTTCGCTCAGTTCCATAACTCACGCATATCCGGGTCTCATTCAATCCAGTGATGAAGCAGATTCATTTCATCTTATTGAGGAATGAAGGTCTAGTGCTGAAAATACTGACACGGCACGCGCATTCGCCATGGCGCCCGGAAATGCGATGGCGGCCCACACCCATAAATCTGGATATCGGAGACACAGTCATGAAGCAGACGGATCTAAAGATTGCGATCGTCGGCGCCGGCGTCGGCGGCCTTACGCTTGCGCTCGCGCTGCGCGAGCACGGAATCGATGCGCAACTCTACGAGCAAACCGAAGAGCTGCGCGAAGTGGGCGCGGCCGTCGCGCTCTCGGCTAACGCGACGCGCTTCTACGAGCGCATGGGACTGCGCGCGGACTTCGAGAAGGTGTGCGCGGAGGTGCCGGGCCTCGTCTATCGCGACGGACGCAGCGGCGAGGTCATCGGTCACCATCGCGGCACGCCCAGTTCTCGCGAGCTGTTCGGCGGCTCGTACTGGGGCATTCATCGTGCCGATCTGCAGGCGGTACTGTCCAGAGCCGTCGGCCTTGAGCGCATCAAGCTCAGCCATCGGCTGGTCGATCTCGTGCAGCACCCGGATCGCGTGAGTCTGGCGTTCGATAACGGTCAGCGCATCGACGCCGACCTCGTAATCGGCGCCGACGGGGCGCGCTCGATCACGCGGCGCTGGATGCTCGGCTATGACGACGCCCTGTATTCGGGCTGCTCGGGCTTTCGCGGCGTGGTGCCGGCCGAACGCATGGATCTGCTGCCCGATCCCGAGACCATCCAGTTCTGGGTCGGACCCGGCGGCCATCTGCTGCACTATCCCATCGGCGACAAAGGCGACCAGAATTTCCTGCTGGTCGAGCGGCAACCATCGCCGTGGCCGTTACGCGACTGGGTCATGCCCGCCAGCGAGGGCGAACAACTCCGTCTGTTCAAGGACTGGCATCCGGCCGTCGTGCAGATGATTACGGCTGTGCCGGTCAGTCAGCGCTGGGGATTGTTCCACCGTCCCCCGCTCGGCCGCTGGAGCAAAGGCCGCGTGACGCTGATCGGCGATGCCGCGCATGCGCTTGTGCCGCATCACGGCCAGGGCGCCAATCAGTCGATTGAAGATGCCGTGGTGCTGGCCGCTCAATTGGCCGCGGCGGGTCCAGGCAATTGGCGCGCGGCGCAGGAAGCCTACGAGCGCCTGCGCCGGGGCCGCACGCGCAAGGTGCAGTACGCGTCGATCACCACTGCGGACGTGCTGCATTTGCCCGACGGGCCGGTGGCGCAGGCCCGCAACGCCCGCCTCGGCGCGCGCGACAGCGTGCTGAATCACCTGGACTGGATTCACGATTTCGATGCGCTGACGGAAGAGCCGAGTGAACGGCAGGGTGGTACCTGGCTTTGAGTAAGTCCTGCTTTACGGTTGATAGCACTCGGAGGAGCCGCCCGTCTTGTATCGCATAGGCGAATGCAACTGTGTTGGTAGGCGCAAAGGCACTGTACATGTCAAACGAAAGGCTTCAGCTTCAGAATGGTTAAGAGATGTATTGAGCCCGGAAGCATGTTGGCGCACGGTGGAGTCGCCATTATCAGGCGATAGCGCGCCTATCGATGCGGCGTGACGGCTATCCGACGAACCTCGTATCCCACTTCACTGAGAAAACTCTCATGGATCGTCCGCAGGCAGTTCCAACGCAGCAGGTATTGAATGAACGCGTGATCGTCACCGAGTGGCGATTTGCACCCGGTGCTGAGACCGGCTGGCATGTTCATGGACATGACTATGTCGTGGTACCGCAAACGGACGGTCAACTTCTCCTCGAGACAGCACAAGGCAGCCGGGAATTGCAACTGCGCGCCGGGCACAGTTACGCTGGGTTGAAGGGAGTGGAACACAACGTCGTCAACGCGACCGACCACGACGTGGTATTTATCGAGGTGGAGATTCGCTGAGGCAGCGCTTGACAAGAGGCACAGACGAATACCCGCTTTAAACCATTTCTCCCTGACCTAGCCGCCGTGCCCCCCACCATCGGACGGACAGTCGAACGAGTGTGATGACGAGTGTTGGCCACCGTGGGCCGACGAGTCTGTGCGGCAATGATCGGACACGTGCGTGTTGGGCGGCGTCGAAAAATCCACCATCGGTAAGTAGGGAGTCTGCGACGGCCCCAACCGATTCCGCTTGTTGTTGCTGAACAGGCGCTTGAGGAACTTGAGCATCATTCGTCCTTTTTCCTGGTTGATTCCATACAGTAGATCAGCAAAACGGGGATGCCGGTTTTTTGTCCTTGTCTAAGGAGCTATGTACGCAATGAAATACTCTATCGCAGATCACTGGTTTTCGACCTCACGCTCAATCGCAACTTCCTTCACCGCTTGTAGCCGGAAGTCCTTCGGCGAGCGTCCGACGATCCGCCTGAAGGCATTACTGAATGCGCTCTCGGAAGAGTAGCCAAGTGAGCGCGCAAGCACATTGACGTGCGTCCGGCTCTCCAGAAGAGCGCGCTGCGCAAGGTGCATCCGCCATTTCGTCAGATACGAAAGAGGTGACATTCCGGCGACCGTCTTGAAGTAAGCAGCAAACGTCGCACGTGACATCGCCGCTGCTTGTGCGAGTTCTCGAAGTTGCCAGGCGCGACCCGGGTCCCCATGCATAAGCTGGAGTACCGGCACGAGACGCCTGTCGCTCAGGGCGCGCAGCCACCCGGCAGGCTGGAATTCGCCTGTCGCGAAGTGGGCCCGCAGTATCTGGATAAACATCAGATGCGCGAGCTGATTCGATGCAATGTGCGCTCCGGGAAGCGCCTCATTGCGCTCCTGAACGAGTTGATTGAGCAGCCAGCCAAGGGGCTGCGCCTGCTGAGATGTCGCGCGCACGTGAATGAGGGGCGGTAACGCATCTAGCAGAAACTGGCTGGAGGCGGCGCTCAATTCGACCTTGCCGCCAATCATGAAAAATTCGTCGCCCTCTCCATGATGAACCACCGCGCCGACGCGCCCTTCGAGGACGTCTGCGAGATCGACGCGCTTCGCTTCCAGGTCGCTGCCGAGGACATGTGCGCGCGGCGCGCAGAGCAAAAATACGTCACCGCATTCGATGCGAATGGGCGCCTTGTCGTCTTCAAACAGCAGCCAGCAGCCTCCCCGCACCACACCCCAGAACTTGACAGTGTCCGCGCGCGGAAAATTGATTGCCCAGGCGCCGCCGGCAACAAGTCCACCCGAAATGATGGACCGCGCACTCATGAGGCTCAGAAAGTCGGAGAAGGGATCGAGCATGATCGCCAGATTCTGACGCAAGAAATACTGACTTTCAAGCATTCAAAATCTGAGCACGCCGTCTTAAGCTGCGTTCACTGCCTGGCTCGCTGCCGGATAGAACCGTAACCCGATCAGATCGGAGAGGATCTCAACATCATGAAGCGCACCTGGTTTATTACTGGAGTTAATAGTGGTTTCGGCCGCCACATGACAGAGCAACTCCTTGCTCGAGGAGACCGCATCGCCGGTACGGTACGTGATCTGGAGTCGATGGCCGATCTCAAGGCTCGTCATGGCGATGCGCTCTGGCTCGCAAAGCTCGATTTGACAGACACGCCCGCCATTCGCCGGGTCGTCGACCTGGCGTTCGGCGAACTTGAGCATGTCGATGTCGTCGTGAGCAACGCAGGCTATGGGCTGTTCGGCGCGGCCGAAGAAATGACCGATGAGCAGATCGCACATCAGATCGACACGAATCTGCTTGGCTCCATTCAAACTGTCCGCGCCGCGCTTCCGCATTTGCGAAGCCAAGGCGGCGGACGGATTATCCAGTTGTCCACGATGGGTGGACAGGCGGTGTTTCCGGGCGGATCGCTGTACCACGCGAGCAAATGGGGTATCGAGGGATTCATTGACGCACTCGCGCAGGAGGTGGCCGTGTTCAACATTGGTTGCACGCTGGTCGAACCGGGCGGGGCGCGAACCAACTTTCGCTATCAAAGCGCCAGGCTCTCGTCAAAGCTCGATGTCTACGATGCGTCGCCTGCGCGCATGGCGCATCGGATGATCGAGGACGGAACCAACATGCCGATCGGCGATGCGGCGAAGATGGCAGCGATCATGATTGACAGCGTCGACCAACAGCCGGCCCCCAGGCGTTTAGCGCTGGGTAGCGACGCTTATAACGTCATGCGCAAGCAATTGAGCGATCGTCTTGCTGCGCTGGAAACACAGAAAGAACTCGCCTTCTCGACCGACTTTCCGGCGGGCATGTAGCATCGCAGCGCGACGGGACTGGGGGTCGTCACGGCACTTCAGCGCCAGGGGGAAACGGCTAAATCGACGTTTAGGAGTATGCACGTCGGGCGGCGCGGCGGTCACCGGTCCCAACGACCGTTCGCTTCGGGCCACCCGCTCACAGGTTCCCGAAGTATTCACGTGGGACCAACGTCATCAATGATCAGGCCAGGTGCTTAACCATGAATACCCGCTTTAAACCTTTCTCCTCCGCCCGGTGCGTCTCGGCATAGCCGATGCGCGAGTAAAGCGCGATATTTTCCGTCATGGCCTCGTGCGTGTAGAGCCTGATAACGCGATAGCCGGCCGCTCTGGCCGAGCGTTCAGCGAATTCCAGCAGGCTGCGGCCCAGTCCTGTTCCCTTGGCGGAAGGTGCTACGGCCACGTTGTCCAGTAGCATCGCGTCCTGCTCCGGGATGAGCACGACAATGCCTTGTATGGCGCCTTCCAGCTCTGCAACATAGACCGTGCCCTTGCCGATCAAGACTTCATAGTCATCCAGCATCGGTCCCGGCGGCCGCCCGATACGAGAGATATAAGGCGAGTAGGCCTGTCGAACGATTTCCTCGACAGCTTCAAGGTCGGCAAGAACGGCGAGGCGAGGATCGGGATGCATTGTCATATTTCGCAAGTATTCGACCGAAGGTGCGGTCGTGAATATAGTAGCTCTTTCATGAGCCAAAGCACCGATCCAGCGTTACGCAATTGATGGCACTCCGAACGGAGTCTGCGAAGTTCGATCACCTTATCCCTTTCTAAGTCCAGGCAGATTCGCGGGTCTCACCCCGGCACACTGGAATTCTGCCGGATCGTGCGAACGAGAATTATCACTGACAAGATGGTCAATACCGTAAGCGTCACCGGCCCGATCGTTTTCATGACGTCATGTGAAAACCATCCGACTAGTGCATCGCAGATCTGTATGGATCCCAACAGCAGCGCCAGAACGGTGACACCTGAGCGAGAGCGGATGGCAAACGCAATCAGCGCTGCAATAGCAAGAGGTACGCTACGGGCGACGCCGTACATTGCTGCAATTTGAACCGCCGGTTGCCCGATGACCATTGCCAGCGAGAACGCTGCGCTGACCGGCGCGTTGACACAGGTTATGGTTGCGCAAACACAGAACGCGAATTTTGTGCTCATAAAGAATAGTTCTCTCTGTGAATTATATGGGCAATGTAATATGCACAGATGAAACCGTCAAGCCACCTGACCGATACTTCGGGATACATGTTAAGCAAGCTCGGACAGGCAGTGACCGAGCAGTTCGCCCAACGGTTGCGTTCGATAGGGATTCGTCCGAAGCATTGCGGCCTGCTCGCAGCCATCCGCAGCATGCCGATGACATCGCAACTGGCGCTCGGGCAGGCTTTGAACCTCGTGCCGAGCGCGATCGTCACAATGATCGACGATCTGGAAGCGCTAGGTGCAATCAATCGGATCGCGGATGAAACGGACCGGCGTCGATACGCGATCGAACTTACAGAAAAAGGCGCGACGATGCTGCAGCAAGCGACAGCACTCGCCCAACAGGTAGATGACGCAATACTCGATTCTCTTGGGAAAAACGAGCGAGATGTGCTGCATCAACTGTTGAAAAAGCTGGCCACTCGCTCGTCGCAGCAAAGCTGACATCCTTGTCCGCCACAGTCCGCTTTTTTGAGCATCTCTGCCATTCGAGTTGTCGTATGAAACCGCCAGGGAGCGTTCGTTCCTGTCCGAACCCGGAAGCTCGATACGCGGCATCAAATTCGGTGAACGCCCATCTGGCCATACGCGCTCGTCAATGCGAACGTGGGGTATCCTGATTCCTGTTGCGAGTGACCACAACAAAGAGGCGACAGTGCTTGAACTATCGGTTCGTGACAAAGCGATGCTGAACGGTAAATTGGGTGATGGTGCAGCGCTTGCGATGCGTATAGTCGTCGCGACGGCGCATGTGATGAACGCTCAAAGACTTGTCGACATTTCCTCCGCTCATATCGACGGATGTCTGTACCACGGATCCGTGAGTCTCGATTTCGTCGAGCGCTTTGTCGCATCCGGAACGCGGGTCGCCGTTCCGACCACACTTAATGTCGGATCGCTCGACCTCATACACCCGGAGTTGTATCGCGGCAAACCGGAAACTGCGAACGCAGCAAAGCGCCTTATGGAGGCACATCTCGAACTCGGGTGCGAAGCTACCTTCACATGCGCACCGTACCAGCTAAAGCACCGCCCACGCCTGGGCGACCAGATCGCGTGGGCTGAATCGAATGCGATCGTTTTCGCCAACTCAGTTTTGGGCGCCCGGACGAGTCGCTACGGCGATTTTCTTGATCTCGCGGCGGCAATTACTGGCCGCGTCCCGTATGCCGGATTGCATGTCACTGAAAACCGGGCAGCCCATCTTGTGCTCGCCGCGCCCAACCTCAGTGATTCACCGCGGCGCGACGCCTATTTCGCCGCTCTCGGCTTTCTCCTCGGCCTTAAAGCCGGAGCAACGGTAGCCGCGATCACTGGATTACCTGCGGACACGACAGAAGACGAATTGAAATCTCTTGGCGCTGCGGCCGCATCCAGCGGCTCAGTGGCGCTCTTCCACGCCGTAGGAATTACCCCGGAAGCTCCGACGCTTGACGCCGCGCTACAGGGCGGCGAGCCGGAACAGACAATTATTGTCAGCGAGGCGGACCTTGTTGCGCTCCATCGTAAGTGGAACGATGCTCGCTCCAGCGGGCCACTCGCCGCGATCAGTCTGGGAACGCCGCATTTTTCGGTCGACGAGTTCCACCGGCTCGCCAAACTGTTCGAATCACACACAGGGCCGCTCCGATGCGACTTCTATGTCAATACGAGCCGTTATGTTCTCTGGCAGATCGAAGAGGAAGGACTCGCCCAGCAACTGGCCTCGCGCGGCGTTCAGATTGTGGTGGACACATGTACCTACATCACTCCCGTGATGAAACAGATCAACGGACTGGTAATGACCAACTCAGGGAAGTGGGCTCACTATGCGCCTGCGAACATCGGCGTCACAGTCGCGTTCGGGAGCATGACCGAATGTGTTCGTTCCGCCTTCGAAGGGAGAGTTTGCATTGATGAACTGGCCGGCTAGAGCTACGACCATGATCCCACCCACTCTCGCGCTTGACGGCCAGGTCCTCGTGCCGGGGCGAGCACGCGGCCTCACAATCGCGCTTCCCCCGCTGAGCTTCTGGGGCGGCTACGACGCTGAAAACGGGATGATCATCGACAAGACACATGCGGGCTACGGACAAAGTCTGAAAGACCGGATACTTGTGATGCCGCGGGCGCGCGGGTCCAGCTCCAGCAGCAGCGTGCTGGCTGAAGCGTTGCGCAACGGCACTGGCCCCAGCGGCATCGTACTGGCAGAACGCGACCTGATTCTTGCCATAGGTGTTATTGCCGCCAACGAACTCTATGCCCTGAACGTACCCGTCGTGAGTGTTGGCGAAGACGTGTTCGCGCAAATTGCGTCTTTCACCGCAACACTGGAGATTGACGCCGGCGATACGTCGCGCCCCGCAAGAATTTACGTCACCGACAGTGAACGTGATGGGAGCCGCAAGCCATAGGGATTCCGGCATGCGGCTCGGTCGTATAAACGAAACTAGTTGTACCCGAGAAGTAAGAGAAAACAGTCGACGCGAGCACCCTACCCCAGGCGCTTCGGGGTCACCGGCGAAAACCCTGTGCTCGCTTCAATCGCGCTGACGTTTTCAGGTCTCTCGAACGCATCAGGAGCGTCGTCGCCGGGACTACGCTGCCGTCCGATGGCCTTGAAAAAGGTCTCGAGACCTGATGGCAGGAAGAACCACGCCCAGTGCAAATCTTCGGTTCCGTCGTTTATCAACGTATGCGATTGCTGCGGACCCAGAAAAACTGTCATACCTGGCTCGATCGGGTAATCGCGCCCTTCCACGACCGCCTTGCCCTTGCCACGTATGAAGTGAAGCACCTCTTCAGACTCGGCGTGCGCGTGCAGGCGAACAAAGCCACCCGGCGGCACGGTCTGCGTGCCAGCCGAAAACGGGCGTTGCATCGATACAAGATGGGGCGCAACGTGAACGGCGGCATAGCCATTTGCCGGCACAGGTTGCCAATAGCTCTCCTCGTTGTGCGGATGGACGATCAGGAACTGAGGCTTGCTATCACAGTCGTTTGGACCTGCCACGGAGTCTTCGTTGTCGCGTGCTTCGCCTGTCAGTTCGCCGTCAACCAGACGCCAAACGGCCAATGGATTGGCCTCCTTTAGCGCTGCGGGCAGCAAAGCATCCGGCAGATCCTGATAACACACAGGTCGCAGAAATCGGTCGATCGCCGTCGCGCCCACCGACGTGAACATCGGATTCGATGTGGACGGAAAGGGACCGCCGTGAACCATCGCGTGGCAGACTTCCACGCCCGTCGGGAAACCGTTGGCGAGGATACGGCCGGCCTTTCGCTCAAGAACCGGCAACAGGCGCTGCGCGTCTGCATGATCCACAGCGTCGATCTGCAGAGTGACGGTAAGCTGCCCTTCCACGTGTTCCGCAACCGACAGCAATTCATCAAAGTCACGTGCACGAATCACCACAGACGCCGGACCAAACATCTCTGCTTCGAGTTCGGGCGTAGCCAGCAGGCGTTGAGCATCGGTCACATACAGGGCAGCCTGCGCGGCATTCGGAAGTTCGCCCGCCGACACGCCCTGTGCCACCTTCGTCACGCCCTGAACCCCATCGACCTTCTGCGCTCCACTGCGGAAGGCATCGAAGATTCCGGGTGTCAACATCGTCTGCGCCGGTTTTGTTGCCAATGATTCACCTGCCGCCTTAATGAATCGATCGAGGTCCGGACCTTCAATCGCCAGAACCAGTCCAGGATTTGTGCAGAACTGCCCGGCACCCAGCGTCAACGAATCCGCGAAGGCCTTCCCGATCGACTCGGCGCGGCTCGCGAGTGCACCGGGGAACAGAAACACCGGGTTGATACTGCTCATTTCGGCGTAGACGGGAATAGGTTCGGCTCTAGCGTTCGCGATTCGCACAAGCGCGAGGCCTCCCTGACGGGAACCCGTGAACCCAACTGCCTTGATGACCGGATGCGCGACCAACGCTTCCCCGATTTTGCGGCCAGCGCCAAAAAGCAGCGAAAACACGCCCTCCGGAAATCCATGCTCCCTGACTGCTTTCTGGATTGCGCGCCCTACCAATTCTGACGTTCCAAGATGCGCGCCGTGTGCTTTCACGATAACCGGTGCGCCCGCTGCGAGTGCCGAAGCGGTGTCGCCTCCCGCAACCGAGAAGGCAAGCGGAAAGTTACTCGCGCCAAACACCGCGACGGGACCGACCGGCACTTTCGCAAGGCGCAGGTCTGCACGAGGCAGCGGCTGCCGCTCAGGCTGTGCGTGATCGATCGTCGAACCGAGAAAGTGCCCATCCCGTACGACCTTCGCAAAAAGGCGTAGCTGACCGACGGTCCGGCCGCGCTCACCCTGCAAACGCGCAATCGGAAGGCCGGTCTCCGCATGTGCCCGTTCGATCAGTTCATCTCCGATGCCGAGGATGTTGTCGGCAATTGCGTCCAGAAACGCGGCACGTTCCGCTAGCGTGACGTTCCGGAAAACGTCGAATGCCTGAGCCGCCAGAGAGGCTGCGCGCTCCACCTCCGCGGCACCGCCCATACCGAAAGATGGCTCCGAAATCTCCGAGTTGCTTGCGGGATTGAACGCGCTCTGGCTGCCTTCGGTGCCACGCACCGCGGAAAAGCCGATCAGCATTTCGCCAGTAATGGTCATGTCGATATCCTCAAAAAAGGACCGGAGACCTCGTTAATAACCGAGTGCCTTGAGGTCTTCCAGCGTCTTGTGCGTGATGGCGATGGTGGTCTCGCGCTCTTCGCCTACCAGATCGAGGCGCGGCGGCTTCACGGTTTCCGCCGAACCCGTGATGATGTGCTCAGCGAGCTTGATGTGCTGGACTAGCTTCACCACCGTGTCGAGGTGGAACAGCGGGGTCAGGGCGGCATACAGTTTGCGTGCCGTCGCGAAATCACCCTTGACTGCAAGATTCAGAAGGTTGACCGATTCCTTGGGCAGCGCGTTCGCCATCCCTGAGACCCATGCCGTTACGCCCAGTGCGGCACTTTCAAGAATCAGATCGTCCACACCGCAGACCACCGCAAGGCGACCGTCGAACCGGCTGATCAGATCGGTCACACGCGTGGTTTCGTACGATTCTTCCTTGATTGCCACAATGGTGGGCTCCGCGAGCAGTTGCTCGACGACATCAGGCGTCAGGTCCACCCCATAGCCGCGCGGATTGTTGTACAGCAGGATATCAAGGCTGGATGCCTTCGCAACGGTCTTGTAAAAAGCCACCGTTTCACGAACATCCGACTTGTAGGTCAAGCCCGGGAAGACCATCAAGCCATCGATGCCGATCTTTTCGGCTTCCTTGGCATACGCCACGGCGTTCTCGGTGTTCGTTTCCGCCAGGCCCGAGATGATGGGCACGCGGCCTTTGATCACCTCTTTCGCCGTACGCAGGACCGTCAGCTTTTCTTCCGGTGTGAGTTGTGCGTTCTCGCCCACCATGCCCATCATCACCACGCCGCTGACACCATTCACGATCAGGCGTTCAAGCCCAGCCCGGATAGCCTCGATATCGAGCGTGAAGTCGGATTTCAGTTTGGTGGTAACTGCGGGGAAGACGCCTTGCCAATTGATAGCCATGATCCATTCCTTCTCTAAAGTCGAGGGTCCGTGACGCCTCGCGTAAATTGTGTATATTGGAACCAAAGAAGGCGCTTAAAAAAATGCTGCGACACCTGCAGCATTTAAGAAAAGTGATATGGTATCCTGGATCCAATCTGCAGAATTAAAGCACGAAACAAAGCCGAGAATTCTAGAGGTTTACCCTATACGGCACGCTGCGTTTGCGACGCATGGACTTCAAAACGTAAGCCTGTTCTGTGAGTCGTTTTCAATATGGATAACTAACCATAAATCGTACAAGCGAAGAGAGCGCGTTCTGTAATTTATGCGCGCTCTCAGCTTGCCTTAAGGTAGACGGGATGAAGAATTACAGACGATGGCTAGCGGAATCAGCGCGTCACCACCGCGTCAACAACCGACATGATCTGCTGCGCGGCCGTCTTGACGTGCTGCTCCAGCAGTTTGGCCCCAAGCTTCGCGTCGCGCTTCCTGCATGCCTGGACCAAGCCCATGTGCTCGTCATGCGACTGTTCGCGGATCGGCACCTGCACGGCCTGAAAGCGGAAATAACGGTCGCAGCGGTCATGCAACACCCGCAACATCTGCAGCGTAATATCCCGCTGCGCAGGCAGATAAAGCGTTTCGTGCAAACGCCAGTTCAGTTGCCCCCACACACCCGAGTCTGCCTTGTCCATTTCCTTGACAAGCCGTTCCGCCTTGCCCATCTCGGCCTCGCTGATGCGCGGGATAGCTTCGGAAAAGATCCACGGTTCAAGACGTAGCCTGATGTCGAACGTCTCCCTCACCTCGTCTATCGACAGTTCGGAGACATATGCGCCCTTGTGCGGGACATTGGTCAGCAACCCCTCTGCCGTCAAACGGGTGATGGCCTCACGGATAGGAACGCGGCTGACGCCGAGTTCCTCGGCGAGCGCTTCCTGCCGCAATGCCTCACCCGGAGCCAGGTCGCCGCTCAGGATTCGCTGCCGAACCGCCGTTGTGACGAGTTCGACTGTAGTTGGCCGGACAATCTTGCGCGTGCTTTCGTCCGCGACAACTTCGCTTATCGTGGACGCCTCTTTGGTACGACGTTTGGCAGCTACCGGGGGCATGATCAGTTTCAGTAAAGGATTCAGGATACTGTGAGCATGCTACCACGGCACCGGCTTTCGGATACAAAATCCAATGGCCGGCGCTGCGTCACTGCAACGCTTTCCTTACCCACGCGCCGTTTTTCATCACGCCAGCGATGCGCTCACCCTGCCCGGTAAGAACACTGATATCTCTTAGCGGATCACCGTCAACAACGAGCAGGTCAGCGAAGGCCCCCGGGGCGACGACCCCCAGACGGCCCTGCTGTCCAACGATTTCGGCACCCACCGCCGTGGCCTGACAGATCGTCTCGAAAGCACCAAGAATTTCTGAACGGATCGTCAGTTCATCGCTTTGATACTCGTGCATGTCGCCCAGCAGATCCGTGCCGAGACCCATTTTTACCCCGTTACGTTTGAGTAGCTCGAGTGCCTTCAGGCCCTGAATACGAACGTTCTCGTTTTTCGCAAGAGCACTTTCTGACACGCCGGCCTTCACACCGACCTTGTTCATCGCGTCATAGGTAACAAGCGTTGGCACCGCAAACGCTCCAAACTCTGCCATGACAGCCGCGGCCTCGTCATCGATCAGGTTGCCGTGCTCAATCGTGCGCACACCGAGCTTCACGACGCGAGCGATCGCCTTGCCTGTGTAGGCATGCGCCATGACATAGGTCTGGTGCGACGCGGCTTCCTCGACGATCGCCTTGACCTCGTCGACGGAAAACTGCAGGTTCCCAATCGGATCCGTGGGCGACGCAACGCCACCCGACGCCATGATCTTGATGTGGTGCGCACCGGCGCGCATCTCTTCGCGGACGGCCTTGCGTACGTCGTCCACGCCATCGACGATACGCCCGATTGCCCCGAGATTGCGGTGACAGCCGCAGGGGTCGGGATCGGAGTTGTCGAAGCGCTCGCGGAAGTCGCCGTGACCGCCCGTCTGCGACAGCGCCTTACCAGCCACGAATAAGCGCGGCCCGGCGATCACTCCCTCCTCGATTGCACGCGAGAGCGCGTAGTCGGCGCCGCCGGCATCCCGCACGGTTGTGAAGCCCCGGTTAAGCATACCGCTCAGGATCGGTACTGCCCGCAAGACGGCAAAGGTGTTCGGCAAACGCCCGTTGTTACCGAGGTGCGCAACCGATGCAATAACGTGCGCATGGCAGTCAATCATACCGGGCATGACCGTCTTGCCCCCAACGTCAATAACCTGCGCGCCATCTATCGACACCGGTTCGCGGGTGACGTCCTTGATGACCTCCCCGTCCACGACAATCGAATAGTGGGCCGTGTCGTTTTCGTGATTCACGTCCAGGACGCGCGCGTTTTTCAGGATCAACATTTCAATTCCCCAGCTGATTTTTGAGCAACCCACGGGCCGCGGCAGATCACTTCAGCAAAAAGCCTTTGGCGAGCGGATCACGGTCATCGACAAAGATCGTGTTGTGTCCCGTCACCCGCGCCCACCCTTCAATGCTCGGAATAATCGCGTCGAATTCACCCACCCTGGTCGCTTCTTCAGGCACACCATTGAAGAGCGTTCCAATAATGCTTTCGTGAACAAAACGTTCACCGATCTTAAGTTTGCCCTTGCCGACCAGATGCGCCATTCGGGCCGACGTCCCGGTGCCACAAGGCGACCGGTCGATGGCCTTGTCACCGTAGAACACAGCATTGCGTGCGCTTGCGCCTTCGACCGTCGGTTCGCCTGTCCACATCACGTGGCTCAGACCACGGATTTCTGCCTTCTCGGGGTGAACGAACTGATACTTCTCGTTTGCTTTCTGACGCAGGATCGGACTCAGACGCTGGATATCCGAAGGCCTGAGTGTGTGGAGGCCACCGAAGTTTTTCTGCGCTTCGACGATCGCGTAGAAATTTCCGCCGTAGGCGACATCGAAGCGGATTTCGCCGAGCCCCTCAACGTCAACCGTCAGGTCCGTCGAGTGAAGGAATGACGGAACATTGATGAGCTGCACGGAATCGACGTTGTCTCCGTCCACCTTGTAGCGCGCAACCACGAGACCAGCCGGCGTGTCCAGACGCAGCACACCAGGGTCACGCGGACGCACCAGACCGTGCTCGATGGCTGTTGTTACCGTCCCAATGGTGCCGTGGCCACACATCGGCAGACAGCCGCTGACCTCAATAAACAGGATGGCAACGTCACAGTCGGAACGGGTCGGCGGATAGAGAATGCTGCCCGACATCACTTCATGACCGCGAGGTTCGAACATGAGCGACGTCCGGATCCAGTCGAACTCGCGCTCAAAATGTGCACGTCGCTCGATCATGTTCGCTCCTTCCAGCCGCGGCGCGCCTCCTGCGACGACCCGGACCGGATTGCCACACGTATGTCCGTCGATGCAAAAGAATGTCGATTTCATCACCCTGCTCCATCCAGAATTTCATGCAAAATCAGGCCCATCCGCATTACTTCGACAGGGCACGTACGTTGGCAAGCGTCTTCTCTACGATTGCAATGACCTTCTGCCGCTCTTCGCCTTCGAGCTTCAGTCGCGGGGCCTTCACGGTTTCCGAATATCCAGCCGTGATGTTCTCAGCCAGCTTGATGTACTGAACGAGCTTCACGTGCGTATCCAGATGGAACAGGTCGATCAGTGCACGGTACAGCTTACGGGCCCATTCATAGTCGCCAGCAACGGCCAGATTCAGTAATTCAACCGATTCCTTCGGAACAGCGTTGGCCATGCCAGAGACCCAGCAAGTCACGCCCAGTGCAACCGACTCGAGCACCAGATCGTCGACACCGCACACGACGGCAAGGCGGTCGCCGAAACGGCTGATCAGATCGGTGACGCGCGTTGTGTCATACGACTCTTCCTTGAGGGCTTCGATCGTCGGCTCTTCCAGCAGTTGCGCCACCACATCCGGCGTCAGGTCCACGCCATATCCGCGCGGGTTGTTATAGAGCAGGATCGCGAGCGTGGACGCCTGAGCGACGGTCCTGTAGAAGGCAATCGTTTCCCGGGCGTCGGACTTGTACGTGAGACCAGGAAAAACCATCAGGCCCTGAACGCCGAGCGCTTCCGCGTCCTTCGCGTACTGGACTGCGTTTGCCGTGGTGGTTTCGGCGAGGCCTGCAATGACCGGCACGCGTCCGCTCACGGTTTCAACGGCAAGCTTGATTACCGTGCGCTTCTCTTCCGGCGTGAGCTGGGCGCTCTCACCGACCATACCCATCATGACGACGCCACCGACGCCGCTGTCGATGAGGCGGTTCAGACCTGCCTTGATCGCTTCGTGATCAAGAGAACCGTCGTCCTTCAGCTTCGTCGTGACAGCGGGGAACACACCTTTCCAGTTGACTTGCATGGCTATACCTTCCCAAAAATGATAATCAGAGGCGGGATGTCCCGCGGGTCGATCGAGGTCGCGGGGGCCCCGTTAATTGCGGAAGCGGCTGATCGAGTACGGCTCAAGTCCGATTCCGGGCGTTCGATTGGCAAGCAGGTCCGCGACAAGCGCACCTGTTGTTGCCGATTGCGTCAGACCAAGGTGACCGTGGCCGAATGCATAAATGACGGACGGCGCACGCGGCGATTGGCCAATGACCGGAAGCGAATCCGGCGTGGCCGGACGGTGCCCCATCCATTTCACGGCTCCCTTATCGTTGATACCAGGCAGGAAACGCTTTCCGAGCGCGAGCAGCGCGTCACTGCGTTTGTAATTCGGTGGCGCCTTGAGACCGGCGAACTCGGCTGCACCGCCAATGCGCACACCGATATCAAGTGGCGTGGCGACAAATTTGCGTTCGGCAAAAATCACTTCGCGCGACAGGCTGATGCCATGCGCGGGAAGCGTCGTGTTGTAACCCCGCTCGCTGTCCAGCAGGACGCGGTCCCCGATCGATCCGGCAAGCGCGGCGGACCATGCACCCGTCGCCACAACGAGGCGGCGCCCCTTCACCCGTTCGCCTGTCTCGGTGACGGCTGCTGGCGCAAGTGCATCCGCGAGATCAAGTGCCTTCACCGCGCCGACAACAAACGTGGCGCCGAGTTGCTTCACGCGCTCACGCAGTTGCGTCACGAGACGCTTCGGGTCGCCGATGTGCGACCAGTCGTCGAGAAACACACCATGACGAAAAACCGGCGCGAGGGAGGGTTCGCAATCGCGAACCTCGTCGGCAGACATGGCGTGCCAGCGCACACCCAGATCCCGTTTGAATTCCCATTCATGCTGATCCGCGACGAAGGCTTCGTCTGTCTCGTAGACCGTCAATGCGCCGCGCCGATAAAAACTGTCCATCGCGCCGATGTCCTCAAACATCGGGACGATGTCGTCGTAGACGCGGTTGTTCAGCTGGGCCAAAGCCAGGGAAATTTCGCGGAAGCGGTCCTTGTTGCCCGAGCGCTGAAATTCCATGAACCAGGGCAAGGCGCTCGGCACATGTTTCCAGTCAAGCGCCAGCGGCCCCAGAGGATCAAACAGCCATTTCAGAGCCTTCATGTACAACCCGTTCACCGAAATGGGGGTGCTCTCCGTCACGGCGATACCGCCCGCGTTTCCGTGCGACGTACGGTCGCCTTCGAAGTCGCGATCGATGATGGTGACGGTAGCGCCGTCGCGCAGTGCAGACCACGCACAGGCGAGACCGACGATTCCGCTACCGATAACCACAACGTCCGGGGTCGTCCGGGAGTTTTGAGCTTGCTGAGTCATTTCCGTGAGTCGAGGTATTGCGTAGGTGGACGGCAAACCTGTCGTCCACCGTGGTTTCGGTTACTTGGATCCGAGTACCGTTATCGGCTTCCACTGTCCGTTTTCACACTTGTAGACAGTGATGATTGCGTCGCGCAGATCACCGAACTGGTCGTATGCGAAGTGGTCGCTCGTGACACCCTTCATGTCAGTCTTCGCGAGCACCGGCAGGTAGACGGACGGATCTGACGAATTGGCCTTCTGCATCGCCTGCATCATGGCCATGGCGCCGTCGTACGTGTACGGTGCATAGGTCGTCGGTTGATAGCCGAACTTGGCCTTGTAGCGCTGCGTAAAACCCGCGCCACCCGGCATCTTGTCGAGCGGCAGTCCCGCGAGCGAGACAATCGCGCCATCCGCCGCCGGTCCGGCAATCTTGATGAAGTCTTCCGTTTTCGACATTTCACCCGAGGCAAACGTCGCCTTCATCGCCAGCGTGCGCGCCTGCTTCACCATGGGTGCGGATTGCGCGTCGGCGCCTGCGTAATAGATGAAATCAGGATTCTTCGACTTGATACCGGTCAGAATCGCCTTGAAGTCAACCGCTTTGTCGGACGTGAACTGATGGTCGATGAGGTTACCGCCGGCCGCCTTCACTGCCGTCTCGAACTGCTCCGCAAGACCCTGGCCGTATGCCGTGCGATCGTCGATGATTGCAATGCGCTTCGCATGGAGCGTCTCGACGACGTACTTGCCCATCACACTGCCCTGCTGCGTATCAGACGTCATCATCCGGAACGTAGTCTTGAAACCCTGACGCGTATAGGCGGGTGCGGTTGCCGTCGAAATCTGCGGAATGCCTGCGTGCGAATAGATCGCCGAAGCGGGGATCGTCACCCCGGAGTTGAAGTGACCGAGCATGCCCTTGATGCCGTCATCGACCAGCTTCTGGGCGACGACGGTACCCGTCTTCGGGTCTGCCTGATCGTCGAGCGCTTCCAGCACGAACTTTGTTTCCTTGCCGTCAATCTTGGGCTTCGTGGCATTGAAGTCGTCAATGGCGAGTTGCACGCCCGACTCGAAATCCTTGCCATACTGAGCCTGCGCGCCCGTCATCGGAGCGGCCAGACCCAGCTTGACCGTTTGTGTTTCGGCGGCCTGTGCGGCTTCGAGGGACAGAAGCAGAAATCCCGAAGCAACGGCTGCAAAAGCGATGGTGCGAACTTTCATATCAGTCTCCTTACTACCCATAAAAGCCGCGTTGGGAGCGCCGAAAACATTATGTTGGATCCAATATCCAAATGTTTTGCGTATAATGCGCGCCTTCAGCGGGTCTGTCAAATGCGTTCGAAAAAATTGGCGGAGCGCGGTTTTCTGCCACCCCGCCTCAAGTCCTACACCTGTTCCATAACGTCAGGATCCTCAAGCCCACACTGCCTTTGAACCTGATCTTCGAGCGGCGAAACCGCTAGTTGTGCGAACACCAGCGCCAGTCCGATATCAGCATGGTCATACAGCCCAGCTTCGCCAAGCAGATTCATTGTGCCCAGCGTGACACCGTTCTTGCGCACGGGGATGTTCAGCACACTCTCACACCCAATCGACCACAACACCTCGTATTCCGAGAACACTGCCTTGATGTCCTCGCGCGTTGAGCCGATAAAGATCTCACCGCGGCGAAGAACCTCATCCGACCAGCGACTTTGCGTCACCCGCTTGAGTCCGCCTACCGGATTGATATCCAGGCGATTGCTATGCAGACGTCCCAGGCGGCTCGACGCCTCGTCATATGCCAGCACCGTGAAGAGCCGCTGGCCGAATACCTCCGTGAGGGAGCGCTCGAACTCGGACCACACGATGTCGGCGTTGCCATCTTTCTGTTGAATCGCGGCCAGACGCTCGATCGCCCGGAAAATGAGTGCGCGGTTTGTGTTCGTCACGAAAACTCCTTATTTCGCGGTCCGAAGCTCGGCGCTTTGCGCGTCGGGACGCATGGAGCCATACTCCGCCTCGGAAATTTCCTCTAGCGTCTTTCCGGTCGTCGAGACGCCCAGGAAAATCACAGCGAGAGCGCCGATCAGCAGGATGACAGTGGTCATGCCGAACACGCCGGCGAAACCCCACAACGGATAAACGTAGCCGACCAGCATCGGCGAACAGATTGCGCCGATACGGCCGAACGCTGACGCCGTGCCCATTCCCGTCGCGCGCAGATGCGTCGGGAACACTTCAGGCGTATAGGCGTACTCGCCTGCGTTGACGCCGTTCATCGCAAATGACATGAAGATTGAAGCAAGGACGATCGTTGTATCGCTGCCCGCATTGGCCAGCCAGATACCTGCAAGGCAGGCCAATCCCATGTAAGTAACGATCGTCGTCTTGCGGCCCAGTTTCTCGCAAAAGTATGCCGACGAGTAGTAGCCCGGAATCTGCGCGAGGTAGATAAAGATTGAGACAGAAAAACTCTTCGTGATGGTCATGCCATGCTGCACGAGCAAGCCGGGGATCCAGACGAAGAATGCGTACGAGCAGAACGTCACCGACAGCCACAGACACCAGGTCATCAGCGTCGTCCTGGCGAGCGGCGGTTTCCACAGCAGCTTCAGGTTTCCGAAGAAGGAGCCCGAGTGCTCATAGCTGGCCGCTGCGCCTGCCACAGGCACGACGGGAGATAGCGTTACGCCTGTACGCTCGACCTGCCGCTCAATATCGGCCACGACGGCTTCGGCTTCCGCATGACGACCGCGAGTCTCCAGCCACCGCGGGGACTCGTGCAGCGAACGCCGCCACCAGAGCAGCACAACGACAGGTACGGAGACGATCACCAGCGCGATGCGCCAACCTTCCGGGTTCAGCGGGATCACAAAGTAGCCGATCAACGCCGCCGCTACAAAACCAAACGAGAAGAAGCCGGCCAGTGCGCCGGTAAAGGCGCCCCGATAGCGGTTACTGACGAACTCCACCAGGAACGGCGCAATGATCGCGCCCTCAGCGCCCATCCCGATACCTGCTATTGCGCGCAACAGAGCAAACGTGTGCCAGTCGTTCACAAACGCGTTGGCAAACGTAAGCACGCAGAAGAAGGTCAGCGCCCACATCATGACGACGCGGCGGCCAAAGCGATCGCCCAGCAGGCCGGCGAATAGTGCGCCGACGAGAAAGCCAACGTAGGTGCTGCTGCCAAGCAGCCCGGTTTCGAAGCTAGTCAGATGCCATTTGGTACGAACGACGGGCAGGATAAACGCGATGATGGCTGCATCGATGGCCTCGAACATGAAGCCCAGACCGCCCATGAGGAGCAGCTTGAAGTGAAAGCGGCTGAACGGAAGGCGTTCGAGCCGGGCTGCAATCGGTGACATGTCATTGCTCCCAAAATGAGGGATCGACCGATCCAGAATGTTCCGGATCGAAGTGTGGTCACAATATCCTGTATCCAAAATCCAGAGTCAAGGCCGGGTAAACCTTTGCGTGCGCTTGTGTCCGCCCGGGACGCGGCAGCCGGAATCAGGACTCGGAAGTCTTAAAACGTATGGCGAATGCCCGCGCGGACGGCGACCTGGCTATTCGTGGACGACGGCGTCAGGAAGGACAACGCAGCAACAGCAGACTTGCCCGTCGAATCGATGCCTGTCGCCCGCTCCCAGGAGGTCGTCGCGTAGAGCAATGTCCGCTTCGACAAGCTGAATTGGGTTCCCACGTTGAGCTGCAGATATTTCGCCGACTCGGCCTTCGTATAGTCGTACGAGGCACCCAGCAGAACTGCCGGCGTGACGTTGTACGTTGCCAGCGCTTCGTAGTTATTGAAGGTGGCCGTCCCCGAAAATGGCGTCGACGAAGTCCGCACCACGTCTTCGAAGCGCGTATTCGTGTAGGTGAAACCCAGCAGCGCCGCGCCGAGACGGTAGTTAATGCCAGCGCCTGCAACCTGCAGGGTCCGGGCTGACGTGTACCCGCTGTAAGTCGGATTGGTGATGGGGTTCACAAACGTGCCACCGGCCACAGGGTTTGCCGTCGCATCGTAGATGGACGTCGCGGGACTATTGATTCGCGAAAATACAGCGCTCGCGCTGAGCGCGTTGTTCGAGTAACTGAGGCTGATTGATTCCTTCTTGCCGTTGGAAAAGTCACCCGCCACACCCCCCAGACTGAAAAGCCCCGACAGTTTGAACCCGGCGTACGTGGGCGAGATGTACTTGATGGAATTGCTCAGTGAGTAGTTGCCCCAAACGTTATCGACGTCTGCTGCGTGCGTGGCCAGAATTCCATTGAACCGGCCAGACGCTGAAAGACCAATCAGCGAATCGAGCACCAGGTCGTACTGGCGTCCCATCAGCACGGTACCGAAGGGCGACCCGAGGCCAACGTAGGCTTGACGGCCGAACAGACGCCCGCCGTTATTCATCTTTCCGGTATTGATATCGACGCCGCTTTCCAGACGGGCCACCGTACAGTATCCACCACCGAGATCCTCGTTGATCAGAAACCCCCATTTGGTGCTGCCTAATGCGCCATTGGAGGCCTGAACGTTGTAATGGCCACCCTGATTGTTTGTATAGGTGATCCCATCGTCCAGCGCGCCGTACAACGTGACGGAACTCTGCGCATGACACACGACCGCGGTGGACATGATCGCCGCCGCCATACCCGCCTTCTTCATCTTGATCTCCTTTTTAGTAAGTAATGCTACGAATGGAAAACGAGATCTCCTGTCGAATCCCCCGGGATCAGACATGTCTGCGCGGCCCGTGAAAGTTTCCGCCACGACCCTTATTCGTCGACAATATCCTGGATCCAATATAATCGGTCAAGCAGTTCCCGCAGCATTTCTAGTTATGTTGGGGGGCTCGGGCGTGCGCCTATGGCGGGAACTGCCAAAATATGCTGTATGCGACCACAAGAGCGCGGTTAGTTTCGGATCAACGCCTTGACGTCCGCGTAGAGCTGGGCGCTGACCTCGACGCCATTTGCTTCGCTTCGAACCCTTGCCTCAAATCGCCGTTGCGACGGCAGCCGCGCACCCTGCCCCGCAATCGCATCGAACATGGCTTCTGCGTACTGGTCACCCTGCGCGCGCTTTCCAGCGGCGAATATGTCAGGATTGAAGGCGAGCACAAGTTCGCCATGGCAAGGCGTGGCACCCACACCTTCGTCGAATTTCTGCGATTCGAGGCTGGTCAGATCCCCGAGCAGAGGGCCAGCAAGCAGTTCGACCATCGCCGACAGGGCAGAGCCTTTATGGCCACCGAATGTGAGCATTGCGCCTCGCATCGCCGCAGCCGGGTCCGTCGTCGGCTGCCCCGCCTCGTCGACGGCCCAGCCAAGGGGGATTTCCTTTCCTGTTCTTCTGTGCAACTCGATATCGCCACGGGCGATCCCGCTTGTCGCAAAATCGAAAACGAATGGAAACCTGCCCGGCCGTGGCCACGCAAAGGCAATCGGATTGGTCCCGAACACCGGCTTGGTGCCACCCGCCGGTGCAACCCAGCTATGACTAGGGGTCATCGCTACAGCGGCGAGTCCCTCGCTCGCAATAGCCTCCACCTCGGGCCAGAGAGCCGAAAAGTGGAAGCAGTTGTTGATCGAGAGTGCCGCGATGCCAACGTTCCGAGCCTTTTCAACAAGGACCTTGCTGCCCAATTCGAAGGCTAGCTGTGAGTATCCGAATCCGGCGTCGACTCGAACAATCGCGGGCGAGAGCTCACTGAGCTGAGGTCTCGCGTCGCCCACGAGCTTGCCTTCCCGAAGAGACCTGACGCAAACAAGCAGACGGTAAATTCCGTGCGAGTGGCACTCGTCCCGTTGACCTGCCGTAATCACCCGCGCGATCGCGCGAGCATGATCTTCGGCCATGCCATTGGACGTGAGCACGCGCATGGACAACGCGTTCACTTCTTCGAGAGACAAGCGGACTTTTTCCATATGCAACCCTTTATTGGATACAATATTCAGATGCCGAGGATAATCGTTGTGGCTATCGTCGTCAAACAAAGACACTTTGCGAGCGTCCAAGGACCATCATATGAATTCAGTATGGATCGTCGACGGAACCTACCTGGCGGCCGCCCTGAGCGAAGGCGCATCCATCGAGATGATCGCGAACATGGAGCGGGAACTGGTCGCGGCGCAAAGCGCCCCCATGAAACACTCGTTATATTTCGATCTGTCTCGCGACGTCGATCAGGATCTGGCGGGCCCATTGTTCAGTTGTCTGCGATCGAACAGATTGCGAACTCCGTTTGATGTGCGTCTGGTTCCTCTGCCAGTGGCAGCAAACGAGGCGGCCTGCTGCGACGCTCGCAGGCTGCTCGCAGTCGAAACGGCGGTCGAAGCCATACGGTTCGCCGCGGAAAGTGATTGTGATCGTCTTGTCTTGACTGCTGCCGACGCGGCCTTGGAGCCGGCAATTTCGGCTGTCCGGCTCCGGTATTCGAAAGAACTCTGGCTCTACATTGCGCACAGCGAACGCGCAGCGATACTGGAATCATTCGCGGACAGAGTGATATGGCTCGACAGTTGAAACCGCCGCTACACCACCTTATGCGTACAGAAAGGCTCTCGGCTTTGAACAGCAAGCCGCAACGCATCGACAGCCATACCCTCCCATCGTCGACGAGATCGCGGCACTTTCCGCACGCGCTCAAGGGCTGAATGTTGTGCCGCTTGCGCCAGAAATCGCGATTCCAGTAGTCGCGAGCGTGGCCATTAACGGCGAGCGGTCAGCGCTGGTCGAACAGTTCATGCAGGTGTGCGGGAGTACGTTTCGCACATTCGGATGAACCAGCCAACGCCAAGCCATGCTTGACTCATTTCGTTGTCCGACTTTCCGCTTGAGCGACCAGCGCCAACAAGACTTCAGGGAAATCGGAAGAAACGCCAGCACAAATATCGTGAGCATTTTCTCCGACTACGTCGATCTTGTAGGTGATGCGATTGCCCCCGCCAGGTAGCGGTTCGATTTCATGCACCACGCGAACCACAATGTCGCCAAGCATCGTTTCGTCTGCGAACAGGTGCTGCGCATCGACTTCGACGAGTTGCGACTTAATCACCGTCAACAGGAGAAGTCGGCGCATCCTGCCGGATCAGCTCCCGGCGCTTCAACTCGGCCCAGAACGCCGGCGGAATTTCAGCCCGGAAGGTTTGCAGGTTGTCTTCCAGTTGTGCAACCGTACGCACGCCGGGAATGTTGGTCGAGATCGCGGGATGGGCGAGAACGAATTGCAGCGCCGCCGCTTTGAGCGGCACCGAGTATTCCTGACATACCTGCTCGATCTTGCGCACGCGTTCAAGAATGGGCTCCCGCGCGAGCGAATAGTTGTATTTCGCGCCTGGCACCGCACCCGTCGCGAGAATGCCGCTGTTGTAGCCGCCACCGAGAATGACCGACACCTGCTGCTCTTCGCACAGCGGCAGGAAACCGTCCAGCGCGTCCTGCTCGAGCAGCGTGTAGCGACCGGCCAGCAGCAGGCAATCGAAATCCTGCCGGCGAATGGCTTCGTGTGCGACCTGCCATTCGTTGACGCCGAGCCCCACCGCTTTCACGACCCCTTCGTCACGGAGTTTCAGCAGTGCTTTCGCCGCACCAGCCATCGCCGCGTCGAACATCTCGGGCTGACGCTCGCCGTGCGTAAAGACGTCGATGTCGTGAATCAGCGCGATATCGATGTGCTCCAGCGCCAGACGCTGCAGACTGTCTTCGATCGAACGCATCGTGCCGTCATAGCTGTAGTCGAAAACGGGTTCGAAAGGCAACCCGTCAACCCATGGCTCAAAGTTGATCTCGGCGCGTTTGCGCGGCTTCAGCAGACGCCCAACCTTGGTGGACAGCACAAACTGGTCGCGCGGATACCAGCGCAGCCCCTGACCACAGCGCGCCTCGCTCAACCCGTGCCCGTACATCGGCGCGGTGTCGAAGTAGCGCACGCCCGCGTCCCACGCTGCCTTGATCAAGGCAGCCGAATCCTCTTCACTGATCGGCCTGAAGATGTTGCCGATCGGCGCGGCGCCGAAACCCATCACGCTTGTCTCGAGCCCTGAACGCGGCCATTTACGCTTTGCTACCGGATTCATTTTTATCTCCTTTGTCGATGGGAGTGAAGCCATTCGTTCCAGACTGATTGACACGCAACGCCCGTCTACTTGATCTTCGCTGCAGCCGCAAGCTTGCGCACCCCCTCTTTCGGGTCCTCGTTCGAGTTCATGAAATTCGTGACGACGTCGGTAATCGCGCCAGCAGTAACCGGCGACTGAAGATTGCCGAAGGCCAACGAAGGCAGGAACGCGCCAGATTTAATCGTGGCCTGCTCGTCGGCGAATGATTTCCTGGCGCAGCTATCGAACTTGTCCATGGGAACGTCCAGCCGAACAGGAATTGAACCCTTGTAGAGACTGAACTGCTGCTGGAAATCGACGGACATGATCGTCTTGGCAAGCGCAAGCTGCCCGGGCGACGCCTGCTTCTTACCGTTCTGCTGAAAGAACGCGAACGAATCCACGGTGTACGTGTAGGCATTCGACGTCCCCGGCGCGGCCGCGCAAATATAGTCGGCGTCTGGCTTCTTGTTCGCATTGGCGAATTCGCCCTTCGCCCAGTCGCCCATGAACTGCATGCCGCCCGAGCCGGAAATGACCATTGCCGTCGCGAGATTCCAGTCACGGCCGTGGTAGCCCTTATCGAAGTAACTCCGGATCTTCTGGACGACCTCGAACACCTGCACCATCTGCGGCGAAGTCAGCGTTTTCTGGTCAAGGTCAACAAGGGCTTTCCGGTAGAAATCCGGACCTTGGGAAAGCACGACCGTCTCCCAGATGGTCATGTCTTGCCAGGGCTGGCCACCATGCGCAACAGGCGTGATGCCCGCTGCGCGAAATTTGTCGGCGAGCGCGAAGAATTCCGGCCACGTCGTGGGCGCCGTGCCCCCGACTTTTTCGAGGTCGGCCTTGTTGATCCACAACCAGTTGATTCGGTGTACCGAGAAGGGCGCAGCCACATAGTGACCGCCTGCCTTCATGGAGCTATCTATCTGCGACGGCGAATGCGCTTTCCAATCGGTAGCGGACTGATCGACATTGACCAACATGTCCTGATCGGCCCAATCCTGAATCAGAGGGCCCTTGATCTGCGCGGCCGATGGTGCGTTGCCCGAGATGACCTGGGTCTTCAGCGCCGTCATGGCCGCCGCGCCCGCGCCTCCCGCTATGGCGAAGTCCTTCCACTCGTAGCCCTGTTTGGTCATATCGTCCTTCAGCACCCGGATCGCTTTCGATTCGCCACCAGAGGTCCACCAGTGCAGTACCGAAAGCTGTTCGGCGGCCAAACCAGCATGAGTTCCAGCCATGAGCAGCGTAATACCCGTCGCAACCGACGTGAGTGATCGTTTCATTGCAGTCTCCGAAGTTTTCGTTATTTGATCGAGCGACGCGTTCGAGGCCAGGTCGAACGCGCATGCGTGCCCGTTTTCATACGTGTCAAACGTCTTTACCGATCTACAGGTCAAACCCAAGTTGCGCCTTGCCGAGCGGTGTCAGATCGTCGGCCGTGGCGCGTCCGCTGAAATCCACTTCGAAATGGTCAGCAGGAAAATCGGGCGGGCTTTCACCCTTGAGGAAGCTCGGCAACTGGCGCTTCAGATAAGCGTCGTTTTTGGCGCACGCGGGCGCCGAGGCGATGTACATCACGTTGCTGTAGCCCGCCCCCTTGTGCTCGTCTTCGACCGCATGGATGACATCGCTGTGCCAGAATACGGTGTCACCCGCTTCCATTTTGGGAATCGATGACAGTGCCTCGAACAATGGCGCATGAAATTCCGGCTTGATCGACAGCGCCCGTCCGGGCATTGCACCGCACAGGTCGTCCTCTGCGACATCGTCCTGAAGCGCGCGCAGCAGGATGTACACCATCGAATTGGCGATGGGCACGAGTTGCAGCGTGCCGTCGCCCGGGCCTTGCGGCGTCAAGGCAGTCCAGCCCTGGAACGTACGAAACATCGAACATACGGCCGGCGACGCGATCTCCTGCACGTCAGGTCGGAAAGCCGCGTCGAACGCGTCGTAGTCACGCCAGTTCCCGGCAAACACGTGGCGGTACACCTTCCGAAAATTGCTTTCGATCCAGCGCTCGACCGACCCGCCGTCGCAATGCGCCGACAGGCCAAGCGACGCAGAGCCTGGCGGCCGGCGACGCAGACGATCGGCATAGACAGGCACGCGCTCCGGATCGAAGTGCACCTGGCCGCCGCTCTCATTGCGCCACAGCCGGTTCAGGAACACACGTGCCTCGGTCAGCGACGCCGACTGACGGGCCAGCACTTGCGGCTTCGACCAGTACACCCCATAGATCTGCGGTTTGCTGGACGCGAGCTGGCCAAAGTATTTGTCTTCAGCGCGGTTTTCCAGGTGCTTGTCGAGATTATTGCGCTCGACATAGTTGGCAATATCCTCGTCCCAGCTCTGCACCAGCGCACGGGGGAAGACATTACGGATCACGCATGCGCCACGCGCCTTGACGACCGCGATCTGGTCCGCAGCGACGCGTTGTTCGGTGATGTCGGAAAACTGAATCTCGGGGATGACGTCTTCTCCACGATCCCGCTGGCTGGCAATTCGCCTCGCCTCGGTGCTGATCGCCTCTTCGACTTCGGCAAAGACCTGCCGGTAGTTCGGCAACGCCGCGCGCAGCTCCTTTTTCGCTTGCCGGATTGCGCTCGGCAAATCGTCGATTTTCAACGCCATGACTGTCTCCGTAGGGATTTGATATGCCCCGAGGATATGACGCGCATGCGTGGCTTGGTGATACTATTCAGGCAATCTTTTTGCGTATTCGGCCATGAAACCAGCCTATGAGCATGTCGACTTCGGTGGGGACTGTTCGGTGCGGGTTTACCATCGGCGGCTCCCGCGCATTCCGTTCGAGTGGCATCACCATCCGGAGTACGAGTTAACGCTGACGATGAACAGTCATGGCAAGCGCTACATCGGCGACTCTGTCAACGAATACGAGGCTGAGGATCTGGTCCTCGTGCCGCCGGATCTTCCGCACACCTGGGCGTCGAATCGTTCAATCGATCCATCCTCGCCACAGGTCGCCATCGTCATCTGGTTCGACGGCGATTGGGCGCGGCGTATGGCGGATTGTTGCCCCGAATATGAACCGCTGCGCAAGCTGTTACGCAGGGCCGCGTGTGGGCTGGCCTTCGAGCCACCCGCTGGCAAATGGATGCGCGAGCGCCTGGAACCATTGTTATCGAGCGTGGCGCGCGACCGCCTTGGCGCCGCCCTCGACATTATGTGCACGCTTGCCGACGCGCCGGGCCAGCCGCTCGCCTCGCCGAGTGCTTTCAACGAGGCGACCACCGGCCCGTCTGGCCACGAGCCCGAACGGATCAACCGGGTCCTTTCGATGATTGACGCACGCTTTGCCGAACCGTTGCGACTGTCAGAGCTCTGCGCGGCCGCCAGCCTGTCGGAACGCTCGCTCACGCGTTATTTTGTTCAGCATATTGGTGAGAGCGTCGGCCGGTATATCACCCGGGTTCGTATTGGTCACGCGTGCCGAATGCTGGTTGACACCTCCCTGCCGGTTGCCGTCATCGCTGCTCGTTCGGGCTTCGCGAACGTCGCCAATTTCAATCGACAGTTCAAGGCCGCAAAGCAAACGACGCCGGCCGAGTATCGACGGCAGTTCGCGGCTGCGGGTTCTCCGGATAAGGACGCAGCGGCTCGCTTGACCGAACGGTCTCCGTCACTTCAAAAGAAACGGAAATTAGCCGGTGGGCGAAACGACGAAGAGATTGCTGGCCAGTACCGCGCCTGATCCCGGCAGATAGCAATCTGCGCCCCGTTTCCGCCCTTCGATGTCGTTCGGCGAGCAACATCGCGAACGTTACCCCGCACCGAACATAGTGTTAATTTTTATCAAAAAACACACTGTCTGGGGAAACTCCGTCAACGACATCGCAGTATTTCCCGTTTAGGAAGGATCGGCGAATCACCCGCCGTGCATCGTCACTGCGGCGACAGGCCAAGTGCATTCATGGAATTCTATTTTGGAGTACGGTATGAAATATCCTCTCTTGGCAACGTTGGTCGCGAGCTTGGGAATTGGCCTATCCGGCGTGGCCAATGCCGTCAACGTAGACGTCAATATCGGCATGCCTGCCCCTGTAGTGGTCGCCCAGGCACCGGTTGTCATTGGCTGGTATGGGGACAGATATTACGACGGTCATCGCTACTGGGAGCGCCAGGAATGGGAGGAACATCACCACCACCATGGTGATCACGACCACTGCCCTCCGGGACACGCTAAAAAGGGCGAGTGCTAACTGCATCGCATCGCAACTGAACTGCTGACGTCGCGCGAACGGCTGCAGCAGTTGTCCGCACATCTGGCTGAACAAACCACCCAGATCGTGCGCAATGTGGCCAGTCACCTTCGGCCGGTCGCACTGAATTTCGGCCTCGCCTCCGCGCTGGAATGGCTCGCGGGGGATTTCATCCGCCACACTCACATTCCTTGTCACTTCAATGTCACGGGCAGCCGGGCGCTCCTCGGCTGCTATCGCAGGATATTTGCTCGCCCTATCAAAACATCGTATGCGATTAAATCTTTTGCGATTGACATCCATCGACCCTTCCTCCATCATGCAACGCATGCGATTACATCGCATGCGATTTAAAGCAGCCTGACACCCTTATCCACAAAGGAATCCATCATGACCAAGATCGACCAAGTCCTCCACTCTGGCAACAGCCACGCCACGATCAATCGGGACCCCAATGTCCAGCGCGGTGAGCTCGGCGTCCTCGACCTCAAACTGTCAGCGCCCGATGGTGAAAGCCGCGAGTTCGTCGCCACCGAGCTGCACCCGAGAGCAGAACAGTTGTTTTCGGGCGCTTGGTCGGCCTGTTACATCAGCGCGTTCGAGATTGCGGCCTCGCTGAAGAAGGTCACGCTGCCGTCCGACTATTCCGTGGACATCCAGGTCAGCATTGGGTCGGTCGGTGCCGGTCATTGCCTCGGCGCCCAGTTCACCATCCGCGCGCCGGGTCTGGCGACGGAAGTCGTCGAGACAATCGCGCACCTGGCCCATCAGATCTGCCCGTACTCGAAGGCTGTACACGGCAACATCGAGGTCGGCCTGAATGTCGTCACCGCGTGATCGGATCAGGCATACGCACCTCGCTAATCTTCGCCCATTATTAATCGCATGCGATTATATCGTATACACTTTAAATACGCTTAACACCCCTTACTCACGAAGGAATGCATCATGGAAAAGATCGAAAAAGTCCTCGCCTCAGGCAACAGCCACGCCACGGTCAATCGCGACCCCAATCTCCAGCGCGGCGAGTTTGGCGTCTTCGACCTCAAGCTGACAGCGCCTGGCCTTGAAAACCTCGAGTTCATCGCCACCGAGCCGCATCCGAGAGCCGAACAGTTGTTTGCGGGTGCATGGTCGGCCTGTTACACCACCGTGTTCGGGATTGCGGCCCAGTTGAAGAAGGTCACGCTACCGCCCGACTATTCCGTGGACATCCAGATAAACATTGGGCAGACCGGTGCCGCGTGGTTCCTCGGCGCAGAGTTCACCATTCGCGTGCCGGGTCTGGAAACGGAAGTCGTCGAGGCGATCGCGCGCCTCGCCCATCAGATCTGCCCGTACTCGAAGTCCGTGCACGGCAACATCGAGATCGGCATGAACATCGTCACGGCGTAATCCGCCCAGGCACGTGCATCTCGTTGACGCACGTGCCTTTCACTGAACATCTTTTTTAGGGAATTCCCATCATGAAGACCAAGCTCATCATTGCACTGCTCATCGCCTTTTCGGCGTCCGCCGCCGCACCCGCGTTCGCCAGCGGCTATGGACCGGCCCCGTTCTACAAGCCCTCGGTTGGCGCACCGGCGTCGCAAAGCGGTCAGAGCGTGCGAACCGTCGCCGTCGAACGCGACGACGTCACAGGCTCGCAAGAGGCATATGGCGGTGTAGTCGCCGGACTCTCCCAAGCGGGCAGCCATGTCGCCGTGACGCCGCGCGGCAACCTGTTCGCACATCACTAGATCGTGCATTCCTCTGTCGCTGGGTCGTCGCGCATCGTCGTTGCTCCTGCGCGGCGGCCACAGCGGCAGGGAGGGCGCCGCCGCAAGACCTCTACGATGCGAAAGAGCTGGACCCGGTGAAATTGACCACCGGTTGCACGCTATACGGCAGCGGTCCAACTTTCACTACATTGCGATATAATCGCATGCGATATATGTGACTTCGTACGTCTTGTGAAACATCAGGCTCTACTAGCCAAAGAGGATACAGATGAAATCCACAGATCAACTGGCACCCGCAAATCCCATGCTCTCCGACTATCTGTGCTTTGCGATCTACTCCGCGAACCTGGCGTTCGGCAAGGCATACAAGCCGATACTCGAGGAGCTTGGGCTCACTTACACGCAATACATCACGATCATTGCGCTGTGGGAGACAGACAATCAGACCGTCAGCGGACTGGGCGAGAAGCTGTTTCTCGAATCCAACACGCTTACGCCGATCCTGAAGAAGCTTGAGGTGATGGGTTATCTGGAAAGGCAGCGCGATCCCGAAGACGAGCGTCAGGTGCGGATCTGTCTGACGAAAAGCGGACGACGCTTGCGCGAAAAAGCCCTGAAGATGGATCTCGTCGAGGCAACGGGCCTTGCGCCCGACGAGTTCGAAAAGATGCAGAAGGCAATCGTGGCGTTGCGGAACAATCTTATCAAGTCAGTCCAGGACGGCGAATGAGCGCTTGGCGGTCGTAATGCCGCTATCCTATTCGGGCCTACACGCATCGTAGGCCCGGGGGCGATAGTGTCAGTCTCGCGCAATCACAGCCATTTCAAAGCCGACTGCCCGAGAACGAGTAGTTCGTCGAACTGGGTTATCAGTTCAAAACACAAAACAAACAACAACGCATAAGAGGGCCCGGGAAATCTGTGCATCCATCGCAGGATCGGCACTGCAAAACGCGTTCTAACGGCGTCCCGAGTCAGTATCCAGGTGATGGTCATTCCGATCGCCGCCCCCGCGAGTATGTCGGTCGGATAGTGCCAGCCGAGATAAATGCGCGGCAGGCATATGACGATCGCGGTGTACAAAAGTGCGAACACGCCGACGCCGCGCCAGACGAGAAAAATCCCAGTCGCGACCGCCATCCACAGCATCGCGTGGTCACTCGGAAAGGAACTCCACGTTGGCAGCACGGCCACTCCCGGACCACCTGATGGAAAATGCAAGTGCAGCTCTGGGTTATAGATAGGCCGTATCCGGAATGGCAAAAAATGGCCAAAAAGCCTGAAAATTGTGAGCGCAAGAAGGCAGCTCGCGATCGTTGCGACGACCATTTCACGCTCCCATCCACCACGCTGACTGGGCTTGAACCATATCCACCACAATAAGGGTATGAGCACGAACCCCTTGAATGTGTATAGGCCCGCGATGACTCTTATCGCGTGGTTCAAGATGGTGGAACTCAAAGCAACGTGCGTCAGGAAAGTTTGGATTGCTGTGTCGAAAACGTCCATTCGGCAACTTCTCCCGATCTTTACTTATAAGAAAATGTTTAATTAGCGGAAGCCGGCGTGGACTTCTTGGAAATCTGGAACGCGTTAAGTGTGCCACCCAATACGAAAGAGATGAAACTTCACAAAATAAAGGGCCCGGGACAATCGTAGAGGGCCGGCTAAGGATCGGCTTCATCGCGCAGTGGGCGCATTGCGCCGCGTGGCGCGGCCACCAGCTTTGCGAACGTCAGACTTTAAGCGCTCGGCAAAGCACAACCCGCAAATCCGCTTATTGCTCGACAACGCCGAGCAGCGCCTGCTTGCCTCCAACGTATTTGTAGAGCGAAATCACGCCGTGCTTCAGATCGCCCTTCGCATCGAATTGCGTTTCTCCGAGCACCCCCTGATGATCGGTCGCAGGCATTGCAGCAAGGATTTTTGCAGGCTCGGTTGATTGCGCGCGCTTCATCGCATCAATGATGACACCCACCGCGTCGTACGCAAACGGTGAGTTCAGAACCGGCGCGTAACCGAAGCGCTTCTTGTAGCGCTCGACGAACGCCGGCCCACCGCTCATCTTCAGCAGCGGCGCGCCGGCGATCGAGCAAATTACGTTGTCGGCCGCATCGCCCGCGAGTTTCGCGAGATCGTCGGCACACAAGCCGTCGCCGGCCAGCACTTTCATCGTCATACCCAACTGCTTCGCCTGTTTCGCGAACGGACCGCCCGTGCCATCGAGACCGCCATACATGATCGCGTCCGGCTTTTCGCCCTTGATCTTGGTGAGAATCGCGCGGAAATCGACGGCCTTGTCAGTACTCGCGTCATGCGAGAGCACCGTAATGCCGTTGGCTTTCGCCTGCTTTTCGAATTCGACAGCAAGACCCTGGCCGTATGCGGTCGAGTCGTCGACGATGGCGACTGTTTTGACTTTCAGCGTTTTCGCTGCATAGTCGGCGAGCGTCGGCCCTTGCTGGGCATCGGTCGCGACCACGCGATACGCGGTCTTGAAGCCTTGCTGCGTATAGGCCGGATTCGTCGCGGACGGTGACACCTGCGCGATGCCTGCGTCGCTGTAGATCTTCGATGCCGGAATCGTCGAGCCGGACTGCATGTGGCCGACCACCGCGACGACCTTGTCGTCCACCAACTTCTGTGCGACCTGGGTGGCCTGACGCGGGTCGCCCGCATCGTCCTGCGCATCGAAGACCAGCGTCACCTTCTTTCCGCCGATCACGAGGCCCGTCTGGTTGATCTCCTCGATCGCGAGCCGGGCGCCGTTCTCGGTGTCCTTGCCAAGATACGAGGCCGGCCCCGTCACGGGTGCGGCCTCGCCGATCTTCACCACCTCGTCGGCACGGGCGACGCCCACTGCAGCGGCCGCCGATGCTCCCAGAATGCAGACGGTCGCCATACCGCGACCCAAGACTGTGCTTGTGCTCATGCTTCACCCGAAAAGAAGTTGTAATGGTCGGAACGGACGGTAACGGCCGCCCGCAGATCGGAAACACGCGGCCTGTGGACGGTGTGCCTGCCTTCGCCGGATCGTTCGCACCCCACAGTGCGGCGTCGTTCGTTGGCGGGTTTGAATTTATGCAGCCACAATGCGCCGGGATTGCATTGATCTGCCGGAAAATAGAAGAATTGCGGCAGGGCCGCCTCGGACTGATTCGCCGGGCGTCGCCGTATAATCTGGGCGATCCGCCCTCGAGTTCGCGCATGACGACTGCCGACAATTCCAGTCAGGTAACCCAGACTGCTCACCAACTGGTCGAACAACTGGACGCGCTACCGCGCACGCTTCAGGCGCGCCCAAGCCGTTCGGGCGCGGAACTGAGCGTCGGCATCCTGTTGTGGCCGCGCTTTCCAATGCTTTCGCTGGGCGGTCTGTGTGATGCGCTGCGTCACGCAGCGGACCGCGGCGATCAGAGCCGTCAGCTACGCTGCCTGTGGACCATCGTCGGCGCCGAGGGCGAATCGGTCGAAGCGAGCTGCGGCATTCCGGTGCAGGCGCAGTCCTCGTTTCCAGACGTCACGCAATTCGACTATCTCGTCGTGATCGGCGGCCTGCTTCCCCATCTCGATCAAGTCGACCGGCGCTACTGGGACTATCTGAAACAGGCTGCCGACGCGGGCGTTCCGCTCATCGGCATGTGCACTGGCAGCTTCGTTCTGGCGCGCGCGGGCTTGATGGAAGACCATGTTGCCTGCGTGCACAGCTTTCACCTCGACGATTACCGGCGTATGTTCCCCGCGCTGCGCGTCGTGACCCACGCCGATTACCTGATCGACGGCACGCGCATTACCTGCGCGGGCGGCATTTCCGTGGTGGAGATGGCCGCGCGCCTGATCAGCCTGCACTGCGGACCGGACCGTGCGTCAAAAGTGATCCATCAGATGACGGTTAGCCGCCAGGGCGGCTCGTCGTTCGTCGAGCGGCGCGCGGCGCTCGGCTACCTGTCGGTGGAGGATGCAACCGTGCGCCACGCGGTGCTGCTGATGGAAGAGAACCTCGAAGCGCCGTTGAACATCGTGGTCATCGCGAAGATGATCGGCACCAGTGTGCGCAATCTCGAGCGCGCGTTTGCGACCGAGATGAACACATCGCCAAACGAGTTTTACCGGCGGATGCGACTACGCTACGCACGCTGGATGCTGGTCAATACAACACGCAAGATCACCGATATCGCCTACGAATGCGGCTTCGCGGACTCCGCGCATTTCATCCGCGTGTTTCGCGAGGCGTATGGCGTAACGCCCGGCAAGCTGCGCGCATCGCGAGGCGCGGCCGCCGCCTGATCCATCCCGCCGCCCTTCTACCCGCAAGCCTGTCGCGATTCTTCTACTTTCCGGCAGATCAATGCAATTCGGCGCATCGATAGCGCCGTACAGTTCGGTCAATGGGCTGACGACGCACCCGCGGCACACGGCCTCCCTGCAAACACACGAACAAGCGAGTGCAGCCGTATGCAGATATTGATCCTCGGTGCGGGCGTCATTGGCTTGTCGAGTGCGTATTACCTGAGCCGCGCCGGCCACGACGTAACGGTCGCGGACCGGCATCCGGAAGTAGCGAGCGAGACCAGTTCAGGCAACGGCGGCCAGCTATCGTATAGCTATGTCGCGCCGCTCGCCGGCCCCGGTGTCGTCTCGAAGCTGCCGCGCTGGCTCACGCGCGGGGATTCACCGGTGCGCTTCCGCCCGAAGCTGAGCACCGAACAGTGGCGCTGGTGCTTCGAATTCCTGTCGGCATGCACGCGCGAACGAAGCGAATTCACGACACGCAAACTGCTGTCGCTGTCGTTCCTGAGCCGGACGCTGATCCATGAACTGATCGCCGCCGAACCGGCGCTCGACTTCGACTTCGTCCGGTCGGGCAAGCTCGTGCTGCATCGTGACGCGAGCGAGATGCAGAGCGCGGTCAAGCTGCTTGAATTCCAGCGCACGCTCGGCTGCGAACAAAAGGCGCTGAGCGCCGACGCGTGCGTCGAACTCGAACCGACGCTCGCGCATCTGCGGCCCTTTCTCGCGGGCGGCATCCATACGCCGAGCGAAGACACGGCCGATTGCGAACGCTTCTGCAAGAGCCTCGAAGCGTTGCTGCGCGCTCGCGGCGTGCAGTTCCTGATGAACACATCGATCGATTGCCTGAGGCATAAAGTAAGCGGTGGCATCGAAGCCTGGAGCAACGGTGCGCCGCTCGCGGCAGACCATGTCGTCGTCGCGTTAGGCTCGGCTGCAGCACGGCTACTGAAGCCGATCGGCATCCGTGTGCCGATCTATCCGCTCAAAGGCTACAGCCTGACGTTCGATCTGCAACCACAGACGGCCGCGCCCCATGTGAGCATTACCGACTTTAGCCGCAAAGTGGTTTATGCCCGGCTCGGCGAGCGGCTGCGCGTTGCGGGCATTGCTGATATCGAAGGCTATTCGCTCGAACCCGATCCCACACGTCTCGCGACGCTGCGGGCGGAGGCGGCCGCAATGTACCCCGACGTCGCCAGATCTTCCGCGGGTAGTGAATGGATCGGGTTGCGTCCGGCGACGCCGCGCGGCACGCCGATCGTCGGACCGACGCGCTACCGCAATCTGTGGCTCAACGTCGGGCACGGCGCGCTCGGTTTCACACTGGCTACGGGTTCGGCGGCGCTGCTGGCGCAGTGGCTCGCCAGCAGCGACGGCCGGGAACTGCGCAGCACATTTGCCCTTTCGCATTGACACTGCAAAGCGATGCACTGCGTGACGCCGCTCCCCCTCCAGAACATCATCGACCTCGCATGACAGAAAAGGCCAACATCATCGTTATCGGTACAGGCGGCACCATTGCCGGCCAAGGCAAAGCCGCCATCAACACGTCCGCCTACCTGTGCTCTGTGCTCGGCATCGATGAGATCCTCCGCACGATTCCACATGCGTGCGCGCTGGCGAATTTGCGCGCGGAGCAGTTGCTGCAAACCGGCTCCGAGAATTTCAACAACGAGCATCTGCTTGCAATCGGCAGGCGCGTTTCCAGATTGCTCGCACAGGATGACGTTGATGGCGTTGTGATCACGCACGGTACCGATACGATCGAGGAAACCGCGTACTTTCTGCATCTCACGCTCAAGAGCGCAAAGCCCGTAGTCGTAGTCGGCTCGATGCGGCCGCCGTCGGCAATGAGTTCCGACGCGGCGTTGAATCTTTACGATGCAATTGCGGTGGCTGCGCATCCATCCTCGCGCGGCATCGGCACACTGGTCGTTGCTAACGACGAGATCCACACTGCCCGGGACGTCGTAAAGAGCAACAGCGTCAAGCTCGAGGCGTTCCGTTCGCCGTACGGCGCGCTTGGCCATGTGATCGAAGGCCAGCCGCGCTACTATCGTCGCCCATGGCGTGCCCATACGCTCGACACGCCGTGGTCGATCGATACGCTCGGGGCATTGCCCAAAGTAGACATCGTCTATGCATACGGCGCGCTCGCCCCCGACGCAGTGAACGCAATCGCCTCGCGCGCGCGAGGGCTAATCTATGTGGGCACCGGCAACGGCAACGTCGCCGAGCATCTCATCGAGCCGCTGCGCGACGCTGCCCGACGCGGGGTTCATGTGGTGCGCGCATCGCGTACCGGCAACGGAATCGTGTTACGTAATGGCGCACAGCCCGACGACGAATACGGCTGGCTCACCGTCGAAGATCAGATCCCCCCAAAAGCCCGCATCCTTCTGACCCTGGCGCTCACACAAGCCAACGACATGCAAGCGTTGCAAGTCGCCTTCGAGCGCTACTGAAGCGCGCCCTCCTCCTAAGGAAATCGTTCCCGCGGGCGCTGTCGGCATATTTTCGAATCGACGTCAACGAAGTAGCACGTTGAAAGGACGGCAATTTCCGAACGAAAACTTTCCGCGCCTTACCGATGGCCGAGATGAGACGGGAATCCACCCCTTACCAGGCATTTGGAAGTGTTGTCATCGCTTACTCTAAATGCTCAACTCGTAAGGAGGTCAAACATCATGAGCATACAAAGTGTAAGTGGTTCACAAACCAGCACGAGCCTGCTTTCTGTCGGCGCCACTCGCCGCTCGGCCGGCGGCGGCTGCGAATCGGGGTCGTCCTCGTCGTCTTCGTCGACCAGTTCGACGGACTCGAATCCGCTGCTGTCGGCACTCGAGGCGGCGTTGTCGGCGCTTGGAATTGGCAGCACGTCGTCGACCGCGGCTACGTCAGGTACGTCGAGCACGACTGCTTCTTCAAGCTCGTCCACCACCGCAGCCTCGTCCACCTCCTCCACTAGCGACTCGTCGTCAACGAACTCGATTTCCGGAGCGCTGCAGGCCTTTCTCGGGGCGCTGTTTCAGGCGCTAGGATCGCTTCAGCAAACGGGCAATAGTGATAGCTCCACGTCTGATAGCACAAGCAGCTCGACGAACTCGATCGCGACTTCTCCCTATGGGGATATTGGCGGGGCGCTGAATGCGCTCGCCCAGGAACTCGGGTCCGGCAGCACGACGAGTTCAGGTACCGCGTCCAGTACCTCGGATGCAAGCAGCGATTCTTCTTCGTCTTCTTCGCAGCCGTCGACACTGCAGACGGATTTTCAGTCTCTGTTGAGCTCACTTGGCGATAGCAACTCGGGCACCTCGTTGCAGTCGTTTGTGCAGACATTCGCGGATAATCTCAAGGGACATCCGCATATGCAAACGGTTGGGAGCCTGGTGTCGACTACGGCTTAAGGTAACGAAAGTACGGGCGGTCTTTTGTCCTTCCTGATGACACGATCAGGAAGGACGAACGCCGGAGCGTCGTTTAATGAACGCTTTCGTTTCCGGTGCGAGGATGGATCCCGGACTAGCGACATGAAGTAATATTCCCACGGCAGCAAAGCATCGTTTTAACAATGGATGCTTCGCTGCGTTCGACGTTCTCTGGTTGTGAATATGAACTACGTGTCGAAGCAAAGGAGAAATGTAAATGGAGGCAGCGGCTATTGGGTGGCGCCAGTCATGAGTTCGCCGATTCCGCCCATCGTGCCGGCGCAAACCGCGCTCGTCGTCATGCATTATCAGACCGACATTCTCGGGCTCTTTCCATCGGTCGCGCCGGCCTTGCTCGCCAATACGCGCAAGCTATGCGACGCAGCGCGGGCCAAAGGCGTCAGCGTCTATTTCGCCAACCTCCGGTTCAGTCCGGGCTATCCGGAAGTCAGCCCATTGAACAAGAATGGGCAGGGAATCAGGCAACTTGGCCTCTTCGTCGACGATCGGCCCTCGCCGGAGTTAGGCCAGCAGGCGAGTGAACCGGTCATCATCGCGCATCGCGCCAGCGTGTTCTTCGGCACCGATCTGCAGGCACGACTTTTCGCACAAGGTGTCGATTCGCTGATTATGGTCGGCATTGCGTCGACGGGTGTCGTGTTGTCGTCGGTGGCATATGCGAGCGACGCGGACTTCCGCCTGTACACGGTCAAGGATTGCTGTTACGACCCGGATCACGTGGTGCATGAACATCTGTTCTCCACCGCGTTCGATTCGCGCACCACGGTGCTGTCGCTCGCGGATGCCTTGCTGCTGCTCGCCTAGACGTTCGACGGCCGCGCCGGCTTCATCCGTGCTCGATGCCAAGCAGCCGCGCGTCCAGCCGACGCGCCAGCGCCGCGCCGCCTTCGCGCATCACTGCATCGTGATTCCATTGGAAAACCGGGCGCAACAACGGCGCCAATGCATTCATCCATGCGCGAGTCGTACGCACGCACCAGTCGTAGCGGACCACGGTAAGGTTGCGTCCGTCGGTTGAAAAGCTCCACCGGCCGGCGCCTTCGACGTCGCCACTGGCCTCCCCCTCCAGCGCGACCAACGGGTCGACGCGCGTCACCCGCATATCGAACACGAGGCGATAGGGCAGCCGGCCTTTCCACGTATAGCGTTGTACGACGCCCACGCCCTGATCGGAACCGGCCTCTAGCTGGTCCACGCGCTCAACGTTATTCCACCACTCGGGCCAGCGCGCCGAATCATGGATTGCCGCCCAAACTTCCTGCACTGGCGCATCGATGCGCCAGATGGTGGAAAAGCGGTATTCGGCCGTCCGCAAGTTACCTCCGTTCTTGGCATTCTTCTGGAGATTTTGTCAGATGCTCACTGCGCTTGCCATCACCGGCGAAACGGCACCGCGTTACCCCACCTCGATATCTCATCGAGCCGTCCGCAACAAACCGCAGGACAGCCGAAGGCAGCCGGTCAGTACACACGAGCCGACGGCCGATCGGTGGAACCATCACGAACGCTATTGAAGACGCGGCAGGCGCACAGCGAACGCGGTTTCTGCCTCGTCGGACCGCGCCTCGATCTCGCCGCCATGGGCCTTGGCAATCTCGCGCGCGATATACAGTCCGAGCCCCAGGTTGCCGTCGGCGTTATATGAGTCTTCATGATGCAGGCCACGCTGGAGCGGGTCGAAGATCCGATGCAGCGTCGTTTCATCGATGACAGGTCCCTGGTTCCTCACCTCGAAACGTACGTTCTGCTCTTCGCCGATCACGACCACTCGCACAGGCGCGTCCGGCGCGCCGTATTTGATTGCATTCAACACCAGATTGCCGAGCAACTGCTGCAGACGGCGACCGTCCCAAACACCCCGACAGTCCCCTTCCACCGCCATATCGATCTGACGGTCCGGGTGCGCTGCCCGCAACTGGTCGAGTTCGTCGGCAAGCAGTTTCTCCAGGTCGGCATCAGTCGGCGCGATATTGATCCCTAAACCCAGCCGGGTTCGATTGAAATCAAGCATGTCGTTCAGAAGCGCCTGCATGCGAGCGCCGCTTCTGATCAAACGGGATGCCGCTACGGATACCTGCTCTCCAGCGTTCAGTGCCGCCAGATATTGGGCCGTCATCAGGATGGTCTGGAGCGGGCTGCGCATATCGTGCCCAAGCATGCCAAGCAAAAGATTGCGAGCCTGATCGACTTGCGCGCTGAAATACCCGACCGATTCGGCAAGCGCCTGATCGATGGCCTCGTTGAACCGGATGACATCATCCGGATGTGGCGCTTCGGGCTGGCATTCGTCCATCCACAGGCGCAGGACGCTGGCGCGCAAGGCGCGGTACTCAGCAGCCAACTGGTTGATGTCGAACCCGCCTCGCGCCCGCAGAAGGGCGTGCGTCTGCGCACCGGTCTCTGGCGCCCCGATCAGTATGGGAGCCCGCCCCATCGACTTTTCGGCTTGCGCTTCCCGGGTCTGGGCCGTCGACAGATCCTTCGCGACGGCTTGCAGAATCTGTTGCGCGTGGTCTCGCAGCGCGAGCGATTTCATGTCCACGGCTGCCGGCAACAGAGTAGCGGCGAACGTCTCCCATTGCACCAGAATCGTTTCCATGTCGCGCAGGATGAAGTCAGCCAATCGCATGTTTGCCCTCAAAGAAGCAGAAAAAGACAGTATGGCGCATCCGCTGAACTTATATTACGCACAAGTAGCTGCTTTGATTCTATCCGGTCCCTAAATTGCGTGACATAGGGGGCAACCTATAGGCGGACGAGGAAGCCCTCAAGCGCCCGATTGAACGCGGCATTGTCCTCGACATGAGGTATGTGCCCAATTCCCGGCAACACGTTCATGCGTGCGTCAGGCAACAGTCGTGACAGGCGTAATCCGTCGCTAAGGGGCGTTACGCCATCGGTCGTCCCCCAGATCACCTCGACCGGCATGCTCAGTGACGCGTAGTCCGACGAGCGACTGCTTCTGCTGAGCCCTGGATCATTGACGAATGCATCCAGCCAGTAGCCATACGCCTGCGTTGTTCCAACCACAGAAAGCGGCCGCCGATAGACGGCAATCCGGTCAGCCGTCAGCGCGTCATGACGCGAGGTGAATTTCCGCAGAAACCATCCGGTGAGCCACGGATTGGTCGCCGTTGCGGCGATCACAGGCCGCGCCACGGCCGGTAGCTCAATCAGGCTGCCGAGCAACCCGCGTTCTGCAGGCGGCGGATCGATAGAGAGCGCAACGTCCACCAATACCGCCGCTTTAAATCGGCTGGGTTCGGCCATCAATGCTTCGACCGTGGCTCGCCCGCCGAACGAATGGCCAACGAGAATCACCCGCGAAAGCTTCAGCGTGTCGAGCATCCCGAGAATGCGCAAGGCCTGGTGGCCTGTGTCGTACGTGTTGTCCGCAGGCCGGCTGGAGTACCCAAAAGGCGGCAAATCCACCGCGATGCAGTGGTAGCCGGCTTCAGCGAGATAATCCATGGTCGGAAGCCATGTCGAGCTCCAGGCGCCCACACCTGAAATGAAAACAATCGGCTGTCCACTAGAGGGTGTTAGGCACTTTTGTTAAGGGCTGCAAAGTGGACAAGCATAAGCACG